>JBAZPF010000011.1:0-20556 GCA_041648295.1 Candidatus Margulisiibacteriota bacterium | reverse complement strand
CATTTCCGGCTTGGAATTCTGCGTTATCGAGGACTTTGAGGTGAAAAGGGATAGTAGTAGAAATACCGTCGATCACAAATTCGTTCAGCGCTCTCCTCATCCTGTCGATCGCCTCTGTCCTGTTATTCCCCCAGCAAATGATCTTGGCAACCAGGGAATCATAATGCGGCAATATGTGGTATCCCTGATAGGCATGCGAATCGATCCTGACCCCGGGACCGCCCGGCGGATGGTAGATCGTTATTTCTCCGGGCGAGGGAAGAAAGTTTCGATCGGGATTTTCCGCATTGATACGGCACTCGATCGCGTGGCCTTTGAAATGGACATCTTTTTGTTTTAATTTCAAATGGCTTCCCGCCGCGATCAATATCTGTTCCTTTATAATATCAATGTCGGTTATCATTTCCGTCACCGGATGCTCGACCTGAATGCGGGTATTCATCTCCATAAAATAGAAATGCCCGCTTTTGTCAAAAATAAATTCAATCGTCCCCGCGCTCTTGTAATTGACCGATTTTGCCGCTTTGACCGCCGCATCCCCCAACTTATCCCTTAACTTGCGGTCAACCGCCGGAGACAAAGATTCCTCGACCAATTTTTGGTGGCGTCTCTGGATCGAACAATCTCTTTCTCCAAGATGGATGGTATTGCCATATTCATCGGCCAGTATTTGGACCTCTATGTGGCGCGGTTCCTCAATATATTTCTCTATATACACATCGGGATTGCCGAAAGCCGCCGCGGCTTCGGCGCGCGCGGTCTTATATGATTCAACCAGATCTTTTCCGTCTCTTACCAAACGCATTCCCTTTCCCCCGCCCCCTGCCGTTGCCTTAATAATAACCGGATAGCCAATTTTGTTCGCGACCTTGACCGCTTCATTTTCATCCTTAACATTTCCGTCAGAACCCGGCACCGTCGGCACGCCCACGCGCTTTACCGTAATTTTTGCGGTGGATTTGTCCCCCATCTTCTCCATGGCATGCTTGCTCGGCCCGATGAAAGTGATGCGATGTTCGGCGCAAATATCAGTGAATTTTGAATTTTCAGCAAGAAAACCGTACCCGGGATGGATCGCCTCCGCCCCGGAGATCTCGGCAACGGAAATAATAGTCGGGATATTGAGATAGCTTAAATTGGGAGCGGCGGGACCGATACAATAAGATTCGTCAGCCAGTTTAACATGAAGCGAATCTTTGTCCGCGTCCGAATAAATGGCGACCGTCCTTATCCCCAGCTCCCTTGCGGCCCTTATTATTCTTACCGCGATCTCTCCCCGGTTTGCGATCAATATCTTTTTAAACATGAATTTCCACTTGCATTATCGAGGAATTATACTATAATAATGGACAAATCGCAATTGCGAAAGGCAGGTGAAAAAAAATGGCAAGAGGTGGACTAAAAAAAATGACGGTTAATTTTAAGGGCCGTGATGAATCGCTGGAGAAAATTTTCAGCGCGAAACCGATCCCTGTGACGGAAATGACAAAGAAGATCTGGAACGTCATAAAAAAACATAAACTGTTAAGGACCAATAAGTAATCGCAATTTTTCTTTGATCAAAGGAAAAGCTGGGAAGCGTATTTGTTTCTCAGCTTTTTTTATGGTCCACTACAAAGAACTCACCGAAGATTGACCTAAAAGAACATCAGATAAAGCATCAGGAAAGAAATGAGCGTAAAACTGCCGATCGTTATCCAGGCGATGGCGTTATTGACCGGACCATTGGTGTGGCTCCCCATCAGCTTTTTATCATTTATCAATTTAAGCATTACAAAGAAGATAAACGGCAGGACCATGGTGTTAAAAGCCTGGGAAGCGGTTAGGATAAAGATCATCGGCAAATTCGGGATCAATACCAATAAAGTGCAAATAAATATGCACACGCCGATTATTGAATAAAACAGGGGCGCCTCCTTGAATGTGGCGTTAATCTTTCTTTCCGTGCCAAAGACCTCCGTAACCGCATACGCGGTTCCCATGGTTATAACGCACACGCCCAGAAGCGAAGCGTTTAAAAGCCCCCAGGCGAATAAATGCTTGGCAAATTCCCCTAACAGCGGGCCCAGGGACATCGCCGCGTCAACCGCGCTTTCAATGCGGATGCCTTTCACAAAAAGCGTGGCCGCGCAGGAAATTATGATGAAATAAGCGACAAAATCGGTCCAGAACGCGCCAAAAAGGACATCAAGCCTGGCGCTTTTAATATGCTTTTTGTCCACACCTTTGTCGACGAAATACGACTGTACAAAAAATTGCCCCCAAACGGTCAAAGTGGTACCGATCAGGGCGGTCGCGGTGAAAATAAACTCCCGGTTCATTGGCAGATACGGCACAAAGCTTCCTTCGATCATTGCCGGGATATCGGGCCGGGCGATAAAGCCGTTGATTATATAACAGAAGAAAAGAATACAGGATGTCAAAAAAATGTTCTGGACAAAATTAAAGCTTCCCCGCAATATCACGAACCAGACCACCAGAGAGAATATGGGAACAAAGATCAAACGCGGGATATGATAAATATCGGCGACCGCGGCAATACCGGCGACATCAGCCAGAATATTTGAAAAATTAGCCAGAAACACCAATCCAATCAAAAGAACCGCAAAGCGCAGTCCAAACCTTTCCCTGATGAGGTCGGCAAGGCCTTTGCCGGTAACAACCCCCAGCCTCATCCCCATCTCCTGCGTGACATAAAGCATGAACGTGATCAGGATAAGGATCCATAGCATCCGATACCCAAAATGCGCCCCGGCCACGGAATAAGTGGCAACTCCGCCCGCGTCGTTGTCGGCCGTGCCGGTAATAATTCCCGGCCCCACCACAGACAGGAAAATTAAAAGCCTGATCCTCCAGTATTTCCAGTCCTTGAAAATTCTCATCCCAGCATCTGTCGCTTTCTTCTGGAGAATGGAGGAAGGATAAAGTCGATCACATCATCAACGGTTACAATGCCGAGTATCTTTTTTTCAGCGTCAACCACCGGAACGGCCAGAAAATTATATTTTGATATCACTCCCGCCACATCCCTCTGGTTCATTTCGGGAGACACGGCGATAATATCTTTTATCATAATATCGGAAATAACCTTATCCGGAGGAGAAACGATCAGGCTTCTTAAAGAAAGCGCGCCGAGCAGATGATTCTCCTCGTCGACGACATATACATAGTATATGGTTTCCGCGTCCGGGGCCTTTTCCCGAAGATTTTGGATAACCTGCTCCACCGTCAGGTTCCGCGGAAGCGCAATGAACTCCGTAGTCATCAGGCCTCCGGCAGTTTCGTCTTTATGTTTTAATAATTCCCTTATCTGCGACGCTTTTCTCACGCGCATAAGCCGGAGAAGTTCATCGGCCCGGTCGGGCGGCAAATCTCCGAGGACGTCGGCAACCTCATCAACCGGCATTTTCTCAAGTATTCCGAGAGCTTTCTTGGTATCAAGGTTCGTGACCAGCACCGCTGCGATCATCGGTTCAAGCTCGTGAAGCGCTTCCGCCGCGGTTTTGTCGGAAAGCGTTGAAAGCAATACCGCCTTATCTTCTGTTTTAAGCTGGGACATTATTTGCGCGACATCGGCGGGATGCAGGTCGGTAAAAGTCCTTGTCGGGATAGCGACTTTGCCGCCGGAAAGATTTTGCACATGGTCCCAACCAATGAGTTTTTCGGAAATTTGCTTTTTGAAAAAACCGTAAAGCCATCCAACGCTCTCCAAAAGCCCCAGCCTGCGCAGCATCCCTTTAAATCCGACATCAGCCGCGATCAATCGGACATCCTGATCGACTTTGGCAAGCTTAAGATCATTTACCCTGATAACTCTGGCGCCGTCGAGGTCAACAACCTGCTGATCCATGACGTCACGAACCAAAAGCACTTCTCCGTCACGAAGATCTGTCCATACCACGCGGTCTTTGGTGGATCGGGTAGTCACAAATTGCGTGCCGATCAGGTCTATCTCCCCTACCAGAAGGACTTTTTCTTCCTTTTTATCGCCAGCGATCTTGACCAGAAGCCCGGTGACCTTTGGAAAAGTCTCGCCTAAAGTAATAATAATATCCTTGACCCGTCCGATATTCTCCTGCAGCCGATCAACGATCGGGTCGCCTATAAGTTCGGACGCGAACATTTCTGAAAATAGCACCATGATGCCTTTATTCTAACCCGATACAGGCATATCTGGCAACCTTTGATTTTTATTGCAGGATAAACAATTTTCCGGGCAGCTGGTGGACGATCTTTTTGATCTCCAGCATCGTCAAAAGAGAGGCAACCTGCTGGACCGATAAACCACAGCTTATCGTGATCTGATCAAAGTGTTTGGGTGTCGCAGATAACACATTGTATATTTTTTCTTCTTCAGTTGATAAATTTTCCGGCCTTGTTTTTTGCAATTGTGATTTGGGATTTGTTTGGGATCCCTCGATTCTCTCGGGACAAGTTTTGAGATTTGGGATTTGGAATTTAAGCTCGTCAAGCACATCATCAACTGATTCGACAAGCTTTGCCCCCTGCTTAATCAGCCAATGAGGACCTCTCCCCAGTTCGGAATCTATGTTCTGGGGCACTGCGAACACTTCCCTTCCCTGTTCAAGCGCCACTTTGGCAGTTATCATCGCTCCGCTTTTGTAGCCGCCTTCAATGATGATCACTCCCAGCGAAAGGCCAGAAATGATCCGGTTCCTCTGCGGAAAAGTCCATTTATCATGGGGAAAACCGATAGGATACTCGGAGACGATCGCTCCGCCTTTTTCTATAATCTTCGAATAAAGTTCAGAATTCTCCGGAGGATAGATCCGGTCCACTCCACAGCCCAGGACCGCGATTGTTCTTCCGCCGGCATCAAGCGCGCCCTCATGCGCGGCTGCGTCTATACCCAGCGCCATTCCGGAAATAACGGTTATCCCCAGCGACGCCAGTTCGAAAGCAAATTGTTTTGCCGTATTGAGCCCATAACGGCTCGCTATCCTCGTTCCCACGATCGCGATCGCATTTTTATCTTTTTCTAAAAGATCGCCTTTTACATAGATCACCGGCGGCGGATCGTGGATCTGTTTTAAAAGGAACGGATAACCATTGTCTTCGACGGAAAAGATCCGGATGTTTTTTGTTTCCGCGGATCTTATTTCTTCTTCAGCCTTCAAAACGGGGGCGTCGATCGCGGCGCATACCTTTTCTATCGATCCGTGTTCATCCATAAGCTTCTTCAGCCTGGCCGGACCGATACCCTCGACCATATTCGCCGCTATCCAGTGTTTAAGCATGACCATATTATACCCGATTGCGGCGCAAAGGTGAATTTTTGCCTGAAATATGCTATAATAGCGGGATTCCGGGAGGTATGCGCATGAAAAAATATTTAATTCTCGGTCTTTTTTCTCTTCTTCTCATTGCCGGCTGCGGTGAAAAATCGACCCATACCGATTCTTATCTTTCTCCGGCATTCAATAAAGACAGCAACATAGTCTGCGTTCGCGGGATAACTGAAAGCAGATCCAATATGATCGACGTCAAAACATCAGATTCTTATAATGAATTTATAGAAATAATGTCGCAAGCCGGAACATCCGAAAAACTTTATGACGATGTGACGAACGACTATCCCTCAATCCTTGTTCCCAGCCCAAACAGCGATCAGGTCGCTTTTGGCACCGATCTCCGTTTAGGATTGTTCAACAAAATCGTAATCATCACCACTCCAACTTCGTCTTATACCGGCGCGACACGCATTGAGCTCAATATCCCCAGCGTGAGATCTTTTGACTGGAACTCCGCCGGAACTCATCTGATCTACTGCAATAATTTGGGCGAGATCAGAAGTATAAAGCTTGATGGTTCGGGCGATGCCCTTATCACATCCGAGGGCGCCACCTCGGTCTCCGCCAAATACGGGACACGAATATTTTATACTTACAATGACGGCGCGGACTCAAAACTGGCATATTGGGATAATTCAACCAGGACGCAAACCGGGATTGCGGGCGTAAGCAATATTTGCGTTTCCGCCGCCAATACCAATGAAGTCTATTGCGCTAAGAGCAATGCCTATGAAAAGCTGGACTTTTCCGGACCGACGATCGCGGAATCCGTTAAGATTTCAAGCTTTACCGGCAATCTCCCCTCTCTCGCGCCGACCGGGGATAAAATAGTCTATTATGACAGCGGGATCTGGACCGCGGATTTTCTGGGAAACAAAACGAAAGTAAAATAATTGAAGACGTTCATTGATGAAGATAAAATAAACTCGATACTTGAGAACACGAAAAAAGCGTCGGCCAAAGACGTAGAAGCGGTTATCTCAAAGGCGTTAAAATTAAAAGGCCTTGCCCCAGATGAGGCAGCCATCCTCCTCCAATGTAAAGACAAGAAAAGCATTGGGAAAATATTCAAGGCGGCCCGGACCATAAAAGAAGCGATCTACGGCAAGCGCCTCGTTATCTTCGCGCCTCTCTATATTTCAAATTATTGCGTGAACAATTGCCTCTATTGCGGGTTCAGATGCACCAACAAGGAACTTGAAAGAAAGCGGCTGACGCTTGAGGAGATCAGAGAAGAGGTCCTGATCCTTGAAAAACAGGGACATAAGAGAATACTTCTTGAGGCAGGGGAAGATCCGAGCGCCTCAAATATTGAGTACGTTGAGAAGGCGATCCAAACCATCTACGCCACCAAGTACAAGAACGGAGAAATTAGGCGGCTTAACGTGAATGTCGCCGCTCTCTCCATAACAAACTTCAGAAGATTAAAAAAATGCGGCATCGGCACCTACCAGCTATTCCAGGAGACCTATCATCCGGGAACTTATAAGAAAATGCATCTTTCGGGGCCAAAATCTGACTACCGCTATCATCTTTACGCGATGCATCGCGCCCAAAAAGCGGGAATAGATGATGTCGGGATAGGAGTTCTCTTCGGCTTGTATGATTATCGGTTCGAAGTCCTTGCCCTGCTCCATCACGCGCTTGAGCTTGAAAAGCAATTTGGCGTCGGTCCGCACACCATTTCCGTCCCTAGGATCGAACCAGCGGCAAATTCTCCTCTAACGGTAAGGCCGCCCGCTCCGGTTTCGGATAACGATTTCAAAAAGCTGGTTGCGATCCTTCGGCTGGCCGTGCCTTATACCGGGCTTATCCTTTCAACCCGGGAGTCGGCAAAGATGAGGGACGAAGTAATCGGCCTGGGGATTTCGCAAATCAGCGCGGGATCAAAGACCGTTCCCGGAGGATATAAAAAATCTTTACAGAAAAAATCCGATTCGGGGCAATTTATTATCAGCGACAATCGTTCTCTGGCGGAAGTAATACATGATATTTCAAAACTGGGATACAGCCCCAGCTTTTGCACCGCCTGCTATCGTCTCGGGCGGGTCGGAAAGGATTTTATGGACATGGCAAAGCCGGGGTTAATTAAAAAGTATTGCCTGCCGAACTCGCTTTTGACCTTCAAAGAATATCTTTTGGATTATGGGAATAACAAAGCCAAAACCCTCGGGGATAAGGTGATAAAAGGTCATTTGAAGGATATTGAAGATCCAAAAGTAAAACAAAAAACGATCAACAGGCTTCAACAACTGAAAAGCGGAAAACGCGACCTCTACTTCTGATCAGTTTGAGGGTTTTGCTTTATTTGCGCTATCATGTCATCAACAAGTTCTAACGCAATATTTGTGTCCATCATCGCATTAAAACAATTAAATCGATCCAAATGATTTCTCACTTCTAACGCGTGACATTTCATTTGTGACGCGACTTGTTCATAGCACGCCTCTCCAGGACGCGCTTCCGCCCTGGGCGGAAAATCATAAGTGTATAATATTCGTCTACTATCCAATTCTAACGTATAGCTTGCGGCAAGTCCGCCCATGGGTTGAACTACCTGAATATATTCTGGAGTTTGTGTAATCCCGTATCCTTGGCAAGAGACCTCTTTTCCATTTGCGTCAATTTTAATTGAACCTCTTTCTGGTGCACACCCCATGGTTAAACCTATTGCAAAGGCGGCAATTCTTGGCAATGCTTTTATTGAACTTATCATAACTGTTTACCCTCCTCTTCATATTGTCTTGGCTTATCTATATCTATATCGCTGTCGTTTTTAGCGGATTTCAGTTTATTATTTTACTTTGCAGACGGCTTTGAGGAGCATAATCTCAATTTCCAGCCGATCGCGACCTGTATTTTTAGCACCTGCCAGCCGTATTTACTACATGAATACACTAACGGTCGCTAATATGTGTTATAATTTAAGCATAATGGTACCGGAAAATATCCAAAAAGAGATTGACAGTATTTCCAGGCAGATCGTGGAAAAATATAAGCCGCAAAAGATCATCCTGTTCGGCTCGGCCGCCAGCGGCAAATTCAAGCCGGATAGCGATCTTGATTTTCTGATCGTTAAAGACAATGTCCCTTACTTGGGAAGAGATAGAAACCGGGAATTAAATAAATTGATTGAGCGAAATACCCCCGCCGATTTTCTTATTTACAAATCGAGCGAATTTGAGAAATATTTTAACCTTGGCGACCCATTCCTCAAAGCTATCGTTCGCGATGGGCGGATCATTTATGAACAACGAAGCTAATACCAAGGATTGGCTGGCCAAGGCCCAGGATGACTTTGATTTTGCTTCAATCAACCTTAAGGATAAAGATAAGTTTTATGCTCAAATCTGCTTCCATTTCCAGCAAAGCGCGGAAAAATATCTAAAGGCTTTCATCGTTGAGAAGAATCTGGAGTTTCGCAAGATTCATGATTTGCGGTTATTATTGAAGATTTGCGCTGCAGCAAACAGTTTATTGAACACACTGATGGAGGACTGTGATTTCCTCTCACCTTTCTACATCGACACCCGTTATCCGGTCCACTGGCCAGCCACTATAACGCGTGAAGAAGCCGAGAAAGCCAAAGCGGCAGTTGAAGAGATAAAAAACGCTATTCTCAAAGCCCTCTGATTGTTAGCTTTTCCCGGTCGGAGATCAGCCGATCTCTTTTACGATGATCTCTCTTCCCGAAGCCACCTTAATATTTGTCGATCCGCAGTTGGGGCAGTCAAAGCGCAAATTTTTCGGGTTAAAGTCCTTTTTACAGTCGGCGCATATGGCTTTGAGCGGTGTTATTTCAATTTCCAGGCGAACGCCTTCCGCGGGAGAGCCGGTTGATATCATCGAAAAAATCTCTTTGAATTCCGGCGGATCGCTGATCAACGTTTCCCCGATCGATACTTTTGCGAATTCAAGCTTAGCCAGGCCTTTCTTCTGCGCTTCTTCTTTTAAAAGCTTCAACACATCTTCAGCTAAACCTAATTCATGCATAAATGGTTACCACTGTTCCTTAATTATAACCTCGCGGCGGCAGTTAGGGCAAGTCATCTTGAGGTGATCTCCGCGCGGGTGCGGGCTTTCCTTAATCCTTTGCTGTTCAAGAATGGCAAGCTCTTCGTAGCGGGCAAGCAATAACGTCGGATTGGAATAAAGAAGATGCCCGACCTTTTTGGCTAGAAACTTTATATGGTCCATCGGCGCGATTATTTCTCCGCAGTTTTCGCAGATAACAAGCTTCTTTTTGCTTTGGGTGATGGAGCTCTTCCGGTCAAATGTCGCCAGGTCAAATTCTTTGGTCAGTATTATACCCTTGCCTGTGATGCAGGCAAGCTCGCATTGCTGGCAGTAGATGCAAATGTCCTGGTGGTGGGTAAGCGTCCTCAACTGTTTCTCTTTATCATCAACAACCTCGATCGCTCTGGCGGGGCAAACCTCCGCGCAGGCGTTACAGCCGACACAGTCATGCTCATAGAACTGCGGCTTTCCGCGGTAACCGTCCGGAGGAATGATCGGCTTAAAAGGAAACTGTGTGGTATACGGGCCGGAGATCACGGCCCTGATCGCTTCTCCCAATTCTCTTAATTTTGGCAGTCTCATTTACAATGCTCCCCCAACCGTCCGGCCGTATCCCAGTCCGTTTAAAACCGCTACCACCGCCGGATTTATAAGATAAGTTATCACATACGGATAAAATATCCCCATTAACAGGCAGGCAAGAGATAAAGCTATCACCGACGCGCTCATCAGCCAGTGCGATTCCTTGATATTTGAAATAAGATCGCTGGTATTTTCAAAATAGATTACTTTCTGCACTTTTAGATAATAAACAAGCGTTATAATGCTTCCGATCACGGCCGCGAACGCATACCACACCTTGCCCGTCTGTACGCAGGCAAGGATAATAAATAACTTGCTCCAGAAACCGTTAAAAGGAGGGATCCCCGAAATGGACAACGAACCGATAAAAGAAGTCAAAGCGGTTACCGGCATCTTTTTTGAAATTCCTCCGATCTTGTCCAACTGGCGAGTGCCGGTTGAGTGTTCGATAGATCCCGCGTTCATAAATAGCAAAGGCTTGAATAAAGCGTGATTAAAAAGATGGAACAGCCCGCCCATTATTCCCAGAGGCGTTCCCAGGCTTATCCCGAGTATGATATATCCTACCTGCGAAATAGTGGAATAAGCCATGAGCCTTTTAAGATCTGCCTGATAAAACGCGAGTAATCCGCCGATCAAAATGGAAAGCGCCCCGATAAATGTAAGGGCATAGGACAACTGCAGCGTCATGCCCAATACATTGTAAAAAATCCTTATGATCGCGTAGACGCCCAGCACTTTGATCAATACTCCGGACAGAGTGGCCGAAACCGGCGCCGGCGCGGCGGTGTGGGCGTCGGGCAGCCAGGAATGGAACGGGACCAATGCCGCTTTCATGCCAAACCCGGCGATAAAAAGAGCGGCGATAAAATATTTTATGTAATCGATATTCTTATTAAAAACCAGGCCGATCTCCGACATATTGGTCGTCCCGGTAATCCTATAAATAAAGCCGATCCCCAGAAGTATCAGCAAAGAAGCTATGGTGCCTATGATCGCATATCTGAACGAAGCTTCAAGTTCTTCCGCCCCGCCTCCGAAAGCGACCAGCGCGTAGGTGGCAAGCGCCGCGATCTCCATGAATATAAAAAGGTTGAAAATATCTCCCGTGAGAAGTACCCCGCTCATGCCGGAAATTATCAGCATATAAAGCGCGTAATATTTCTCCTTGCCCGCATACTTGTTCATATAAGGGACGGAGTAAAGGACCACCAGAAAAGCGACAAGATTGACCGCCAGGAGGACCAGATGGCTCAATCCGTCCAGCACCAGGCTGGTCCCGCCGATCTTATATGTCAGGACAAAATTATAAGGACGGAAGAAGTAAAGCATTACGGTTGCCGCCAATAAATACAATGTAGCCAGAACGCTTAATATGTCGGGCAGTATTTTATTGATCCGGTTAACGGCCAGCGCCAAAAGCGCCGCGATCAGGGGAACAATTATAAAATAAGGTAAAAAGTTGTTCATTATCCTTTAAGCTTCCTCATCTTTGAAATATCAAGCGTCCCATGCCGGTCATAAAGCCGTTTGGCCAGCGCGACCATAACGACGGTCGTAGCCAGGCCGACCAGCGCCGCCCATTGAGAAAGGAGGTCCCCTCCGCGAGCTGACGCGACTAAAAATAGATTGACCGCGTATTCCATTATTATAATGCCGATTATTATTTTGATCAGGTTGCGCTTGATCGCGACGCAATAGACGCCGATCGAAAAAAGAGCTATCACTTCCACGATGGTCAGCGTTTGTTCTTTTAAATGCCGTCCGAACACCGGCGATCCAAACGCCGCATAACCTGCGAATATTCCAAATAATATAATAAATAATGTCATCGATACAATCTCATACCATTTTAAAGATTCCGGTTCTGACAGATCTTTTGTGGCTTTAACCAATACCATCAAAAGCGCCGTCTCCACCGCTAATTGCACTAACGCAAGATCGATCGATCCCTGGATTATAAACGTCAAACAGACGCTAAGGCCCATGATCCCAAAAGCAATCACCGAGTTGATAAGCTTTTTGCTTTCAACCGCCGCAACCGCCGCCGATATTACGATCCCAAATAAAACATACGGCATTTTGTTACCTCACCAACATTATAAATAAAACCGCCGCGCCGAATAAAAGCCAGGAAACGTATGTTCCCAGAGCGCCGTCATGCAAAGCGCTAAGCAGAGTTGACGCCCAAATGAAGGCCTTTTTTCCTATTTCGTAAATGTCAAAAATCTTCTTTTCCGCCATTTTATAGATTGCGGGCAGCGGCCCCGCCTCAACGATCGTATTATAAAAATTGATCCCCGAAACTCTTACCTCTTTAACGTCAAGCAGTTCTCCGCCGATATAAACCGGTTTTGACGACATGGTCTTTGCTTTACCCAGCGCATAATAAATAACGGCGCCTATCAACAAACTGACCAGGGTCAAAACGGTCGCGAGCGCGGGATTCCAGGCGCCTGAATATTGTATCCCGTAAACGGCCGGCGCTACTAAATACGGCAGTGGAATAGAATAAGCAAAAATGCCGAAGATCACGCATAACGAAGCCAGCACCGCCATCGGCAGCCACATGACCCAAGACGATTCTTTTACCTTTAAAGAAGGGTCGTAACTCTGCCCCAGGAAAGTAGCATGGATTATTTTTACAAAACTGGCCAGAGTAAGCGCGCTGCCGAACATCGCGGCCAGAAGCCATATTATCCAGTATGGGCTGCTGCCCGAAAGCTCAATTATTCCCTGATAGATCATCCACTTGGACATAAAACCGTTCAGCGGCGGGACCCCGGAGATCGAAAGCGCGCCGACCAGGGCGCAGGCAAATGTGATCGGCATAGCCTTGGCCAGTCCGCCTAATTTGCCGAGATCGGTCGTTCCGGCCTGCTTTTCGACCGACCCTGCGCTCAAGAAAAGCAATGATTTATAGATTGCGTTGTTGAACATATGGAAGATCCCGCCCGCAACCGCTACCGGAATGCCGGTACCGATCCCGAGTATCATATATCCGACCTGGGAAACCGCGTGGAATGAAAGCAGTTTTTTAAGGTCATGCTGGACCAGCGCGGACATCACCGCGATCATTATTGTTATTGACCCCATGATCATGAGAAAAACGGACATGGGGGAATTGGGGGTCAGGGCAAAGATATCAAGGCATATCCGGGACAGAAAATAAATGCCCAGCAATTTATCAAGAGCCGCCGGAAGATAGGCCATGACGGTTGTCGGCGCAACTTCAGCCGAATCGGGGATCCAGGTATGGAACGGCATCGCTCCGGCTTTTGCGAATGCTCCGGCAGTCAAACTTAAAAACGCAATGATTGGGAACATGCTGTTTAGAGGGATTTTAACCGATCCAATGATAACACTGCCGGTCATTGCCCAGATCAGGCCAATGCCGAATATCATCAGGGCATCCGATCCGCCGACGATCACAAAAGATTTTTTAGCCGCCGCCCCCGCCTTTGCCCCTCCCGACCCGACCAATAAGTACAAGGTAAGGGCCAAAATCCCCCAGAACATTAAAAAAGTTATATAATCGGCCGCAAAGACCGCGCCGGCCGTGGCTCCCAGAGTGATCAAAATATAAGCGTAATATTTCCAGAGATCTTTTTTCCCTTCCATGAATTTAAACGAATAAAGGATTATCAGGAATGTGAACAAGCACGCGGCCAGGAATATCCCGAAACTAAAACCGGAAAATTTAAATGCGAGGTTCACTTTTTATTCCTCATCTTTTCGGTCTTCTCCTGCGAAAGTTTGACCAGATCGTCCCCGGTCAATAAAACCTTGTCCGAATCCCGGTCAATTACGGCCATTCTTTCGGTACAGCAGTAACAGGGATCGACCGCCGCGGTTATCAGGGCCGCGTCCGCGATCGACTGGCCGATCACCGTCTTTTTAAATGACGGAACGTTCATGAATGACGGCGCCCGGATCTTATGCCTTTCAGGATAATTTGATCCGTTCGATTTAGTATAGTGGATGACCTCGCCGCGCGGCGCCTCGTGCTGTCCGATCCCCTCCCCAACCCCGATCTCCCTGACTTTGGCGTCGATCGGCCCTTTGGGAAGATTCTTTAAGCACTGCCTTATGATCTTTATTGATTCCATTATCTCAAGCAGGCGCACCGCCGTTCTTGAAAAAACGTCGCCGTCTTGTAAAACTATCTTTTCAAAATTTACCTGGCCGTAAGCGGCGTAAGGAAAATCTTTTCTGATATCTATTTCAACGCCCGAAGCGCGCGCCACCGGGCCGACCACGCCGAGATCGAGGGCGTCTTGCTTTGTTAATACGCCGACGCCTTTTGTCCGGGCATGGATAACGGGGTCGTCCATTACCGCTTTAAGGAGCATGGAGCAAAAACTATCTATATCATCCATTGCTTTAAGAAGCGACGGCACCTGTTCATCCTTTATGTCCCTTCTGACCCCACCCACCTTGAACATCCCGTAATGGTTTCGATTGCCCGATATCGCTTCAAACACATCAAGGACCGGTTCGCGGTATTTCCAGGCCCACATAAAAACCGTGTTGTATCCTATAAAATGAGCGGCCAAACCCACCCACAGCAGGTGGCTGTGTATCCTTTCAAGGTCGCCAATGATCGATCTTATGTATTGGGCACGATCAGGAACAATGATGCCGGAAACGTCTTCAGCCGCTTGAATGAAAGCAAACGGATGCGAGGTTGAACAAATGCCGCAAATCCTCTCAACCAGGAAAACCGCCTGCTCATAGGTTTTTCCTTCGGCCAGTTTTTCTATCCCCCGATGGTTGTATCCGATGCGGACCTCAGCATCGACAACTGTTTCCCCATCGACATAGAACTTGAAGAATTCCGGCTCTTCAAGCAAGGGATGGAAAGGCCCCATCGGCACTAGGTTTTCTTTTGCCATAGCTATCTTTCCTCGATCTCCTTTTCCGACTCAAATGTTTTTTTCCTGAACGGATATACTCCATTTGGCCAGTCATCCGGCAGCAGCAGTTTCTTGAGATTGGGATGGCCGATAAAGTTAACGCCCAGCATTTCATGGATCTCCCGCTCTATCCATTCCGTTGAGGGCATAAAATCAGTAAAGGTCGGCATTTCCGGATCGGGCTTTGGCGCCAGCACTCTTACCGAAACCAGCAGCGCGTATTTATCGAATGCCATATGATATAGGATCTCAACACCGGCCTTAGTGTCAACGCCGCTGGCAGTCGACATCCGGGCACCAAGATCGCAATAGATGAATCTAACCAGTTCCTTCGCGTCTTCTTTAGCCACATCAATGTAGGTTCTTCTATTGTTTTTTTCAAAAACCTTTATCTTGCCGTCAAATTTGTTTTTTATCTCTTCCAGAATATTCATTTTATTTTTCCCAATGCTTTTACGATCCCCGCGATAATCGCTTCCGGTTTTGGCGGGCAGCCGGGAACGTATACATCTACCGGGATTATCTCATCGACCGGTTTTACGAAATTATAACTGTCCCTGAACATGTCGGCGGTGCAGGCGCAGACGCCTATCGCCACTACCAGTTTCGGTTTTGGCACCTGGTCGTAGACCCTTTTAAATCTGTCTATCGACTGCCGGTTAACGATGCCCGAAACCAAAAGTACGTCCGCATGCCTGGGCGAGCCGCATAAAACCATGCCAAACCGTTCAATATCGAACTTCGGCGTCAGCATATCCAGTATTTCTATGTCGCAATTGTTGCAAGCGGAAGCGCCCAGGTGAAAGACCCAGGGAGACTTTTTTAAACCCCATTTAAAAAGATTTACCATCCGATCACCGCCAGAACAAATCCAACCGCGGCCAGGATCGTCAACGGTCCCCAGAAAAACTCAACCGCCTGGTTGATCTTGATCCTCGGACTGGTATTCTTTATTAAGATAATGAGCACCAGGATCAGGACATATTTTATTATCGACCAGATTATTCCTGCCAATGAAGAAAAAACAACCCCACCCATAAATATGGTTATCAGGAATACCGGCAAAGCAAAATAAAGGATCGCCTTTGTCAGTTTAAAAACCGCCAGCAATATGCCCGAATATTCAAGCAGGGGTCCGGCCATCAGCTCCTGCTCGGCTTCGGCAATATCAAACGGCACAAAACCCAGCTTAGCCTGAATCACGAGGAGCGAAACCACAAAAGCGATTAAGCCGGACAAGCTTAAAATTATCATACCGTGAGACGACTGGTAGCCCGTGATCCCGGAAAAAACTATTGAACCCGACTTTAACACGGCCGTGAACACCGCGATGATAAACGGCAGTTCGTAAGCCAGGATCAGTTTCATCTCGCGGCTGGTTCCGATCGCGGACAAAGGATTGCCGGAAGCCGAGCCTCCCAGCATTATCATCAGCGACGGGACCGTAAAGAGATAAAGAACGACGATCAGGTCGCCGATAAAACCGTTCGCCTCCAAAAGTACGGTCGAAGCAAGCGCGGCCGCCGCCAGGCCGAACAGAGGAGCGGAAATAAAAAGGAAAAGAGCCCCGTTCTCCGGGACCAGTGTTTCTTTTCCCAGTAATTTCAGGATGTCGGCAAAAGGCTGATACCACGGAGACCCCTTACGGTACTGCACCATAGCCGTGACTTTACGGTCGACCCAGGTGGCGTAGAGCCCAACCAGGGATGAAAATAAAAGTCCGGGCGCTATCAGATAATTAAATAACAGCTTTAACACTTAAAAGAATTTGCTCCTTAACTCTTCGAGATTTGCCAAATTTTTCTTTGATCTTTCGTCCAAAGGATCGATCTCGACCGCTTTCCTGAAACTCTCTATCGCCTTGTCGACATTGCCAATGTTGTAATAGTCCCGTCCCAGATTGTAATAAGCGGCGCCGCTGTTCGGCACTACCTTTATGAAAGATTCAAACTCTTCTATGGCTTCGCGGTATTTTCCCAGCCGCGCATACGCTATCCCCAAATGATAATGAACAATAACGACATGCGGCTCCCTCTCAAGCACCTGCTTAAAAAATTCGATCGCTTCATTCAGTTTACCCAGATAATAATATGAAAGTCCAAGCCAGTAGCGCGCGATGGCAAAATTGGGATTTATTTTCACCGCTTCGTGGAAAGATTTGACCGATTCCTCCATCATTCCCCTGCGGTATTGGGATACTCCCAGTTCATAGTATGCGTCGGCATATTTCGGATGGTGCTTGATCGCCAGCTCAAACTCTTCGATCGACTCGTCAAGCATTGCCAGCCGGTAATAAATGCTGCCCACGCTCTTGTGTGCGATCGCATTCCCGGGATCAAGCTGCAAGGCCTCTTTGTATTCCTTGATTGCGTCGCGCATCTTCCCCTCTCTCAATAACGCGCACGCCTTGTCCATATGTTCTTCCGCTTTGTTCATATTCATCGCCTCCTGCCTATATAATTCGATAATAATCTCGCCGAGGCCAGGTTCTTTTTTTCATCCGCGACCTGGCCGTCGATTTCTTCAAACGACAGCGCGCCCGATGTGCAGGCCCGCACACAGCGCGGGATCTCGCCTTCCGCCAGCCGGTCGATGCAAAGATCGCATTTGGGAACGATATGTTTGGTCAGGTCGGGCTGGATCACGCCGAAGGGACAGGCGATCGCGCACGAGCTGCAGCCCACGCATTTAAAATTACTGCGCTGAACCAGTCCGTCATCCTGTTTCTGCATCGCTTCGTTCGGACAGGCGGCCGCGCAGGCCGGCTGGTCGCAATGCAAACAATGGAGAGGGAGTTCCGCGTCGTTGCCCAATTTCGAATGACCGAGAAGCGACTGCAAATGGTGGCCGTAGGCACAGGCGGCCGCGCAGCTTCTGCATCCGCAGCAAAGGTCAAGGTTTAGATAAACCCTTTTACCATAAAATCCCTCGCGCGGCACCGATCCATCTATTCTAACATCAATCTGTTCGCTCATCAGGCTTCTCTCCTAACCTTGAACCAGAAAAAATTCTTTACGATATCGTTATTCCCGAAATGGGTGATATTTTCCGGCGGGTATTCCGCTTGCGGAGCAATGTCCATCGCTTCCGATATTTTATCGGAAAGATTCGTTTTAACGCTTAAATGGCCCCTGGCGATCATTGCGGACGCTTCGGTTTTTAACTTGTCCCTGTCCTCGTTATTGTTAAGAATATTTGAGATTATATCAAAATTCGATCTCCGGCCCGATTTTAGGCTAACAGGAACATGTTCTTCGGTCCGGTTATCCGCCAGGGTAAAACTTCCATCCTCCTCAAGATGAGATGCCAACGGAAAAATTATTTGAGAAGGATTGATCGGTTTCTGCCGGAAATATGTAGAAATCGCCAGAAGCGCCATCTTTTCCATTTGTTTTTCAATGTTTATATTCCCCGCAAAAACATTATCGCCGAACATCAATAATTTATCAATCTCTCCCGAACTGATCTTCTTTACCATATCAAAGTATGACGTTCGCGCTTCAACCGCCTGGTCCAGGATGATGTTTACTCCAAGGGAATTCCCGTAACTGTAAAAAGCGATCTGTTTTTTATTGGGGGAAAGATTGCAAATGACCTTTGAATAATATTTAATAAGATCGTTCCTATTCTTTAGAACGGACGGAGAAATAATGATTACGCCTGAAGCTAAAGAATGGAAATCTTTGGCAGCCGATATTATCCTTTCCGCCGGAATGCCGGTTATCTCGGCGGCCTTGTTCAGGTCAAGTTCGATTTTATCGCCGGATATTACCTTCACAAAAGCGGCCAAAAGCGCCGCTTCAGTCCCGGGTTTTATTTTTAGATGGTTAGTGGCAAACCAGGAAGTATGGCTGCGGTTTGGATCAACAACGATTATCTTATTGCCTCGCTTGCCGTACTTCACCTTATTTATTCTCTGTGAAAGAATCGGGGAACGGGTCAGGATATCTCCGATAATTAAAAGCGATTCAACGCTGTCGATATCTTCAACCTTTGCGATCGAACAGGGCTCTACTTCCCATCTTGCCCCGCTAAACGCTTCTATATCTGAAAAATCTCCGGCGGATGAAACATTTTTTATCCCGAACGTCTTTGCCAGCTTTGCCGCCATCAAGGCTTCTTCATTGCTTGCCATCCCGGATAAAAGGATCCCAACCGACGCCGGGTCCGCATCTTTTAACTTGGCCCGGACAGACGAGATCGCTTCTTCCCATGAAGTCTTTTTTGGCCCGATCATCGGTTCAGAGATTCTTTGGGGATGGTTTAAAAGCTCGATATTATAATGTCCCCTCGGGCAGAGCGACCCGTGATTGATCGGATTATCCTTGTCATAATCGATCGCAATGATGTTGTGCCTTTCCGTCCTGAAACACACCCCACACCCCAGAGAGCAGAATAAACATATCGATTTCTTTAATTTGTCATTTGTCATTTGAAATTTGTCATTACCAGGGGTCTGGTATCTCCTTTATCTGCTCCCAGGTAAATACCGGGCCGTCTTTACAGCAAAAATAATGGCCAAGATTGCAGTGGAAGCATTTGCCGATGCCGCAGCTCATGTTCTTTTCCATCGAAAGATAAATGTCCTTATCGGCAAAACCCATCGCTTCCAGCCGGCAGGTGACAAACTTCATCATAATCGGCGGACCGCAAACAATCGCCACCGCGTTCTTTACGTCGACATCGCCATCTTTTAAGATCGTCGTTACCAGCCCGACATTTCCCTTCCACTCCGGATCGCCGGTATCGACCGAGATCACAATATTGGTGTTTTTCTTTTTGCCCCATTCGGGGATCGCTTTTTTATAAGAAATATCTTTTGGCGACCTTGAACCAAAACGCACTTCGATTTTATTTAAATGGTCAAGCTCGTGGAAAAGGGTAAAAAGCAAAGCGCGCAGAGGCGCCAACCCCACCCCGCCCCCGACAACATAAATATCTTTTCCGTGAAAACTGGAGATCGGGTAAGGCTTGCCAAACGGCCCCCTGACACCCAGATATTCGCCAACTTTCATTGAATGCATTTTTGCCGTAACCGAGCCGGCTTTCATCACCGTAAACTCTATCGTTTGCGTGTTTTTGGAATCCGATGAAGGCGTAAAAGGGCTCTCCCCCATTCCGGGGACGGTAACCTGCATAAACTGGCCGGCCAGAAATGAGACCGGTTCTTCTGGCCTCAAAACAAATGTTTTGATGTTTGAGGTCTCATCAATGATGTTTTCTATTTTCGCTTTTATCGGCCGGTAAGGATTATTTTCCATATTATTTCAACTTTGCCGTCAACGGCGCCTGTTTTTCAAGTTCAACGAATATTTTCCGCATGTCGATATTCCCGCAGCAGGCATCGATACAGCGTCCGCAACCGACGCAGGCGTACCGGCCCAGCCGATCATATGAATAATCATGCTTGCATTGGTATCGGTTCTGCAGCCTCTGGTGAAGTTTCCCCCGCGGGTTTGAACCGCCCGCAACCCGGGTATATCCCGCTTTAAGACAGGCATCCCAAACTTTATCCCTTTTCCCGCCCTCTCCCGCTTTCTGGTCGAGCAGTAAAAAACAGGTGCAGGTGGGACAGATAAAATTACAGGCGCTGCATTCTACACAATCCTTGGTAAGAGCCTTCCAAACCTTATTTTCGAGGTTCAGTTTGTGCGTTTCGCAGATATTCAGCTTTAATTTAAATTTTGAATTAATCTTTGAGAGAAGATCGACCATATTTGTCCGCAGTT
>JBAZPF010000010.1:0-23272 GCA_041648295.1 Candidatus Margulisiibacteriota bacterium | reverse complement strand
GCCCGGTATTTTGGGCCTTATGAGTCAAGAAGCGTCAAGGACACGATCAGGCTTATAAAGAAACTGTTCCCGATCCGCTGGTGTAAAGAAAGCCCGCTTAAATTCAGACAGCAGCCATGCCTGCAATATCATTTAAAACATTGTATGGGGCCGTGCATTGGAGGCATTAAAAAAGAAGAATATCAGAATTATGTAAAAGCGATGATCAAAGTTCTTGAGGGGGACTTGGCAGCCGCGATCAGATATCTGCAGGAAGAAATGGAGATAGCGTCAAAAGAGCAAAGATATGAGCAAGCGGCCAGGATAAGGGACCGGATAAGGAATTTGAGCCGGGTTTTGCAAAAGAAGCCCGACTGGGCGCCGAAAATAAAAGAAAAGGCAGGGGATACGAGCGCCTGGGAACTAAAGAATGCCCTCGGATTGAGAAAATCGCCAAGCCACATAGAGGCGTTTGATATTTCAAACATTCAACGAGAAAACCTGGTGGCCTCAATGGTCACGTTCAGGAATGGCGAACCGTCGAAAAGCGAATACCGCAAATTCAAGATCAGGGGCTTTACTCTACCCAATGACGTGGCCGCAATAAACCAGGTGGTCGGCCGCCGCTATACGGGTTCTCTTAAAGATAAAATGGAAATCCCCGACCTGGTCCTGATCGACGGCGGGATCGCGCAGGTAAGATCGGCCAAAAAAGCAATGGATAAAGCCGGGATAAAAGTCCCGGTGATAGGGCTGGCGAAACAGAATGAGGAGATCTTTTTTCCGGATAAAAATATCCCCTTAAAACTAAACAAGGATTCCGTTGCCCTGCTTCTTCTAATGCGCATAAGGGACGAGGCCCACCGCTTCGCCATCGCCTTTCACCGCGCTTCCCGCCGCCTTGTAAAGTAGGTTTTTATATGATAAAATCCAAAAGATGAAGCGTGCGCTGGCACTTATTTTTCTTTTATCACTATTTTCTCTTTCTTTCTCCGAAGTGGTTTTGGATGAACAGCAAAAGCTAAAACAAATACAGGAGCAATTGCAGGCCCAAAAGCAGAAACTTCTGGAAACCAGGAAAAAAGAACAGGAATCGCTGTCAAAACTGGTGACCATCAAAGTGGAGCTGAAAAAAACCACGCACGATCTGAACCGGGCAAAGACAAAGATCGTCGAGAACGTAGGCCAGATAAAGGAATTATCTTCACAGATAGATGAAGCCAAGGAATCGTTAACGCAAAAAACGGAAAAGCTAAAAAAGAGGGCGAGAGAAGTCTATAAAAGCAGCGCCGTAAACTATCTTGATCTCCTCTTTTCCACCAAGAGCATGTCCGATTTTATCAACCGCGCTTATTTTTTCGGCCGGATAATCGACGGGGACGCAAAATTAATAGCCGATGTCACCGGCCAATATCGCCAATTTAACACCAAAAAGACAAAACTGGTAGGAGTAACGGAAGAGATCAAGGACCTGGCGAAAGAAATCGGGGAAAAACGCCAGGAAATAGCCGTAAAAGCGGAAGAAGAAAAGAGCCTCTTCGAGGACCTTAAAGACCGGCGGGAAGATTATGAGAAAAAAGTGGCCGAACTGGAGAAAAGTTCGGAAGAACTTACCCGCATAATCCAGGCGAAAATGGCGCAGAGGAAAAAAGCCGGCATCTACGCCAGAGGAAGCGGCGCGATCGACTGGCCGATTAGAGGGAGGATCACCTCTGTTTTTGGCTACCGCCGCGACCCATTCTGGAGAGGAAGGCACATGCATACCGGCATAGACATTGCGGCTCCATACGGGGAAGTGATAAGGGCCGCGGACAGCGGCCAGGTAATATTCTCCGGCTGGTGGGACGGCTACGGCAAGGCCGTGGTAATAGACCACGGGAAGAATATTTCAACCGTTTACGGGCACATGTCAAGAATATACGTGCAGGCGGACAACACTGTAAGCAAGGGACAGATCATCGGATTGATAGGAAGCACCGGGAATTCGACCGGCCCGCATCTTCATTTTGAAGTGCGCGTCAACGGAAAGCCTACCAATCCGAAGAAATATTTGCCATAATATAGCAGGAGGATAAGATGAACAAGATAAAACGGTTTGTAGGGGCGGGGTTGCTGGTCGTGGTCCTTTTTACCGCCGGGTTTGTGGTTGGAAAAGTAAGGGCCCAGGAAGAGCTTGAAAAAAAGCTGGAGATCTTTTTGCAGGTATTGACCCTGGTCAAAAATCAGTACGTTGAAAAAAAAGTAGATGACACCAGCCTGGTTTATGGATCGATTAAGGGATTGCTGGCTTCGCTTAACGATCCTTATACCCGTTTCATGGAACCAAAAAACTATAAAGAAATGCGGATACGCTTAAAAGGCTCTTACAGCGGCATAGGCATCTATATCGGGATGAAAGACAACCAGCTTACGGTCATTTCCCCGATCTTCGGAACACCCGCGGACAAAGCGGGGTTGAAGTCGAAGGACAAGATAATGACCATCGACGGCAAGAGCACGAAAGACATGTCTCTTGATGAGGCCGTATCGATGATCCGCGGACCTCAAGGATCGCCCGTAAAACTTGGGATCATCAGGGGGGCCGCAAAAGAAGCTAAAGAATACATCATCAAGCGCGACAAGATCGTGATAAAGAGCGTTGAATTCAAAATGCTTCAGGATAAGATCGCATATTTAAAACTTACCACTTTTGAAAAACAAGATGCTCCGCAGGAATTTTCAAAAGCGCTGCTTCAGGCGCACAAAGAAAAAGCGGAGGGCCTGATAATCGACTTGAGGGGGAATGGGGGAGGGTTGCTTGATAATGCCATTCAAATAGGCAGCATGTTTATCCGTAAGGGGTCGATCGTCCAGACCGTAGACCGGGACGGAATGAGAGATGTTAAATATTCGACCGGACAGATCCTCTGGTGGAAGCCGGTAGTGGTGCTGATAAACGAATCTTCGGCTTCCGCTTCGGAAATCCTGGCCGGAGCATTAAGGGACAATAAAGTCGCGGCCCTTGTCGGCAATCGCTCATTTGGAAAAGCTTCGGTGCAGAGCGTAAGGGTACTGCAGGACGATTCCGCGGTGCTTTTAACGATCGCCAAATACTTGACCCCGGACGGCGAGGATATCAGCAAAAAGGGAATACATCCTGAATGTGTGGTTGAGGTCCCGACCAAAGAAGCGGAGCTTGAGGAATATGAGAAACAGGGGAGGGACACGCAGCTTGATAAAGCGGTAGAAGTCATAAAGCAAAAGATGCTGGAGGGGAAATGAACTCTCTTGATGATGAAAAAAAGATAAAAGAAATAGACAAGAGCGGAATGCTTGAAGTCGCGCAATCCGCTCCGCAGATGATCCGGGAAGCGTTTAAAATGATGGAATTCTTTCCGGCCATAAACCTTAAGGGGATCGATTCGATTTGCATTGCGGGGATGGGAGGGTCGGCGGTGGCAGGCGACCTCCTTTCAAACCTTTTAAGGGACCAGCTTCCGGTCCCCGTTTTTGTGAACCGGAATTACACTCTGCCGGTCTATTTAAAAAGCAGCAGTTTGATATTTATCTCAAGCTATTCCGGGGATACGGAAGAAACGGTTTCCTGCCTGAAGGAAGCAGAGGGGATGAAGGCAAAAATTATCTGCCTGACCTCTGACGGAAAGGTCAAAGCCGCGGCCGAAGCAAAAAAATATCCTCTGGTGGACCTAAAAAAGGGGCTTCAGCCCCGCGCCGCGCTCCCTTATTTTCTCGTTTCCATCGCCATGATTCTGGAAAAAGGCGGGCTGATAAAGGATGTTTCTTCGCAAATAAATGAAAGCGCGAGCGTTCTTGACCAATTAAAAAACAGCTACGGCCAGGCTTGCCCCGAGAGACAGAACCCGGCAAAACAAATGGCGCGAAGGCTGATCGGAAAACTGCCGGTAATATTTGCGTCAAATTCTACCACTGAAGCGATCGGCAAGCGGCTGAAAAATCAGCTTAACGAAAATTCCAAGATGAACGCCCTATTATGCACTTTCCCGGAAATGAACCATAATGAAATGGTAAGCCTTTCTCAACTAAACAAGGGAGAACACAATTTTGCCGCCGTATTTGTCAGGGACGAAGAAGATCATGTAAGAGTTAACAAGAGGATAGAGATCACAAAGTCCATGCTCGGGGCGAAATTAGGTGGCGCGATGGAGATCCCAAGCTCCGGAAAAACCCGCCTGGCGAGAATGTTCTCGCAGATATTCTTTTCTGATATCTTGTCCGTTTACCTGGCGATAATTGCCGGGATAGATCCGACGCCGGTCGACGCGATCACAAAATTTAAAAAGGAGATGGCGCGTTGAAAGCGGTCATAATTGCCGGCGGATTGGGAACGCGGCTCCGGCCCCTGACCTATAATACTCCAAAACCGATCGTCCCGGTGGCCAACCGCCCGTTCATTGTTCATCAAATAGAACTCTTAAAACAGCACGGCGTTGACGAGATCATTTTGAACCTTCATTATCTTTCCGACAGCATTAGGGACGTTCTCAATGACGGCAAAGAATGGGGGATAAAGATAAGATATTCGATAGAAGAAACCCCGCTGGGCACGGCCGGCGCCGTAAAAAATGCCGAAGAATACTTTAAAAATGAACCTTTGATAATTGTTTTTAACGGCGACGTCTTAACTGATGCCAATCTTTCCCAGATCGTAAAATTTCATAAAGCAAAAAAAGCAGTGGCAACTCTGACCTTAACGCCGGTTGAAGACCCGACCCCGTATGGGCTGGTAGTATGCGACAAAGGCGGAAGGGTCAAAGAATTCCTGGAAAAACCAAGCTGGGAAAGAGTAGAAGGGATAGAAAGAAAAGATATCAACGCCGGCATCTATATACTTGACCCTAAAATATTCAAGGATGTTAAAAAGAACACGCCGGTCATGTTCGAGCGTACGGTATTTCCCAATCTTCTTAAAAAAGGTGCGCCGGTGTACGGATATGAATCCGGCGCCTATTGGATAGACATCGGCAACCCGGAAAAATACCGGCTGGCTCATGAGGCGATCTTAAGGGGAGAGGTTACGCTGGTCAGGATATTCGGCAGAAGGGAAAAGGGCGGGGTGTGGGTGGGAGATCACGCGGAGATAGATAAAACCGCAAAAGTATTTGGCCCCGCTTTGATAGGAAAAAAAGTGAAGGTCGGAGCCAACAGCCAGATAAGAGAATATACGGTGCTAGGCAATGACGTGACGGTAGGTAAGGCCAGCTCAATCGACAATTCCATTATTTGGGAAGGGACCAAGATAGGATCGAACGTAAAGCTAAGCGGATGTATAATAGGCTTTAACTGCAAGATCGAGGACGGAGTGTCAATAACCAAAGGCGGCGTGATCGCGGACAATACGATCATAAGCAAAGGAACAATAATAAGTGCTTAAGATAATTGAAAAAGAAGGAATAAGCGCCCAATTAAAAAAGATCGTCGAGAAAAAAAGATCGGTCTTTGATTCCAAAACGGCCGGACAGGTAAAAGAAATAATCAATTCCGTTAAAGCAAACGGAGATGCCGCGTTAAGGGAGCTTACGTCAAAATATGACAAGGTTGAGCTCGACGAAATAAAAGTGCCGGAGGACGAGATCAAGACCGCCCACAGTAAAGCGGATAAAGAATTTCTGTCGGCCTTGAGAATGGCGATAAAAAACATAACTGAATTCCACAAGAAACAAAAACCGGAAGAATGGTTTGAGCAAATAGAGGACGATGCGATCCTGGGGATGCGTTCTATCCCCATTGAAAAAGTCGGGATATACGTTCCCGGGGGCCGGGCGGCCTACCCTTCAACCGTTCTAATGAACGCCATTCCCGCAAAGGTTGCCGGCGTTTCAAAAATTGTTATGGTTTCCCCCCCCAAGATCAGCCCTTATGTTTTGGCGGCGGCGGCGGAGTTGGGGATATTTGATATTTATCAAATTGGCGGGGCGCAGGCGATTGCGGCGTTAGCTTACGGGACCGAAACCGTGCCCAAGGTTGATAAAATCGTCGGGCCGGGCAATATTTATGTTACTTTGGCGAAGAAAGAAGTGTTCGGCATTGTCGGGATTGATTCATTGGCCGGGCCGTCGGATGTTTTAATAATAGCCGATGAAGATTCGGAGCCAAGCTTTATCGCGGCCGACCTTCTTGCCCAATCGGAACATGATCCCGAGGCGCAATCAATACTGATAACCGATTCAAAAGAAATAGCGGAAAGAGTGAACGCGGAGATCAAGAAGCAATTGCCAAACCTTAAGCGAAAAGAGATCCTCGAAAAGTCATTAAAAGAAAATGCCTTTATCTTTCTGGTTTCCACATTTAAGGAAGCAGTGGAGATTGCCGATCAGCTGGCGCCGGAGCACTTAGAAGTGCTTTCTTCTCCTCCGCAAAAGATGCTGGAAAAAGTAAAAAATGCCGGCGCGGTATTTATGGGCCCTTATTCTCCGGTGGCGTTGGGGGATTATATTGCCGGGCCGAACCATGTTTTACCGACTGCCGGAACGGCGCGGTTTTCCTCTCCCCTTACTGTCTACGATTTTATAAAAAGACAGAGCATTTTGGGTTATACCAAACCGGCTTTGAACAAGGTTAGAAAATCGGCGGAGCTTCTGGCCAAGCTTGAAGGGCTGGACGCGCACGCCCGGTCTATTTCGATTCGATTCTCCTGATCAATTCCAGAGGATTGTCTGTTAGTGCGGTTTTTGCTTCGGCTTCGGTCAATCCGGCTTCCCTGGCAACTTCAAAAGCCTGCTCATAGGTCAAAAGATCGTTCTCGCTATGACTGTCGGTGTTGATCAATAATTTTGCGCCAGCTTTTCTGGCGATTTCGGCAACATGTTTATTCCCATCCCGATGCCCTCGACGGGCTGATATTTCAAGAAAAACTCCGTTCTGCGCCGCAAGCTTCGCGTCTTCTTCGGTCAGATTATTCCCCGGATGAGCTAAAATATCAACCAATCCTTTCTGCTGAACGGAAATATGATCGGTTCCGGCGTATACCGGTTCAACCGGAGATTCTCCGTGCACAACGATTACTTTGGCCCCAAGCTTTCTGGCTTTTTTACAGTATTCGGGGATGTATTCCGGCTTGATATAGCTTATTTCTACGCCTGGGAAAAATTTCAAAGGGAGCTTGCCCTTCATTTCTTTTTCAAAAAGCGTCAAAGCCTTTAAAACTTCTTCGATATTTGAGGCGTCAACGTGATCGGTGATCGCCAGGGCGGCGTGGCCGCGAATTTCGGCTTCTCTTATTAAAGCGGCAGGGAGGAGCGAGCCGTCCGAGAATATTGAATGGGAATGAAAATCGTATCGGTTCATAACGTATTTATAATATCATTTAAAAGCGTTGGAGAGCAAGCCTCATGCCAGGTGATATTTGTGAACCGTCTAAACCAGGTCATCTGGCGGCGGGCAAAATTGCGGGTCCTTTTTTTTAATTCCTCGATCATTTCCTCTTTTGAATATTTTCCGTCAAGATAGTCTATGATTTCTTTATAACCCAAAGCCTGCATGGAAGGCAGATCTTTATTGTATCCTTTGGCCAACAATCCTTTCACTTCTTTGATTAGTCCCTTTTCGATCATGGAGTCGACGCGTTGATTGATGCGTTCGTATAAGGTTTCTCTAGGGAGATTGAGACCGATAATTTGTGCGCCAGTGAGTCCGTGCGCTAGTAAGCCAGTTTTTTGTAATTTAGAGATTGGCTGACCGGTCAATTCGTAAACTTCGAGCGCTCTGATGACCCTTTTTTTATCGTTTGGATGTATTTTTGCGGCGGCATCGGGATCAATGGTTGCAAGACGTGCATAAAGCTCCGTTAATGGTTCATTTTCCAGTCTTGCCCTTAATTCTTTATCGGCAGGGATGATCGGGAACGAAAAGCCTTCAAACAGCGACCATAAATAAAGTCCTGTCCCTCCGACGATTATTGGGTGTGCCAGTGTGCCCGTGAGCCCGTTCGCCTGTTCAACGAAATCGGAGACTGTCCATTCTTCGTCTGGGTTTCGAATGTCTATTAAATGATGGGGGATACCCTGTCTTTCTTCAAGCGTCGGCTTGGCGGTGCCAATGTCCATTTCCCGGTATACTTGCATCGAATCGGCCGAAATTATTTCACCATTAAGCTTTTTTGCCAGTTCAATTGAAAGCTTTGTTTTCCCAGTGGCGGTGGGGCCAAGGATGATTAGGGGTTTATGATTAGTCATGTTTTGTTATTAGTTTAATATGAAAAAAGAAAACAAACAAGCATCAAACTCTCCAATTTACGTCGGACGCGGGCAAATGACAAACGACCGCATCAAATAATCTCGGCGATTTAGCGGTTTTTGTATAATCAACAGGAATTTGATAAAGTAATGTTTCTTGACCTAATCCGGCTTGTTCCGCCATCATATTAATGGCCGGGTCCTCAAGAGCCAAAATACTAAAAGGCCTTTCGCTAACCCATTTTGTTAAATTGGGGAGTGGGAAGGCTGGGGTTGAATGGGCGACATGAGCGTTGCCTGTAAAAATCAAGATTTTATTAACTGGATTTCTCAAAATATTATTGATCTTCCTCGCCATATATTTTTTATCTCTATGGCCGGATCTGATGAAGTTCTGCATGACAATAGGATTGGTTGAAGTTGAAAAATGAAGCTGAGGAATATCAAGAAGCACAACTTGAAGCCCCTGCTCAATCGCAAATTTAATTATTCCAAGCCTTTGAAAAGGATAACTATCATTTGGAATCGGGTTAGGGATATCTTTTGGCTTTGTCGGGGACATGGGATTTGAATTTGTTTTTCTTAAAAATATTTCCCAATCTTTTTCATCTTTTGTCTTTGCGTATCTATCGACATAAGCTTGCAGGCCGGAATCTAATTCTATCCCGATATGGGTTAATCTAGATATATGCAACAAAAATTGTTTAAAAAAGTGGATTGAATTGCTTATCCCATGAGTTTCTCCAAAGGCAATTAGCCGATGGTTGTTCGCTTTAACAATTAGATCTGAAATAGGTATATCTGATTCGAAATAAGTTCTGCAATAATTATGACAGCCAATTAGCGCATTCTCATATTCCTGGGAAGAAGCAAGTTTTCTCCCAATTATAGGAAGAATAAGATTGAAAGGATTAAACAGATAGCTTAACGCCCTTAGCATAATATATCTGGCAATAAAAAAATTCAGCTTGAAAAGATATAAAGGATTAGATGAGACAATAAGGAAATTATTGATTAATCTTGCCAGCTTGCGAAAAGATAAGGGGAAAATCGGGGACAATAAATCAAAAACAAATTGTTCATAAGCCCTAATGGGAACAGATTTTATCCCTACTCTTTTTAATAATTCCCGGATTCTTAAATAATTAGTATAAATCCAAACACTAGAAAGATTATTGGCGATGGTTATATGTTTCGCATTTCCATTGTCATCATGCATTTTGTATGAAATTTCTAATTTTATTTCAGCTTTTTGATGCGGGTCAATTATTTTATCGGGAATACTAATGGATAAATGCATTTCATCAGACAGTCCTTTCCTCCTCCTTAGTTCGTCACAAATTGTTGCGAGAACAATAGCAGGGATATTAAGCCCATTTTCCATTAATATACGAATATGCGGTTTCTCCCTATTTAATCTCTCAAAATGAAACCTTGCAGCTTTGCTTGCTATGGGGCTTGAATCGGGGGTAATTGGCAAGTTATAAGGATTAATTGAGGAAAATGAAATAGGCCGGGTGATTTTTGCCTGTGGAGAAATAGAAACTCGATCTGTCGTATTCAAAGAAGCGCTCATCGAGCAACGAGCAGGCGAGTACCCCATTATTGTATAAACAGCAGACCTCGCTTTATTAATTACAGTATTTACAGTTAAAGACATCCTAACTATATATCGATAAAAAATGAGAAGAATTTCGTTAGATGGAAAGAATTATTATTTAATCTCTTTGTCCACGAAGAATAATCAGTCTCAATAGATTCATTACTGCCATAGCGGCGGAAGCCAAATAGGTGAGAGCTGCGGCGTTTAAGACGCTTCTGGCCATCGGGACCTCGTCTTCAGTCAAATAACCATGTCCGGACAATACCTTAATCGCTCTGGCGCTGGCATTAAATTCAACCGGAAGAGTAATGGCCGTAAACGCGACCGCCAAAGAGAAGGCGATGATCCCGACATCCATAAGGATTGGCATTGAAAAGATCATTCCCATAAAGAACAATGGGATGGCAAGTTGCGACCCCAAACCCGCGACCGGGACCAGATTTCTTCTTAATGCCAGAGGGGCGTAAGCTTTGGCATCCTGGATCGCATGTCCGGCTTCATGCGCGGCCACTCCGATCGCGGCGACAGAAGTACTATTATAGACGGGTTCGGAGAGATGCAGAGTTTTATCCCTCGGATCATAATTGTCGGTCAGATTGCCGGCAACCTGGTTTATTGGTATGGAAGCGAGCCCTACTTCATCCAGAATGAGACGAGCGACCTGTCCGGCCGTCCTTCCTGACTTTGCCTGGACGCTTGAATATTTGGCAAAAGTTGCTTGAACCCTGTACTGCGCATAAAGGGTGACCAATATCGCGGGGATGAGAAGCAGAAAAGTTGGATCAAAATAAAACATGACTAATTATATCATTTTTTGAGGACCGGCTCAAACCCCGCGGAAAGAAGTCTTTACATGCTGTTCGCAGGTTTTGGCGATGGCGGACAACTGTTCTTTAGAATATGGTTTGACCTTTAAAAGCCCGGGATCAAGGACGTCTTTTGCCACGAATTGCTGCAGCACATATTTTTTTGCTCCGGCGATCTCTTTTGCGATATCAAGGAGGTCCTTTTCTTCATGAAAAGCCGGGCAGACAGTTGTCCGGAACTCATAGTTGATCTCCGATCCCATCAGTAATTTAATGCTTTCCCTTATCTTGTTCAGGTCGACCCGCGTCCCGGAAGCCTTAAAATATCTTTCATCCAGCGGGGCTTTTATGTCCATAGCCACATAATCTAATAATTTTCCCGACAGCAATTCTTTTAAAATTTTTGGATTTGTCCCGTTGGTGTCAAGCTTCACCATAAATTTCATGGATTTTAAATGTTTGATATATTCCATTAAATCGGGCTGCAGCGTTGGTTCTCCGCCGGTGATCACCACGCCGTCAATAAAATTCCGCCGTTTTTCAAGGAATTCATCTATTGTGTCCGGATCAAGGGTTGGGAGCAAATCGATTTTTGAAAGCAATGAAGCGTTGTTGCAAAAAGGGCATAAGAGGTTGCATAACGGCAAAAAGATGACCGAAGAGACTTTGCCGTCCCAGTCGAGAAAAGAAGTTTCAATAAATCCGCGAATATCCATTATGACTTGAACTCCACGATGGTGCGCATCGGACAGACCTTTATGCATTCGCCCGCGTTCTTACATTTATTCTGATCGATCACGGCAAGGTTGTTTTCAATCGTTATTGCCCCATGCGGGCAGGCTTTCTGGCAGAGATTACAGGCGATGCACCCAACTTTGCATACTTTCCTGACAAAAGCGCCCTTGTCCTTTGAATTGCATTTTACATGAAATCTGGTCCTTTTTGGGAGCAAAATGAAAAGATCTCGGGGGCAGATCTTTATGCATTTCCCGCAGGCAATGCATTTTCCCACATCAACAACCGGCAGCTTGTCGTCAGACATTGAAATCGCATCAACCGGACATACGGTCACGCAATCGCCAAATCCAAGACAGCCGTATGTGCAGGCCTTAAACCCTCCGCCGGTCGCGTTCGCGGACCGGCAGTTTGGAGCCCCTTGATATTTAAAACGATCTTCAGTTTCGGCTTTCCCGCCGCCGCATAAAAGATAAGCGACTTTCTTTTCTTTTTCCTTTGACTCCTCCAATCCCAGCGAGGAAGTTAGGATTTTTGTTATTTTATCCCCTCCGAAAAGACAGCCGGAAGCGTCGACCTTGCCGGCGACCAGAGCTTCGGCAAAGCCTTTACAGCCCGCGTAACCGCAGGCCCCGCAATTTGCTCCGGGAAGGACCGAAAGCACTTTTGCCACGCGGGGGTCTTCTTTTACGGATAGTTTTTGATAGGCGAAGCCGAGCATTAAACCTGAAACCAACCCCAGGATCGACAAAGCGATTATCGAAGCAAAGATTATCATTGAGGGATCAAACCGGTAAAGCCGAGGAAGGCAAGGCTGATCAAGGCTCCGCTGATAAAAGTGATGCTGGCGCCTTTGAGTGAAGCCGGAACGGGGGCCAGATCAAGCCGTTCCCTTATGCCTGCCATTAAGAGAAGCGCCATGGTAAAACCCAGACCGGAACCGAACCCGTTAAAGACCGATTCAATGAAAGTATAATTTGTCCTGAAATTGAGGATCGCGACGCCAAGCACGGCGCAGTTGGTGGTGATAAGCGGCAGGTATATGCCGAGCGCCTGCTTTAGAGATGGAGAAACCCGGTTTATCACGATCTCGCAGAATTGGACCAGCGCGGCGATCACCAGAATATATGAGATGGTTTGGAGAAAACCGATATGGAAAGGGTTTAGGATATAGGTTTGAAACAGCCAGGCGACCGCCGAAGCCATAGTCATAACAAAAATGACCGCGCCCCCCATGCCCAAACTGGCGTCAACCTGGTTTGAAACCCCGATAAAAGGGCAAAGGCCGAGAAATTTAGTAAGGATGAAGTTGTTGATCAGGACGGCGCTGACGATTATAAGAAAAAGATTTTCGATTATTCCGCTCCCCGAATATATTTTTTCTCAAATTCAGACATCAAAGACCACCTTCGCTTTTTTTTCTTTCAATTCCAGCTGGTTATAGGTTGCGGCTTTAATGGGACGGTGAAACTCATGCAGGTCCCCCTTTATTTTTTCACCGGCCACATGGGCCTTAAGTTCTTTGTCGGACAACTTATAGATATTGAATTCCTTGAGCAGGACATGCTTGCTGTCCTCGATAAAGATCAATTCGTTGAGCCAGTTGATGAAGAGTTCTTCGCGGTCATTGCCGGTTACGTCTATCTCAAAGGAATCCTTAGCCTCAATATCGGAAATTTCCGCCATCAATGAGAACATGCCAAAAGCCGCGTTCTCAAAGGTCTCCTTAAAATTTTCCCCATAGGCGATAAGCCCGACATCGGAGGGATGGTCTGTGATCTCAAAACGGTTCATTTTACCTTAAAGCTCCCGTGTTTCTTGAAATGTTCCACCAGCCCGCCGTCCTCAAGAAGTATCTGCATGGTCTTGGGCAGGGGAGGAATCTTTATTTCCTTTCCGGAGGTTTTGTTGGTGATCTTTCCGCCGTCAAAATCTATTTCGAGCTCGTCCCCTTCTTTGATTTGGTCGGTGTCGCATTCGATCGCCGGCAGTCCGAGGTTAAAACAATTGCGGTAAAAGATGCGCGCGAAAGATTTGGCCAATACTGCGGAAATGCCGGCGTATTTTATCGCCATTGGAGCCTGTTCGCGGGACGAGCCGCAGCCGAAATTCGTTCCCGCTACCAGAAAGTCCCCCTTTTGGAGGCGGCTGTAAAATTCCGGGTCGATGTCTTCCATAACGTGTTTGGCCAGCTCATTCGGGTCCTGGATCTTGAATTTATACCGGCCGGAAATAATGTAATCGGTATTAATATCATTTTTCTGGTTTTTTGGAACCCTGGCCTTGCCTTGCAGTTTCATGATAGGGAAATTTTAGCATAGATTGCATATTGAGTAAATGCGCCCGGTAGCCTATAATTTTCATATGGCAAAGCTGGAAGACGTGATTTTTTCCACCAATCGGGAAGATCGGCAGTTTGTAGGCACGATCGCCTTTAGGAGCGATGAGCTTTCCCTGCCCGACGGCAGCAGCATGGCGCTTGGAATAGACGGCGGCCATTGGGTGCTGGTTTATCAGCGAGGGAGAGGGGTACATTTCACGGTATACGAATACGACAGCAATAAACAAGCTCTTAGGGTCGATAAAAAGCCGGGTTCCGATGAGGATTACAAGGAAATGAAGAAGCTGATCGGTTATTTTTTTTCGCATGCGAGGACCGAGGACCTGATCACCATTATTCCCCCAAGGAGCAGTCATGACTGACGGCATGGGCATAGGCGCATACGGGATTTATCCCTTTTTGAGTGAAGATCTCATTAAGCAGGCAAAGTATTCGCAAATCAAAACTAAAGCCGGAAGGATTGCCTACATCCTTTCTCTCGGCGAAAAAGCGCCTAAACCAAGGATCGAGGATGGAGTGGACGAGGCGAAGGGCGCCCTCAAGTGGATCAAAAAGTATCTCGAAGAAGAAAAAGGCTAGAGATATTTCCTCGGATCCGCGATCTTTCCCTCAATCATCGAAGCCGCAACCGTAGCCGGTGAGCCGAGATAGATGAAGGCGTTCGGATTCCCCATCCTGCCTTTAAAGTTGCGGTTCGCGGTTGAAATGACATTTTCCCCATCTGACGGAACTCCGTTGTGTGTTCCAACACACGGTCCACAGCCGGGGGTAACTGCTACCGCGCCGGAATCAAGCAAGGCCTGATAGGTCCCGTTCTTTATCATGTCCAAAAGTATATCTTTTGAAGCCGGCGCAATTATAAGACGCGAATCCTTATTTATTTTCTTCCCTTTTAAAATTTTTGCCGCGATCTCAAAATCTTCCAATCTTCCGTTGGTGCAAGTCCCGATATATCCCTGCTGGATTGGCGTTCCAACAACTTCAGAAATAGGACAAACGTTATCAACCGTATGAGGTTTAGCGATCTGCGGTTCTAATTTTGTAACGTCAATTTCAATAGTTTGGGCGTATTTTGCATCTCTATCAGCTTCCTGCGGTCTAGCGGTCTTGCGGTCCAGCGGTCTTGCATGCTTCTTGACCCACTCCATCACTTTGGCGTCGGCTTTCATTAATCCCGCTTTAGCTCCGCATTCGATCGCCATATTGGAAATCGTAAATCTCGCATCAACAGACATTTCAGCTATTGCTTCGCCTTCGATCTCCAGTGCCATGTAGGTCGCGCCATCAGCCCCGATTTTTCCAATAAAATTCAAGATTAGGTCTTTTGAATAAATTCCTTTAGGCATCTTACCTTTGAAAACAGCTTTGATCGTTTCCGGGACCTTAAACCATAATTTTCCGGAGATCATTCCTGCGGCCAGGTCAGTTGACCCGATCCCGGTTGAGAAAACATTTATCGCGCCATATGTGCAGGTGTGTGAGTCGGCTCCGATCACCAGATCACCGGGAACGACATGTCCTTGTTCCGGAGTAATTTGATGGCAGACGCCGCAGCCGATGTCATAAAGAGTAATCCCCTGCTCCTTTATGAATTCCCTGATCTTTTTATGGATGGCGGAAACGCCTTCGTTGGGGGAGGGGGAGCTGTGGTCGATTATAATCGCGATCTTTGATGGATCAAAAACCTTTTTGGCATTCATTTTTCTGAACGAATCGATCGCCACGCCGGATGTCCCGTCCTGTCCGATCATGAAATCAAGATCGGCAATGACTATATCTCCGGCATGCGCATCCGTGCCGGAATGATTGGACAGTATTTTTTCTGCGATAGTTTTACCCATAATATTACGGCGTTAGCTTAATCCCATTATTAATTATTTCTTTCACAAAGAGATTTTTAGAATTAAAATCCTTCTTTTTGAAAGGGTGAATTTCAAAATAATTAGGGCAACCCCTTAAATAGGGAAGGATGCTTTTATAATCATAAAACCTAATCCCTTTGAACTGATTAGACACCAGGGCGATGTCTAGATCGCTCCATTGATTCGGGCGCCCCTTAGCGTAAGAGCCAAATAAATAAGCTTGATTAATAGATATTTTTTTTGAAATATCTTCGACTAATTCTTTGGCTCGTTTTATTGCTTGATATTTTGTAAAAGGCATTTATAGAATTCCTTTATTCTTTTAAAATATTTATGAGCAAAAACTTTGTCGCACAACTTATAGAAATTAAACTTAAAGTCCGGATAACGGGTTTCCAGATTGAATTCGCTGACTTCTTTAAGAAAGTCGGTCTCTTCCGCGGAAAAATTAAGCTTTGTTTTTTCGGCCAAAAGTTCGAGCCGATGGACTTTTGGGGGAAACGTTAAATTGTCCCTCACATAAAAGGCTTTCAGCGTCTTTTCAAGGACAAGATGGGACAAAAATAAACACCAATCATAATGCCTGCTTTTAAATAATGATTCGGCCGTAGCCAGATCATGTTCTGCTGATTTCAGCCAGTAGTCAATTTGTGCTTTGATTTCTTTTGTCATGACAGTGAAATATTACCACAAAATCGACGATATATAAATAGAAATGAATATCAGATCTGCCGAAACAGGCCACTTAAAAAATTCCGGTTATTTTGCCAGAATGGCACGGCGAGTTGTGCTATCCTCGGCGCTTTTAGCCCTGGTGCCAAGCGGCGGCGCCTCTTTGTACTTAAGGCCCGGCATCCAGATGGAAATAAATAATCACGGGCAGGAAATAATTATTGGGGAAGGTAGTAAAGCGATTCAATTTAACTCAACAACTAGACTTGATCCTCATTTGGATAAATTAGGAAAAATGTATGACTTGATCACTGAATTAAACACTCCGATCCTTTCGTGGCCAGTCAGAAAAGTAACTATTTCTGATGATAATTCTGGTGAATATAAAATTGAAAATAATGATCACCTATTAATAGCTAAGCTTCGCACAGATTATCTTGAAACAACCGCCCATGAAATGGGCCATGCGATTTTTCTTGTAAAATTGGGCGGTCAAATTTCTCCTCGAAGCGAAGTAGATTATAGTTTTGCAATAAAAGACAGATTATGGCAGAAAATATATTATTTATCCCTGGGAAAAGAAGGTTTTATGTTGGTGAGCGATTCTAATTATCACCAAGACAAGTCCGTTATTAAATGTCAAAAGAATGGGAATGATGTGACAATGGAGGCAAAAAATGTTGGTCACCCATGGGACAATGCTGACGAGCTTTTTGCCAGTTCGGTGATGACTTATAGGCTGCATGCCGACGAATTATTAGAAACAATTCTCGATCCTGGCATATCAGCGGAAAAGAAGCGGCTTGGCGTGGCGATCTGGGTGTATTTAAGGGATAAGATATTTAATGGGAAGTATTTTTCTATAAACGATCCGTTTAAAGGGATATCAATTAAAGATATTAATATTGCCGATGAAGAGTTGCATTCTGTTTTACGCCTTCTTCTAAAAAAAGATGGAATGTCTTGTGATAATGCTTTTTATTATCCCCTAGCTGTATATTATGGGCCTGAAGTGTATTTTATTGGCCCGGCATTAAGGGAAAATAGAAATTGGATTATTGAAGAACTTGTCTCGTTCTTAAAAGATGAGGATCCTGATGTCCGAAAAAAGATGGTTTCGATCATTAATTTCCTTGCTGAAAATGCTCCTCAATTTCCCGGTGAAATATTTGAGCCGCTGCTACAAAACCTGGCAATCGGTGATCCGGTTAAAGAAGTTAGAGATTCTGCAAAATACGCTTTACATTGGAATAAAAAGTGGGGGGTTAAATATTTAATAATAGATTTAAACAACCCGGATCCCAAAGTCAGGGAATTTGCAGCATGGACAATTAAATTAGCAATAGAGTTGCATGGAATTGATGCTATTACCGCCGGGAAATATATGCCTTACCTCATCCGCCTGGAAACCAACGACCCCGATGAGAAAGTTAGGCTCGTTGCTGCAACAACCCTCGAAGAGTTGAGGCGCGCTCTAAAACATTAAAGCTAAGCCATAACCAATTACTTTCTCTTCGCGATTTCTTTGAGCTTCTTTTCTATCTGCTGCAACTTGCCGGAGATGTATGGATCAAGCCCCTCCATCTGATGCAGTTCGTTCAAAAGCTTGCTTGCCAGCGGACTTTTTGAGATCTCGGCGAGATCGGCTTTTGACCGGACCAGAAGATCCGTATACGCATGCGGGAAGGTTATTCCTTCCTTCAACAATTTTTCCGCGATCTTAAAATCATTGCTTTTTGCGCGGCGTTCCCTTAATTCAGCTTCGATCATCTTTGCTTTGAGATTAAAATAATCACCAGGGCGCTCCTTTAAAAGTTTTCCGGCCCTTACGCAGAGCAAGACGGCTTCGGTCAGCTTTGCCGGATAATGATAAAGGATCAATTCGCCTTTTCCCAGAAGCGCGCGCGCCCTGAAATACCAGTTGGCCTTTCTTTCTTTGATCAATTTCTCATGTATCCTCAAGGCCTGGGCATGATCGCCCTTTTCATCGCGGGCCAGCCGCAGGTCGGCTTCAATAATATAGGTTTTGGCGACAAAGAAATCGGAAATATCAGCTCCCAGATTTTTTCTGGCTGTAAGGCAGAGATCTATTGCTGCCTGAATGTCCGGCTTTTTTATCCCCGGGACCGACAATTCCGCCTTTCCCACTTGGGCCCTGGCCCTTAGATAGGGGGAGCCGGAAGTATGCAATATGTCCTCATAAAATAATTTCGCCTTATCATAGTCCCCGGGATCGCCGCGGCCTACATAGAGGTCCGCCAAACCGAACTTGATCTCCCCGATATCCGATCTGGCCGGATATCTTTTTAAGATCGTGCGGTATTTTTCAACCAGTTTATTTATTTTTTCCCGCTCGGAAGGGGCAGGGAATCCGGCTTCCATGTCGATTGCGGTACTAATGATTGGAGATATAATTGTCATATAAAGCTTCCGTTGAAATTAAATTGTATACGAAGTATAATGGTATGTCAATGGAACGCGAAAAAGAACTACAAGAGCTGGAGAAAAAGCTCGGAATATCATTCTTCAACAAGGCGCTTTTTAACCAATGCCTTACTCATTCATCTTTTGCCCACGAAGCCGGGATTCCGGACAATGAAAGGCTGGAATTCCTCGGCGACGCCATCCTTAAACTGGTGACCTCCGAATATCTGTATAATAAATTCCCCACAAAGCCCGAAGGCGACCTTACCAAGATCCGCGCGGCCGTTATTTCCGATGATACGCTTGCAAAAGTGGCCTCCGCGGTTAAATTGGGGGAGTATCTTCTCCTTTCAGAAAATGAAAAAAAGACCGGCGGCGCCCGCCGTAAATCAAATGTGGCAAACGCTTTTGAAGCCCTTCTGGGGGCGTTATACATTGACGCCGGGATCGGCAAGGCGCGCGATTTCATACTCGATTTTCTCCGCGAAGAGGTAGAAATGGTCAGCCAGGAGGGGTATATAAGCGATTATAAATCCACTCTTCAGGAATATGTGCAGAAACAAAAATGGGACCTTCCCCAATACCGCGTGATCGGCGAATCCGGCCCCCGCCACAAAAGAGTTTTTGAGATCGGGGTAAAGATCAAAGGCAAGATCATGGGCAGGGGCAAGGGCGCCAACAAAAAAGAAGGGGAGCAGAAAGCGGCTGAGGAAGCCTTGAAGCTGCTCAAGCGCGAGGAAAAAAGCAGAGGGGGGATCATAAACCGGGTAAGGCGTCGGCTATGGATATTGTAATACAATCAGGACGAGTGATCGATCCCGCCTCTAATTTTGACGGCGCCGCAGATATTTTAATTTCAGAATCCAAGATAAAAGCTATCGGCCCCAAGCTTCCGCATCCAAAGAACGCCTCTATCCTTGATGCCAAAGACCTCTGGGTATTGCCGGGATTGATCGATATGCATTGCCATTTAAGAGATCCGGGCGATCCCGAGGAAGAAACGATCGCCTCCGGGACCAGATCGGCCGCCAAAGGCGGATTTACATCGGTCGCCTGCATGGCGAATACCAGCCCGATCATAGATACTCCGGCTCTCGTTAAGTATGTGGTTTCCAAAGCCCAGCTTGAAGGGCTGGTAAATGTTTATCCGATCGGCGCGGTAAGCAAGGGGCAAAAGGGAGAAGAACTGGCTGAACTGGGGAGGATGTTGGCGGAGGGGGCGGTTGCTTTTTCCGATGACGGCAAACCAATAACCAATTCTGAAATATTCCGCCGGGCGCTTGAATATGCCCGGCAGTTTGACACTCCGATCATTTCTCATGCCGAAGACCCCTGGCTGTCGGCCGACGGACAGATGAACGAGAGCCATAAATCCACCATACTTGGATTAAAAGGGATCCCGCACCTCGCGGAAGAGATAATGGTAATGCGGGACATCATGCTGGCAAAAGAATTCGGCAAAGTGCATATTGCCCATGTTTCTACCGCAAAATCCGTCGACCTTATTCGCCGGGCAAAAGCGGAAGGGATCAATGTAACCTGCGAAACCTGCCCGCACTATTTTTCACTGACCGAAGAAGAAGTAGAGGGCTTTAACACCAACGCAAAAGTAAATCCTCCTTTGCGAGGGGAAAAAGATCTTGAGGCGGTTATCGGTGGCTTAAAGGATGGGACCATAGATGTAATCGCGACCGACCACGCGCCTCATCGCGAAGAAGAAAAAAATGTGGAATTTGGGCTGGCGGCCTGCGGCATGGTGGGATTTGAAACGGCCTTGTCGCTTGTCATCTCCGAGCTGATTGAACCGGGATCTCTAAGCCTTAAAAAGGCGATCGAAAAAATGACCGTCAATCCGGCGAAGATATTAAACATTAAAAAGGGCGTCTTAAAGCCTGGATGGGATGCGGATCTTATCATTGTCGACCCCAAGGCCGAATGGACCGTGGATGTGAACAAATTTATTTCAAGATCAAAGAATTCTCCGTTCGGCGGATGGAAGCTCAAAGGAAAAGTCCTCTATACCATTGTCGGCGGCAGGCTTGTGGTCAAAGATGGCAAACTCATTTAGGGCTTTACTGCTCATTTTCCTGCTCACATTGGCCGGCTGCGGGAGCGAGCCGATGAGTTTAACAAAAATAATTACTACCCCTTCGCCGGCTACTGTAGGGATAAACAAAAGCTTGCATTTTACTGCCACCGGATATGATGCAAGCAATAAGATCGTCCCCGCTGTTTTTTCCTGGAGCGTTTCAGGAGGGATCGGAACGATTGACGCTTCCGGAACTTTTTACGCAGGCTCGTCTGAATCAAGCGGAAGCGTGATTGCCTCGGCGCAGGGAGTTGCGGGCAGCGCATCGGTCTCAACAACGACAAAAGGGTCCATTACCGGGATACTTAGTAATGGCGATGGGGGAGTAGCTTCGGGGATCCTGGTCTATCTGCCTGCCGCCTCAACCATTTCATCCATATCTGATTCAAGAGGCAGATATACTTTAAGCAATGTGGTCCCCGGCACCTGGGAAGTCGATACGGGAGCCACTGCCACTTATGTTTTAACTTCAATAGAAGCAGTGGTTGTGACCGCGGAATCAACAACCGGCAACATCCTTCTAATCGGCCGGTTTGTAGTAACCAGTCAAAGTTTTGTGGGTACGCCCATAACTTCCGTGACCGGATCGATTTATAACAATGGATTAACCGAGGCTAAAAATGTGACTGTTTCTTATGTTTTTTACGATACTGACGGCACCGTATTGAGCACTGCCTTGGGAACGGCCGGAAACATTGCATCCGGCGGAACAAATGTTTTTTCCGCTTTTCTGTCCACTCCGATAGATTCTTTTACTTCAATGCAGAGGATCGTTTCCGCCGGGAGCTATTGATGGCGGAAGAAAGACCGATCGATCCGATAGCCGAAGGAAAGCGCATCGCCGGCAATTACCTTTCACAGCTTGGTTGGGCGCGGGAGTGGCGAAGGGTGGCTACTCAAGAGATCAAACCGGCGTGGAAACGCGAGGAGATGGAAGAAAAATTTCGAAAGGCCGATGAAATGGAAGAGGCCGCTGAGGCGAATTTTTCATCAGAATATGAACGAATAAGAAAAGACCCAAACCCGGCGAACCGGGAAATACTCGCGGCAATTTATAAACAATTAGGCAACCGGACTGATCTCGGATTTATCGGCAAAAGGATCGTAGGAAGGATAAAAGATTCACTGCGGCCTTTATAGGGCAAGAAAACGACGAAAGCAAACGCGGGATGACGATTTTTGCTTCAAATTAACCGTCAAAAAGCCTGGCCCGGCAATTGCATAGATGGATATGGTGAACGATAATATCATAAACCTGCTTGATTCCATCATCGAAGAAGCGACAGGGACTAACGCTTCAGACATTCATATTGAACCCCGTGAGGATTTTGTGCGCATCCGCTATCGGATCGACGGATTGCTTAAGGATGCGGAACCGATCCATAAATCGCTTCAAGCCGCCCTGATCTCAAGGATCAAAGTGATGGTAAATCTTGATATCGGAGAATCAAGGCTGCCGCAGGACGGAAGGATAAACCTTAAGATCAAGTCTTCGGAATATGATCTTAGGATTTCGACCATGCCCACGCTGCACGGAGAAAAAGTCGTTATAAGAATACTGGAAAGACGGCGGGTTTTGCTGAAGCTTGAACAGCTCGGCATGAACGCTTCCGATCTGCTTACTTATAGAAGAATGATCGCGAAAAAGAACGGGATAATCCTGGTCACCGGTCCGACCGGCTCCGGCAAGACGACCACGCTTTATGCGACCATAAAGGAATTAAACTGCAAGGAAAATAATATTGTTACCATTGAAGACCCGGTCGAATATCAGCTTCCCGGCGTGAACCAGGTGCAGGTCAACAATAAGACCGGACTGTCGTTTGCCAAGGTCCTGCGTTCGGTCCTTCGCCAGGACCCGGACGTGATCATGATCGGCGAGATCAGGGATATTGAAACGGCGAGGATCGCCATTCAGGCGGCGCTGACGGGACACCTGGTCCTGGCTACTTTACACACCAAAGACGCGCCCTCGGCGACGATAAGGTTGTGCGAGATGGGGATCGAACCTTATCTGGTAAAAGACGGCATGATAGGCGTGATCGCGCAAAGGCTGATACGGATAAACCCGAAAGGGAGAGTCGCAATTTTTGAAGTCATGGCCGGAACGGAGCCGCAAGCCGGAATGACAAGGCTCAAAGAAAGAGCAATGGATTTGGTAAAACGAGGAATGACTACAAGCGAAGAAGCAGAAAGAGTTATTTCTTTTGATTAATGGCCGCCGCCCGCGCCCCCGGAACCTCCGCTTCCACCGCTTGCCCCTGATCCAGACCCTGAACCGGTCGAGGTCCCGCCCTGACCGGCAGACCCAAAAGTCATACCCATGACCAGTATGGCCATGCCGACGATCTTTTCAAAGATCCTGGGGACAAGGTTTTCCATAGTTATTGCTTTTGATCGATGGCAGCGACCGCATATTTTAAAATTCATTTTGTTGGGATTGCAGGCGTCTTTCTTATAAAAGATGCAGTTAAGTTCATCCTTTTTATGGGGAATGAGCGGCTTCCTTTGTGTTTCTTCAAATGATACCGTTTCTACTTCCATAGCAAAAATGTATCGTCTTGCCAAA
>JBAZPF010000009.1:0-23479 GCA_041648295.1 Candidatus Margulisiibacteriota bacterium | reverse complement strand
TTTGACCAGGATCGATAGCAATCCTTTTATTTCCTGCGGCCGGCTCCCCGGGCAGATGGCGACGAGAGGCGCCGATCTCTGCTTTTTGGCGACATCCGTTTTTACGATATCGATCAAAGGATGCCCGAAATATATTACATTGGCTCCGGCTTTTTTATATGAATCATATTCTTTTTCGAAGATGGCGACGATCAAGCCGGCAGTCGCAGCTACTTTTTTAACCCCCGCCGGAGTGCCCCATAGCCAATCCTGCGGGGCAATATAATAAACGGTCCTTATCCCAAGCTTCCTTGCTTCTTTTGCCAGGGGCAGATTAAACCCCTGCGAATCAATTAAAATAAGAAGATTGGGGCGTTCTTTCCTCATAAGCCCGATCATCTTTTTATAAGTTAAATAGATAGGAAAAGCATTGGGGAAGGCCTCAAGCAACCCGATGCTTCCGCGGGAAGTTATATCGTATTTTATATCAACCCCTTCGGCGGAAAGCCGTTCGCTGCCCATGCCGAAAAAATAAATATCAGGGTTCAGCTTTTTTAATTCACGGACCAGATAAGCGCCGTGCACATCCCCGGAGACTTCTCCGGCGGAAAGCATGATCTTCATTGAGGTTTTATATGCCGAGTTCCGGCAGGTCCGGGAAGATAAGGTCTTCTTCTATCTCTTCAATGGAAACTTTCTTTGAGATCCCGCGCTTGCTTTCTTTTTCAAGGAAAGCGACTAGGTAGTTTATCTCCTCAAGAGGGCGGAGCCGTTTTTTTAATTCTTCAACGGTTTTTTCCGTTGACTGCTTGGTTTCGTATATAAGCTTGAAAGCTTTTTTAATCTCGGCGATCGCCTCGAGAGAAACTCCGCGGCGCTGAAGGCCGATAGTATTTATTCCGCGCACTTCGGTTGGATTGCCTTCCACAAGCATAAAAGGAGGGATGTCCTGGACCACTTTTGATTGAGCTCCGACCATGGCCAGGCGTCCGATCCTGACAAATTGATGAATCCCGGCCATGCCGCCGATGGTTGCCTGGTCGTCGATCTCCGTATATCCGGCCAGCCCGCAGTATCCGCCGATAACGACTTGATTCCCGATGGTGCAATTGTGGGGAATGTGCGCGTGTACCATAATAAAATTCTCGTTCCCGATGACGGTTTTCTTCCCTTCTCCCGAAGCAAGGTGAATAGTAGAGAATTCCCGTATGATATTTTTATCACCGATGATGACTTCTGACTTTTCGCCCTTATAACGAAGATCTTGAGGGGCGGCGCCGATCGAAACCCCCTGATGGATACGATTTTCCCGCCCGATCTTGGTCCAGCGATTAATCACGACATGCGGGCCGACAATTGTGCCTTCTCCTATTTCAACTTCCGGCCCGATTATCGCGTAAGGACGGATTTGCACCCCGTTTGCCAATTTTGCGGTCGGGTGAATGGTTGCGGTGGGATGAATTTGCGCCCCTTTGGCCCCTCCCTGGTCGACCAGAGAAAAAGTGAAATCTCCCTCGCAAACTAATTCCTCTTCAACCGTTGCCTTTCCCTTCATCTTTCCCAATCCGCGCTTGAACCAAAGAACTTCTACCTCGATCTTTAACTGGTCTCCGGGAACAACCGGGCGCCGGAAACGGACATTATCTATGCCGGCAAAAAATATGATCTTTCCCAGCGAAGAGGGTTGTCTCAAGGCCATTACCGCGCCGACTTGCGCGATGGATTCAACGATCAAGACCCCCGGCATAACCGGCTGTCCGGGAAAATGCCCCTGGAAAAAGGGTTCGTTCATGGTAACATTTTTAATGGCGGTCATCCTTTTCCCTTCTTCAAAATCGAGGATCTTATCGACTAAAAGGAAGGGGTAACGATGAGGAAGAGTTTTCAAAATTTCTTGAATATCTAACATAAAGCGAGCAGCCTCCTTGATAATTCTATGTTCAACTTATGGCCGGATTTAATTGCAAAAACCTCGCCTCTGACCGGCCGTCCGATCAGCGCAAAATCCCCGATCAAGTCAAGCACCTTATGCCTTACCGGTTCATCTTTGAACCTGGGAGCGTTTAGATAGCCATTTTTATCAATGGCCAGAGCATTCTCAAGAGAAGCTCCTTTGGCAAGGCCGCGGCTTTTTAATTGTTCCAGCTCTTCGATCAGTCCAAACGTGCGGGCAGGAGCGATTTCAGCCTCAAATCCGCCGGAATAACTAAATTCCTGTCTTCCGATATAAGGAAAGTCTATCATAAAATTGACCCTAAATCCATTGAAAGGGACTATTCTTATCGAGCTTTGCCCGTCAGTTATTTTAATCTCTGAACTGACGGAAAGCGAATTCTTGGGCTTTCCCAGATCTAAAATACCGGCGCTTTTCAGGGCCTGAAGATATGGGAGGGCGCTGCCGTCAAGCATGGGGAGTTCCCGGGAGGAAAGTTCGATTTCAAGATTATCTATCCCGAGGCCGGATACTGCCGCCATCAAATGTTCGACCACCTGAATTTTTGAAACTGATGTTCCGCGGGATGTGTCGGTCACCAGATCCGCGCGGGCGGGAAATTTTTTGCCCTGAAAAATAAAAAAAATTCCATTATCCGCCCCTGCCGGTTTTAGCGTGACTCTGCAGGACTCTCCCGAATGGATGCCGATGCCGGAAATGGAAACGCTTTTCCCGATTGTTCTTTGATTATCTTGGCTCGGGCCGTCTGATTGGGACATTTGTTTTTTCTCCATAGAGCTTATAATATGACCTGATGGTTTCTTCTTTTATAATATTGCCCTGCGCGTCTTTCACCGTTCTGGCGACCGCGGTCCTAAAAGGCCGATCGCTGGCGAGGATCTGCCTTAAAGTAGCCGGATGGAAAACGCCGTCTCCGCCTAAAAGGAAAATGGATGGGGAAGAAAATTCAACTTTTTTGCCGGTGGGGGTACCGTAGATCCTGAAAGACAGTTTCTTGTTGGTAGCGACCGCCTTAATTAGAATTGAATGCCCGGTGTCGTTCCTGAATTTAAAGTCAACCTGGCCGGGATACACGGTAGCATCTCTTCCCAGGGGATAAATATTAAAATAGAAGGAATGGTTCCGGCGAGAGAGGATCTCAAGATCAGCCAGAGAGACGGAGTTAAAAAGAGTGGTCCCGATCTGGCAGGTTCCGCCGCCCAACTGGGGCACCAGCTCTCCCTGTAAAATGACATAAGCTTCCTTAAAACCTCTTTCCGCGGTAAAATCTCCGATCTTCTCTACCAGCGAGAAAACCTCTCCCGAAAGAAGAAGCGTATTTTCTATCCAGGAAGCGATAAGTTTAATGTTATGAATGCGATTTGGCGAATCATGATTGCCGTAATAAGTTGTAAAGGCCGAAAGACGATATACCGGCGGAGCGGCCCTAAGCTCCCCCTCAGTAACGCGGGGCTTTGAATAATAATCAATGGCCAAAGGCGCGACATTACTGCCGGAACGGAGCGCCTCAATTGCCGCCCTTAATGTTTCATCCACTTTTAAAAGTTTCCCGGGATGGTCGGAGGTAATATGGTAGCCGCCGGTTTCTTCGGATAAAACGATGCCGGCGTCTTTTGGCGGCGAATTAATCTTTTGCGCCAGCTCATTTATTACCTCCCGGGCGAGTTTTTCGTCAAGAGAAAACTTGGCCGGAACGATCAAGGCCTCTTTTGAAAGGCGAGTTTTCAACCCGTTGATGTAATTTTCTTTATGCGTAAGGGAAAAAGCGTAATCGACTGTTTCTTCCGGAATAACGGCAATGCCAAGCTCTTGCGGAGCAAAAGTAAAGACTTCCTTGTCATCCTGAAAAACAACGGTGGGGAGCAGCAGCTCAATATTTGCCTGCTTGATTTTTATGATCGCTTCGTCGCGGGTCAGGAGCGAAACATCCACCTTGCCGATAAATGTGTGCGGAGGGAAAGCTCCTCGCGTTTTGAAGTAATCTATACCTAAAAAAATTGCAGCTACCAGCAATGAAATTGCGGCAACTGCAATTAAAATTCGCAGCGCTAAAGAGGATCTACTCAAGAATCTTGGTTACTGCTCCGGCCCCTACGGTGTGTCCGCCTTCACGGATAGCGAAGCGCATGCTTTCTTCAATGGCGACTTCGTTGATCAGTTCAACGGTCATAATGGTATTGTCTCCGGGCATGACCATCTCAACTTTATCCTGCAGTTTGATCTCTCCGGTAACATCGGTGGTGCCTAGGAAGAATTGCGGCTTGTAGCCGGGGAAGAAAGGAGTATGTCTTCCGCCCTCTTCTTTTGTAAGAACGTAAACCTGGGCTTCAAACTTTTTATGCGGCTTGATCGTCCCCGGCTTTGCGACAACCATCCCTCGTCTCAACTCTTCTTTTTCAACGCCTCTTAACAAGAGGCCCACATTGTCGCCGGCGATCGCTTCGTCCATGGTCTTTCTGAACATTTCTAATCCGGTTACGACCGCTTTTTTATGGGAGCCAAGACCGATGATCTCGACTTCCTCGTTGACCTTGATCTTTCCTCTGGTGACCCTGCCGGTGCCGACGGTCCCGCGGCCGGTGATAGTAAATACGTCTTCGATCGGCATCAGGAAAGGCTTATCAACCGGCCTTTCAGGATCAGGGATGTAGGTGTCGAGCGCGTCCAGAAGCTCCTGAATGGGCTTGGTGGCCGCGGCATCGGTCGGGTTTTCCATTGCCTTTAAGGCTGAACCGCGGATGATCGGGATCTTGTCTCCCGGGAATTCGTATTTTTTAAGCAGATCGCGGGTCTCAACTTCGACCAGGTCGATCAATTCGGGATCGTCGACCATGTCGCATTTATTGAGGAAAACGACGATATAAGGAACATTGACCTGACGGGCAAGCAGGATGTGCTCGCGGGTCTGGGGCATCGGCCCGTCGGCGGCGGAAACGACCAATATCGCTCCGTCCATCTGCGCGGCGCCGATGACCATGTTCTTAACATAGTCCGCGTGGCCGGGGCAGTCGATGTGCGCGTAGTGCCTTTTAACGGTCTCGTATTCCACATGGGCGATCGCGATGGTGATACCGCGGGCTTTTTCTTCCGGCGCGGAGTCGATCTCGTCGAACTTCTTGGCTTTAGCCATACCCTTGGTTGCCAGATAACTTGTGATCGCTGATGTTAATGTCGTTTTCCCGTGATCAACGTGTCCGATCGTTCCCACATTCATATGCGGTTTTTTTCTTTCAAACTTTTCCCTTGCCATAATTATAGTCCTCCTTCAATAATTTGAGTCAAAGTTAATTTTACCTTACGGGTAAATTACTGTCAAGTGAATAAAGACAAGCCCGCGAGCGGGATCGAACCGCTGACCTCGTCCTTACCAAGGACGTGCTCTACCAACTGAGCTACACGGGCTTATATTAGAGCAGATCGCTCTTTCTTAGTATGGGATCAAAATCGTAGTTCTTAAGCGCTTCTGCCGCCCCTTCTTCCCTATCTACGACCGAAACAACCTTAACGACTTTGGCCCCAAAGGATTCAACCGCTTCGATCGCCTGTAGAGCGGAGGCCCCGGAGGTTGAAACATCTTCGACAATGACAACCTTCCACCCGGGCTCGATCAGTCCCTCAATCTTTTGTTTTGTCCCATGTTCTTTTTCTTTTTTTCTGACAATAAATCCCGGGATCTCGCTCAAGGCAACGACCGCCGCAGTTATCGGATCGGCCCCAAGCGTCAATCCGCCGATGGAATCGATCTTCAACCCCTTGATCTTTTCGATAATGATCTTGGCGATAAGCCTTGCTCCCTTTGGATGAAGGGTCGCTCTTCGGCAATCAATGTACAAATTACTTTTTTTGCCGGAGGAAAGGACAAATTCTCCGGTTTTTACGGCGCCGAGCTCGAACAAAAGTTTTATTAATTCTTCTTTCATCAAAAATGATTTTATCAAATTGACACTGCATTAACAAGTAATTATAATAGAAAAATGAAAGGGGCCGTCTTTTTAATCGTCTTTATTTTGCTTGCCATACCGGCCTCCGCTGCAACTTTTACCGTAACAAACTGCGCCTCTGCCACAACGGAAGGAGGGGCTTTGCCATGGGCGGTTTATCAGGCGAACGGGTTAACCGAACCATCCATTATCGATTTCAATATCCCAACTATTGAATCGGGATATACGACCCAGGTCGGAGCCAGCTTTTGGGAAATCGTGCCGACTGATAGTCTAATCATCGTAAAGAATAAAATACAAATTATGGGAAGCACCCAGTCCAGCAATCAAGGAGAAACAAACCCCTATGGCCCGGAAATCGTGATCGATGCGTCGGCGCTGCCGGCAGGCGCATCGGCGCTTGAGATCTCCGGATGTAATGACTGCACCATAGAAGGACTGGCAATAACTAATTCAAAATCCCACGGAATACATATATTAAGCGGGAACCGGGAACACATTTATAATTGTTATCTTGGCGTGGATGCCGCCGGCGAAACGAAAGCGGGGAATGCCGGGGATGGAATATTTATTGAAAGCAGTATCGGCAATTTGATCGGCGGGGGGAATTTGATTTCCGGAAATGGTCAAAATGGCATTGAATTTAACCTGTCAACGGATACCACCGTCAGCAATAACATTATTGGGGCGGACCGCACGAGGGCGTCCGATCTCGGGAATGGCGCCTGCGGCATATTTATGCATGACGTATCCGCCAGCCAATATGTTGCAGGAGGGAATATTCTGGCGTTTAACGGGCAAGACGGGATTAAACTCGACGGTTCAGGGACAAACTCAACCACTCTTACGCAAAACTCTTATTTTTCAAATGCCGGACAAGGAATAAAATTGGCCAACGCCGCGAATGGATCGATAAATTATCCAACGATCGGGACGTCGGAATATTGCAGTTCGCTAAACTTGCTTTATGTTCAGGGGGAAGGGCCGGCAAGTTCGGAAATTGAAATAATGAAAACGGCGGTCCCGGAAGATGCGGACGAAAGAGGAGAAGGAAAAACTTCTCTCGGGTTTGGATTGTCAGACGGAAACGGCAAATGGTTTACCTATCTTTCGACCAATGAGGCCCAACCGGGAGATAAATTATGCGCGACCGCGACTGATAATAATGGCAACACCTCGGAATTTTCGAATAATGCGGCGGTTGTGACCGGGACGACGGTTTACCGGCCGGATGCGATTATAGGGACGCAAGCCGACGGTTCAGATTACGCAGGGGAAAATATATTCAACGCCACGGGGGATGGGCAGGCACAGGGAAAAACGATCTACCTTGGAGAAGCGTCAATATATTATCTGAAAATAAAAAATTCCGGCAATATAAGCCCGGACCAGGCCGTTATTTCCGGCACCGGAAACTCAACGGACTGGGAGATCAGTTATTATGACTCAAAGACCGGAAGCAACGAGATCACGTCACAGATAACCGGAAGCGGATGGACAACTCCAGACATCAGTTCGGCGGAATCATTAGAGATCAAATTCATAGTAAAATCTTTAGGGACAGCGGACTCGACCAAAGAAGTTATTGTAAAAGCGGCTTCGGCTTCCAATTCGTCAAGGTATGATATTGTGAAGGCAACAACTTCTGCCGTTAGGGCAACCGCCCCCGACCGGTATTCTTTTACAGTTTCAGCCCCCGTGACGGCTGAAGCCGGAAAGCTTTTTCCCGTTACGATAACGGCAAAAAACCAATCAGGGCAGACCACAACGGAAGTTTCGGGCAAGACCTCCCTGGCCGTTGATGCAGGCAGGATTAATGTGACCTCGATCGAAGCGGCGCAATTTGCCGATGACGGCGTCTGGCAGGGCGATATTTCCTTATCATATGTGGGGAATAGAACGATAACTATAACGAATGACTATATCAGCGGGACGGCAACTTTTCAAATTGCCGTTTCTGTCCCTCCGGAGGTAGCGGAGGGAGGGCTTAGCCGGTTCGGACCAAACCCATACAGTCCTTTAAGCGGAAAGGACGCGATTATCTGGTACTGGCTGAATGAAGAAAAAGAAACAACGGCGTTTATTTTTAATATGCAAGGGGAACTGATCTTTAAAAAGATTTCAATTGCCGGACAACCCGGGGGGAATGCCGGAATTAATTCGGTCAGCTGGAACGGCCGCAATAGTTTTGGCGAAATCCTGGAAAATGGCGTATATTTACTGAAAATTGCGCAGGGGAGTAAAGTCCTTTACAACGGGAAGATTATTATTTTGAAGTAGCCGCGACCGCTTTATTTGCTTCTCTTTCTGCCAGGATGTCTCCGACCGGGATATACGCCCAACCGGAATATTTCATACAAATAGGTCCCAAATTGAACTGGATCTTTACTTTATACCAATTGGCATCTTCTGAAACGTCAAGCATTTTTACTTCTATAGGCAGGTTGTAAACAATGGAGCTGTTGCCGTCAGGCTTGGAATAGAGGCTTTTTACCTGATGGCTATAGGGGTCGGCGGCAAAAACAGGCGCAAAAATACCTGATATTAAAGCAAAAAATATAAGCAGAATAACGGCTTTTTTCATAGCTCTTTCCTCTACCTATATATCGGTTTTGCGGGAGGAAAACTTGCTAGAATTTAAAGATCTCTTTTACCTTGCTTTTTGCGTCCTCTTTGAGCTGTTTGGCGGATTCTTCGGCCTTTTGCTTTGCTTCTTCTTCAAGTCTTTTCTTTTCGGCGTCCACTTTTGTTTCAATCTCAACTTTTTTGGCCTCGATCTTCACTTTTAATTTACCGATTGCCGCTTCGATCGGTTTTTCAAATTTGGGGATGGGGATGGGTTTTGCCAGCGGGCCCTGAAGCTCAAAGTCAACAGAAGTAAGCCCTTTTTCATCTTTAAAGATGGATAGTTCATGGGGCAGGTCTTTGGCAACCTCCGGGCTGAATTTCAATGTCAGTCGATTGCCGCCAATGTATACTCCTTTCGTAAAGTCCAGTCCTCCGGAAAATAAAATCTGAACGTCGGTATTCTGGATCGACAATTTTTTAACATCCAGCCTTTTATTCGCCAAGGCAACTTCCGCCCTCAAGCCCCTTACCAGCAAATCCTGTTTAAGCATATTAAGATTGTATTTTTCACCGATGCTTTCAAGCGATTTAATTCTTTTTAGCCTGCCGTCCGACAATAAAACTATCCCGGAGGCGGATAAATTATCAAAAACAGCGGGCATTTCAACTCCCGAACCTTTTACGGAAAGAGAAACATCCAGCTTGCCTTCTACTTTTCCTTTCATGTCAAGAAGATCGGGCAGAAAGGAATCAATTACGTCATTTGTCAGCTTGGTCGCGGTCAGCCCTGACAAATTAAATTCGCCGATATTATATGAAAGGGCGGGAAGGTTAAAGACGCCCTTGGCGGAAAGTTTGCCGCTATAAGCGCGGATTTCTTTGATGTCAAAAGAAAGGACCTGTTTTTTTAATCCCAGGGACAAGCGGAGCGAGTCCATGGATAGTTGTGCCAGCGTAATATTTTTTAGATCAGCGGAACCGCTTATGGCCAGGTCTTTGGGGATTGACGAGAAAGTGCTTTTTAATGATTGGGTCAGCGAGCCCGCGGCCGCCTTGGTCTTTTTCTCTTTTGACGGGGCAGAGGCAAAAATCGCGAGAAAAGGATCGAGCGCCAGCTTTTCCGACGATAAAGAGAGGTTAATATTATTTCCTTTCCGGACCTGTATATTTGCGGCGAGGCTTTCCCCTGCGACGGACAGAACAAGATCGGGAACTTTAATGGTTTGCGACGGCAGATCGATGTTTATGCTTCCGGATAGGGAAAGAGGCACATCTTTCCCCTGATAGGTGCCGGTGGCGGAAGCTTTTACCTTTACCGGAGTAAGGAGGGCAAGCGTAATATTTGAAACCTGAACATTTAAGTCTTTAAGATCGTTCTCGCTGCCGGCGGCATAATCAATATAAACGATCTTCCCTTGTTTTATGGTGAAAGTATTGACGATCAGGTCGATTGGGACGGGGCCGGCCGATTTGGACTTTTCAAGCGGGATGACCCTAACTTCTTTTATCTGTTTACCCTTTCTTCCCCTTTTGGTCACGGACACGGTTTTAACTTCCGGACCGAACATATCGGAAAAGTTGAATTCTCCCCCCCGAGATTTTTCGATAACTATCTGCGGCTTTACAAGCGTCGCTTCCGGGATTATGATCTTCCCCTTAAAAAGCGGCCAGAAGGCGTAACGCAGCTCGATCGCGGAAGCGGAAATAAACGGCCGGTCGTCATATCCTTTTCGATTGCTGATAGTCAGCCCCTTTAATTTTATTCCGGAAAAGAGATTGAACGAAACCCCTTCTATTTTTACGTTTCTGTGCAGTTGTTCGGACAATTTAGCGGCGGCAAAATCTTTTATCTTGTTTAACGGCAAGAAGAAATATAAGGACAAGGATACAATTATTATTAGAGCAAGAAACGCGCCGATTGGGATAGTGACCCATTTGACATATTTATTCATTAACGATCACCTCGGGATGAATTATAGCATATTATGTTTTTGCCGTTCTTCTAAAAGCTTCTAAATGTATCATTAGAACCGAAACATCGGCGGGAGAAACCCCCGCAATCCTTGAGGCCTGGCCGATGGAGACCGGTCGATGGCGATCGAGTTTTATTATTGATTCATTTGAAAGCCCCTTCAGCTTTTTATAATCGACCCATTCGGGGATGCGATGATGTTCAAGCTGTTTGAGCCTTTCGATCTGGACCATTTGGCGCTTGATGTACCCGTCATATTTTTTTGTGATCTCTATTTGCTCCCCTGTTTCCGGCGATATCGGGGCATTATTCTCGACGGCCGCGCTCTTTTTTTGAAAAGCCTGATATCTTTCTTTTGAAATAAGGCCGACCGCGTATCCTTTTTCCGTAAGCCGCAGATCGGCATTGTCCTGGCGGAGCAAGAGCCGGTATTCGGAGCGGGAAGTCAGCATTCTGTACGGCTCGAGTATTTCTTTAGTTATAAGATCGTCGATCAAGGTCCCGATATAAGAATCGCCCCGGCCGAGAATTAAGGGTTTTCTTTTTTTGACTTTCATGGCGGCATTGATGCCGGCGACTATTCCCTGCGCGGCGGCTTCTTCATAACCCGAAGTTCCGTTTATCTGCCCGGCGCAGAACAGGCCGTCAACTTCTTTGGCCTCCAGCGAATATCCCAACTGGGAAGGGAGAACATAATCATATTCGACCGCGTAGCCGGGCCGGATCATTTCAACTTTTTCCAATCCAGGCATGGTCTTCAAAAAAGCGAGCTGGACATCCTCGGGAAGAGAGGTAGACATTCCCTGCGCGTACATTTCATTTGTATCTCTCCCGCATGGTTCGATAAAACATTGATGGCTGTCTTTATCGGGGAAGCGTACCACCTTGTCTTCAATGCTCGGGCAGTATCTTGGCCCGACCCCCTGGATTTTTCCCGTGAAAAGAGGGGAACGGTGAAGATTTTTCCTGATAATATTGTGCGTTTTTTTGTTTGTCGAGGTTAGATGGCAGGGGAGTTGGGGGAGGGAAGTGGCATCGTTTGCCGGTATGCCGGTTAGCCCGTATGCCCGTGAGTATTCCCAGACGAAAGAGAACATTTTTGGCGGCTCGTCGCCGGGATGAACCGTCATTTTTGAAAAGTCGATAGACTTTTTGTTTAACCTCGCGGGCGTGCCGGTTTTTAATCTGCCAAGCTTAAGGCCGGTCTTTTTTAATGAATCGGAAAGCCCTTTGGCCGGAAGCTCTCCCATTCTTCCCGCTTCCTGATGTTTTAGCCCGACATGTATTTTACCGTTCAGGAATGTTCCGGTCGTAACAATGACCGTTTTCCCGTGGTAAACGACATCAAGGCTTGTTTTAACTCCCGCGACCTGGCGCTTTTTATTGACCAAGATTTCTTCAACTGCCGCCTGTTTTATATCAAGATTTTCCTGTTCTTCGAGGATCTTTTTCATCACGCGATGATATTGCTTTCTGTCCGACTGCGCGCGCAATGCCCAGACTGCCGGGCCTTTTGTGGTATTTAGCATTTTCATTTGGAGAAAAGTAAGATCGGTCGAAATTCCAATCTGTCCGCCGAGCGCATCGACTTCTCTTATCAGCTGTGATTTGGCGGGGCCGCCCATGGCGGGATTGCAAGACATGAAGGCAATAGTGTCCACGTTCATGGTCAACATGAGAGTTTTGCAGCCCAAACGGGCCGCCGCCAGCGCGGCTTCGATCCCCGCGTGCCCTGCTCCGACAACTATCACATCATACGCTTTTCCGTAATTGATAAGGGACATAGAGGATTTTATTATAACATTTTCTTGAAATTACGGGAAATATTAGACGATAGATTAGATAGAAAATGCAAGTAAAAATACAAACTAATTCAATGCAATGTTCGGCTATTCCTGTACATCTTCTTCAATCATATGCCAGGCCGGGCAGTTTGCCTGTGGCCGGAAAAGTCTTTTTCCCCTCCGCCTCAATTTGTTCTGTCGGGGCGGGCGCATTAAAAGTCGTTAGCGACGGGGATAATAGATATCAGATGCTAATAGCTGATTGCGGAAAACTTCCCGACGATCATCCAGCCGTAAATTATGTAAGAGATCTGGCAAAAAGAGTTTGTCCCGGATTTGACGGAAAAATTGTGGTTATGCCTAATTATCCGGAATCAAACGGATTTGTAATGTCGGGGCAAAACGCCGTTTGCTTGTCCGTCAAGCTGTTAAATGAGCTGAAGTATGAAGAGGAACTGGCGTTTGTTCTTTCTCATGAATTGGTGCATGCCAACGAAAAGCATGCCGAAACCCGGGGAAGAGATCCGCTGGAACAGGCGGGGATAATGCGCGGGCATGAAACCGAGGCTGACTTTGTAGGCGTGGATGCGGTTGACGGGGCCGGGATCAATCCATACGGCGGAGTTGAATTTTTTAGGAGCAGAGCAAAAAAAGAAAATGGATCGTCTTTTTCTCACGGATCGAGCCAGGACCGGGAATTGAACCTGCTTTCTGCGGTCCCTCACCGTGATCTGGAAAATCTATCGCACGTATTAACCCCTTTGCCGGACTATATTAAAAACTTGAGCGCCGGCCAGCCGCTTTCAAAGCGGGTTTTATCTGACGAGCAGTTTGAAAAGATCGCAAAAACGGCGAATATCTATCAGATACGAGTGATGATGAAAACCGCGAAAGATAAAAGGAAAGCAGTATTGATCGAAAGGATGCACGATTATGTAAAAAAACTTCTTTTGCGAAAAGGAATGCCGGTTGAATATTCAAAAGTCTGCCTGGGATTTTTATGCGTTAACGAGGAAACATTTCCAGACGATGAGTTGACCTGGTTTTCAATAAACGGGGCAAAAGTGTTGCTTGGCGGCGAGATCGGAATGGCGCCTCTTGAGGCGGGGAATGCCGATGGATACTGCAGGCAGTTTGCTGACTTCTTTTTAAAACACTCTTTGGCCAAAGGCGCAAAAGAATATCTAAAATACAAATGTGCGTTATTCCATGAAATAAGCGATAAACTGCCGGCTTGCTTAACTGAAGACGAAACTAGAAAATATTTAACGGAATTAATTGTAAAAGAAGGGCTGGCGCCGGGAAAATACGCGGAAGAGATCGAATTGCTGGCGGCAAAGCGCAATATTGGATATGTCAATCTATTGGTGTGGAGCTGCGAATTTTTTACCGACATAACGGCGAGGAGGCTTGTCGGAGATTTTGGCAAATATTATGGATGGAACATGGCGGCGGCAAGATCGATCGGAAAAACCATGGATGCAGCGTTTATTGCAATGGAGGGACGCCATGTTCACTTTGAAGGCGCCTGGATAAACGAACCATTTAAAGGCATGGAGCTTTACGACAGGAAGCTTTCTGCTCTTGAACAAAATAGAAATGAGATCGATCTTTCGCTGGGAATTCTTTTTAGCTTTTATCAGGGCGTAATGCTTGAGCACGAACAACACCAATATTCAGCCAGTCACGAATACGATACCAAAGGGCAGAAAATTGAGAACGCGGAAGCCGTCATGAAAAGGTGGGGGGGGAAACACGAGAATGATTGCCAAAAAGCAAGCAGGCGATTTGAATCGCTGATGGAATGTTTGTTGAGCAGGAGACACCCGCATTTATCCAAAGATCAAAAAGAGCTGATAAAAAAGATCTTTATGTCAAAGCCCGACCAGAAGGCCAGCATCAATCTTAGCGCAACCCCGGTTGAAGATCTGAATGCCCTTTTTGAAGTTTTTAGGGCGGAGGGCTTGTGGCCGGAAATGATCTTTGGCTTTTACGGGGAACGGGAGCAAGTGCGCTATACACATTCGAACTGCAATGACTATAGAAGGGATAAACCTAAAACAAAAAATCCTATATATCTATACCAGGATATTGTCTATTGTTCGAGCGAAAAAGATTATGAAGAAAAACTGCGGGCATTATTCAGGATCGGCGCATACGAGAATCTTTTTAAAGGATTTATTGGGGAAGGGGATCTTAAACCGAAAAGGGAAGCCGCTGACATAAGAAAACTGGAAAGGATGAACGAGATCTATAGAGAAGCGGTTCGCGGCAGAGCCGGCCTCATGGCAATCCGGGGCTTCCCCGCCGATGTTCGGGTTTCTTTAAGACAGCTGGTAAGATCTGAAATTCCGCTAAAAGAGAAAATGGGAATGCTCTCTTCGTTGAACCTGCTGCATGATGAGGGGCTGGTAACTTCGGAGTCGTTTGAGAATAAGCAGATGTATGCGAATTTTGTCAGAGAAAGCGTTCCGCAGGTCGGATCTTTTGAAAGCAGGATGGTTTTAACGCTCCTTATACCGGATAAAGTCGAAAGAAGAATCATACAGCGTCATTTGCTTTTAACGAGAATAAAAGAACTTGATTTTGATAAGGCGGTTGAATTTCTTGAACAATATGATTATCTCCGCGAAGAATCGCTTTTCCCCGCGCTGGAATATTTTTATGAACATATGCCCAAGACAATTGAAGAACATGAACGCGCATTGGAGTTGGCCGGCAAAAGATTAAAAAACAAGGAACGCGCGTCAGATCTTGGGATATTATCAATGGCAGAATCCGCAGGCCATGGATATTTATCGGGGGCAGAAATGCTGGCGGCCGGATTGGCCAGCGGAACCGACGAGCGGCGATTTAAAGGATACTTGTTTGAACCCTGGGTAAAAGCGTTTGATATCGGTCATGCAGATGCAAGCCTATTGCGCTTAAGCCCCGACCATAGCAGTTATTTCCCTTCTGCTAAATGGCTAAGAGGAGCGACAGAATTATATGCCAGGGCGGGGGCCTGGGCTAATTTGCATACATCAGGATCGGAATATAGAAGCCCCCTGACATATTTTTACGGCTGTTGGGATCGCCGCCATGAAGCAATAGGTCATAGCTTGGCCCCTTCATTTGTTGATGTGGTCCAGGATGCATATACGATGGACTCTTACAGCAAAGAAATGCTGATAAGGCGAGGCCTGATCGGCGATGAGGGCGTATTAAAAGAAAAAAGCAAAAGACATGAGCTGGCAGATCAACTGCTGGAATACCGGTTAAAGGCCGATTCACAATCTGATCTTAAAGGGACAATCTCTGAAGTTATTCATGCTTTGATGGAGCAGGGTGAAGATGGGGAGATATATCCGTTATTAAGCGCGATCTTGAGGGATAATTTTCTAGTGCCGCCGGAAGAAGAATATCCATATCATCTACTTGCGGAAGAAAAAGCCGGGGAAGCATTTGCGCAGGCTCAAGCAGAGTATCTTGATGAGCATGCTGGTGCAGCGGATCAAAGCTCGCCCGATTTTTACTTTGATGAATTTAGCGACGAAAAAACACTTAATGCTTTGTATAAAGCAATAAGCGGGAAAAGCCAGGGGTCGAGCCTATATGCCCTTAATAAGAAATTAACTACACCGGGATACTATCATTGGTGGAAAACCAAACATGAAAATATCGCGTTATCGCCAAGAGCGCAGGATCTGGTTTTGATCGCCAGCGAATATATGCATAGGCAATATGAATATCTGTCAGCAGAGGAACAAAAGAACATAAGAGAGCTTAGCCGTGAATTGCTGGAAATCACATATCCAGAATGTCCAAAAAGAGCGGACAGAAAAGAAACACTTTCCAGAAGAGCGGCAATTGCCAAGAAATGGCTTGGGCCGCATCGGGACAGATTAATAGCGCAAATGGGCGAAGAAACATTATACGCAATGATCGGGGAAGTGGTGGACAGGAGAAAATACGAAGAAGTGGTGGAGAGAAAGAAGGAGGCCAAATTATTTTCTTTGTTCGGCCTACCGCCAGCACAGCCTCATCCTGCCATGATGCCGATCGAACTCACCCTGCAGGGAGTGCAGACTTTAAGCCCGGTTGGCGTGCGCGGGCTTCAACTTTTGGGGCAATATGCTGATGAGATCCCGGAAGAATATCAGGAGCAGTTTGAGCAGGTTTACGATTCAATGAAAGGCCAAACGCGATTGTCTGGATACGCAATTTTAAAAAGAGAGGCAAAGCGCAACGGGCTGAACCTGAACAACCAATTATTTAAAGAGATCGCAGTTTTGGGAGAGCGGATAGGGGGAGGCTCGCTGGTTTCAGTTTATAAGATCACATTGATAAATGGGGACGAACTGGTTTTAAAGGTTTCCAACCCCAATTCTCTTTTCAGAACGGAGTCGGCAATGAGGATCGTAAGAAAAGTTGTGGATGAACTGGCATTGAAGCATCCGGAAAGAGCTTCCGACTATGCCGCGGTCCGAATGATGTTTGAGGATATCGCGGAGTGGATCGTGCGGGATTTCAAAGACGAAAGATTTTACGAAAATGACCGGGCCGTCTATCAAAGATACCACGGCTATGGGAACGGCGGGCCTTTTACCATACGCATACCGAAGCACAGAGAGCTTCAAGGCCCGTATCTTAGGGCGGAAGAATTTGTTAACGGGCAAAACCTTACAAAAGTAAGGATCGAAGGGAAAGAAAAACCGATCGAAGGAGGGCGCATGGTTTCCGCGGAAGAGTTTAAGGAGCTAGTTTGCCTGTCCGCCCAGGTATATCTGGACATGATCCTGTCCGGCTTGGTACATTCTGATCTAAGCCCCGGGAATATCAGCATAACCGCAGAAAACGAAGTGGCATTGCTCGACCGCAGTTTTTACCTTGAACTGACGCCGACCGATATTTCATTAATAAAAAACATAACGGCGTCTGTAAATGACCCTGCGCAATTGGCCGATAAAATTGCAGAGTATCTGGTCAGTCTTCCGTCAAATAAGGAAAAAGCCGGGCAGAAAAGCGCGCTGGCCAAACTGGCCAAAGAGGCATTAGAAGGACGCTCTGATAATTGGGAAAAAGCGCTGATCCAGACTCTTGTAAAAATAAAGAAAGCGGGATTTAAAGTCCCGATAGAGTTCACACTGCTCATAAAAAATCTTAAGGTCTTGAATAATATGGCAAAAAGAGCAGGGTTTGAGTCTCTTTTGGAATGCACGATGTTCAGGCCGAACGACAAATTGTTTGAAAAGATTTTTTAGCCCCGGCTGTCCTGGATCACATAGACTATCATGACCAAGAGGGATAGATATAGCAATTTTAACTGAAATTATAAAATTTGAAGGACGATATTAAATTAATGAATGTTAATTACACGCGAATCCAACTTGGCTATCTCCCTCCCACATATAATGGTTTCAGGTTCGGCAAAAAAGGCCCAAACCCAATACCGGTAATAATCGGAGCCAGGGAAACACAGGGGAAGGACCAAAGCGCTTTTGAGCTTCCTCCTGATGATATGGCGGGGCTGGATATATTGCTTCATTTGGCAAGGCCGTTTCCTCAGTGGGCGATAATCCCGGCGGTTATTGACGGCGGAACGGTTAATACTACCGGTAATATGATACCAAATTCAATAAAAATGGCGGCCAGGAAATTGGGGGAAAAATATTTTCACCAAATAGTAGAACAATACGGCGCCGGACTGTTTTTGAGTGATCTGGAAAAAGATGACGAGTGGATTGATGGAGCCAAGGGCTCTGACCTGGGGAGGAGCGAGATTAATCCAATGCGCTGGTTCCAATTTGGCATTCCACAGGGGAAAGTGTATTTGATAAACCTATTCGAAAAGAATGGGGACGAAAGAACTAGTGAGGCAATCGCAGAAACGATGATCAAGCTATCAGGCCAGAATCTTTCCTAACCCCTGGCATCCCTGATAATGTAAACTATCCCGATCGTTGTTCCCAAGTCCCCTCTTATTTTATTGGCATTGATCATTGAGGGGATCTTTTCGCCGAGCGGATCGATCATATCGGCGGAGAATCGCTCAACCTCAAGATTTTTATAAACAACCTCTTCATATAGTTTTTTGTATTTTTCTTTATCAAGGAACAGATCATTCATAGGACGGCCAATTATCTCCTCTTTTGGAGCTTTAAAATATTTATGCGCTTCTTCATTTAAAAGCAGGATGCGGCCGTCAAGATCGGTGACCAGCATGGAATCGGGCATGGTTTCAATTATTATATCGGCGGCCAGCGCGGGAGAGATGGCGAAAAGCGCGTAATTCCTCATCGCCAGATAGATAAAGAATATCATTGCCGCAATGTCAAAAACGCAAGTCGGGGGAAACATCCTGTATCCCATTACCAAGGGAAGGACTTCATCCGCCAACACTCCGATGACCGCCGGGAAAAAAGAACCGATTACGATCAAATTTGCCTGCGACCTGACCACCGACTGCGAACAAGATTTTGAGTGGCAAAAAAGAAGGCTCATTCCCCACGATATATACGCGACCATATTTAAAACAAACAGCCAGGAAAGCAAAGCCGGCTGGCTGGCAATGCCAAAATGGAATATTTCCATTCTGACAGTCATTAGGCTTGTGAATAGAAAAAGAAAGCTTAAAATTGAAGCGGGCAGATAAAGGGCGGCAAGGGAGAAGCGTTTTTTTAAAAAGGCTTCCTTCCCGGCAAAGATTAAACAGAAATGAGCGAAAATGGGAAAAACAAAAGACCACGCGATCCCGCTTAAGCGATGGATAAAGCCGGCCAGCTCAAGAGTAAAAGCAATGCGCACCGAATACTCAAAAATACAGGCCAAGAAAGCCAATAATGCGAAACGCGCAAAAAACTGCGCGGTGCGGTTTTCATAGTGCCGGCTGAAGATGTCAAACGCAAAAAGCAAAATGAAAAGCGAGGCCGCAAGCTCAAAATAAGGGAAAAGCATCATATTGAGGAATAGTATATGGTATAATTGTGTCATGAGCAAGCCCAAATACCATCGCATCCTCCTCAAGCTTTCCGGTGAAATTTTCGGCGGCAAACAAAAGTACGGGTTGGACCCGGATATAATTGAAACCATCGCCAAAGAAATTAAAAAAGTGAAAGAAAAAGGAACCCAGATCGCAGTTGTGGTCGGCGGCGGGAATATTTTTCGCGGACTGACGGGCTCTTCCGCCGGAATGGACCGGGCGACTGGCGATTATATGGGAATGCTGGCGACGGTCATCAACGCGCTGGCCTTGCAGGACGCGCTTGAGAGAATGGGCGCTTACGCGAGGGTGCAGACCGCGATCGAAATGCGGCAGGTGGCGGAACCGTTTATCCGCAGAAAAGCGATCCGGCACATGGAAAAGGGGAGGATAATTATTCTGGCGGCGGGGACCGGGAATCCTTATTTTTCAACCGATACCACTGCGGCGCTGCGCGCGGCAGAGCTTGATGCCGAAGTCATTATTAAAGCTACAAAAGTTGACGGAGTGTTTGACAAAGATCCGATGAAATTCAAGAACGCAAAGAAATACAGCCAATTGTCTTATCTTGAAATTCTTAACAAAGGATTAAAGATCATGGATTCAACCGCGGCCTCCCTCTGCATGGACAATCACATACCGATAATCGTCCTTAACCTGTTAAGGACGGGGAATATCGAAAAAGCAGTGATCGGATCTAAAGTTGGAACGCTTATTTCTTCTCAAACAACAAATAATTAGGGGGAAATTTATGGCAGATATAATAAAAGATACCGAAGCAAAAATGAAAAAAGCAATAGAAGTGTTAAAGCAAAAATATGCCGCGGTGCGCACCGGAAGGGCGTCGGCGGCGCTGGTCGAGCATTTAAAAGTGGAATATTACGGGTCTCAGGTCTCTTTGCAGCAGCTGGCCGGGATCACCGTTCCGGAAGCGCACACTATTACGATCCAGGCGTATGATAAAGGAGCGGTAAAAGACATTGAAAAAGCAATCCAAAAATCCGAACTTGGCGTTACCCCAAAGACCGAAGGGGGCGTGATCCGCCTGAACCTTCCTCCGTTAAACGAAGAAAGGCGCAAGGAATTGGTAAAAATCGTAAAAAAAGAAGCGGAAGAAGCAAAAGTCGTGATCCGTAATATCCGCAGGGAAGGAATGGACGACTTGAAGGCCAGCAAGGATAAAAAAGAAATATCTGAAGACGTCGCAAAAATAAAAGAAGAAGAAATCCAAAAACTGATCGACCGGGAAACGGTCGAGATCGAGAAAGTATTGGCCGCTAAAGAAAAAGAAATAATGGAGGTTTGAAGCGACTTCATGACCTCTAGACCTCAAGACCTCAAGACCATCCCCCAACACATAGCAATTATCATGGACGGCAACGGCCGATGGGCTAAGAAGCGGGGACTGCCGAGGGCAGAGGGACACCGGAGGGGGGCCGAATCGCTGCGCGAGATCGTGAAAGCCTGCAATGAACTTGGAGTAAAACATCTTACCGTTTACGCGTTTTCCACCGAAAACTGGGCGCGGCCAAAAGAAGAAGTAAAGTTCCTGATGAACCTTTTTTTGGAAGCAATAAACACGGAAGTCGAAAAACTGCATAAAAACAACGTTCGCATCCGCTTTCTCGGCCGGCTTGAAGGATTTTCCGATCAGCTGCGGGAAAAAATGAATTGGGCGATGGAACTCACAAAAGACAACGCGAAGGGGAACCTCAACGTTATGGTCAATTACGGGGGCAGGGCGGAGCTGGTGGATGCAGTGAATGAGATGGCGGGAAGCAGAGCGTTGAATACAGAGCATAAGATAGAAGAAAAAGACATCCAGGCCCATCTTTATACGAGAGATATCCCAGATCCTGATCTTCTAATCCGCACCGCCAACGAAATGAGAATATCAAATTTTTTATTATGGCAAATTGCGTACTCGGAAATATATGTCACGGATATTTATTGGCCGGATTTTAGAAAACCGGAGCTGATCAAGGCGATTGAAGAATACGGGAAAAGAGAGCGAAGGTTCGGAAAAACGTCGGAGCAATTATAATGAAAGCGAGAATTATAACAATATTAATAGCGGTCCCGATAGTTTTTGCCTGCACCTACTACGGCGGGCTGCCGTTCTTATTGCTGGTGCTGGCGCTGACCTTGGCATCCATCAATGAATTTTATAATATGATGATGAAAAAGGGATATTTCCCGGCTTACTGGGTGGGCAATGCGATCGCGATTTTTTTCATCGTCTTTGCCCATTACGCGATCGGAAGGCATTGGGAACCCGCGCAATCGGCCATTCTTACGACCGCGGTAACCGTTGCGGCAATGTCCGGAATATTCTTAAAAAGAGAAAAGGATACGATTGTCGATGTGGCGGTAACCATTCTGGGAATGATATATGTTGGCTGGTTCTTCAGTTATTTGATCTTCATCCGTTCGCTTACCATTCATGGCGGATACCTTTTTTTCCTCATGCTTACCATTTGGGCGAACGATATCGTTGCCTATCTGATCGGAAGATTTTTTGGCAAGCACAAGCTTGCTCCGCAGATCTCTCCCAACAAAACCTGGGAAGGGGCGATCGCAGGGCTCTTAACCTGCGTAGCGGCGGCCGAAATATTTTCGGGGATTGCCATGATCAACGGAACTCATGCTCTAATATTGGGAGCATTGATCGGAATCATGGCGCAGCTTGCCGACCTGGTTGAATCGTTGATAAAAAGAGACGCGGGAGTAAAAGATTCATCAAACATTCTTCCCGGCCATGGAGGAGTTTTGGACAGAATGGACTCCTTTATTCTGACCGCGCCTTTGATGTATTATTACGTAGTGTGGTTCATACTAAAATGACAAATGACAAATTAAGGAATTTAATTAATAGTGCTTTAAAAGAAGACATCGGTTCGGGCGATATAACGACCAATGCGATCATTCCTGCCGGACAAAAGGCAAAGGCGGCGATCAGGGCGAAAGAAGCCGGAGTAATTTGTGGGCTTGATGTTGCCGCCGATGTTTTTAAAAAGATCGACAGGCGAATAAAACTTTTAAAAAAAGTAAAAGACGGAGCAAAAGTTAAAAATGGCCAGATCGTTGCGGTCGTATCCGGTCCGGCTCGCGGGATCTTAACCGGCGAACGCGTCGCTTTGAACTTCCTCCAGCACTTATCCGGCATCGCAACGCTTACGCGTAAATTCAAAATCCAAATTTCAAAATCCAAAAATAATGTGAAACTGCTGGATACGCGAAAAACAATCCCCGGGCTTCGCGTGCTGGAAAAGTCTGCCGTGAAAACGGGCGGCGGAGTTAATCATCGGCTGGGGCTTTATGATGCGATCTTAATTAAAGATAACCATATCAAATTGGCGGGTGGGATCGGCAAGGCCATCGAAAAGGCAAAGGCTAAGGCAAAAGGAATTGAGGTTGAAACAAAAACTATTTCCGAAGTGAAAAAGGCAATTGGACTCAAAGTTGACAGAATTCTTTTGGATAATATGAGTTTAAAAGTTTTGTGCGAAGCGGTCAAGCTGTGCAAAAAGGCAAAAATAAAAACTGAAGCGTCCGGTGGAATTAATTTGAACAATGTGGCCGCAATCGCGAAGACAGGGGTTGATTTTATATCGATCGGCGCGCTTACGCACTCGGCCAAAGCTTTGGATATCAGCTTAAAGGCGATGTAATCTTTGGCCCTTCAATTTTTAAAAAATAGCTTGACAAAACTCTTTCTCGATGTAAACATTGGGAAATGTCTGCTATAAAAACCAGGAGGAAGTTTATGAAGAAATGGCTGGCCTTGTCTTGTTTCTTGGCTCTTATCGTTTTAGTTTCAGGATGCGGACGCGCAATAGGCCCCACCACCACCGAGGTCCCGCCCTCCCCTGTAATCCCAACCAGCGTAACTTTCATGGGAGCGGGAGCTGCCTCTTCCTCGGATCTTGCAAAACTTGGCACCACTACTTTGGGAATTGAAACAAAAGAAGAACGCGACATAAGGATCTCAAGTTTGAAAGCTCGGGGATTTGATGATGCCAGCATAAAAGCTATGAATTTAAGGCTGTTAGCCGTGAGCGATGCCACCGCCACCTTAAATAAAATAAACAGCGATGGAAGTTATACTCCCCTGGCAAGCGCAACGGTTTCGTCAACCAACGGCGCTTACAGCATACCGTATACCAATTACAATACTGCAGACGCTTATTTAATAACGATTACAAAAACCGCAACTGATGTTGCGAAAGAGTTGGTGTTGGAAATACCGGTATCTAAAACCGCAACCGCTGGCAGTTTTGCGCTTTCCGGCCTTAATTTGTCTCCGCAAACAACCCTTCT
>JBAZPF010000008.1:0-25282 GCA_041648295.1 Candidatus Margulisiibacteriota bacterium | reverse complement strand
TTTTATCTGGATAATAAGAAGGATTACTATTTAAAATACTATGAAAAGATATCTTCAGAGGTAACCGCGTATGAAAATAAGCTGGAAAAGCCGGCATTCGAAAAGATCGGAGGTTCAGCCACAGCCAGGTTGGACATTCGCGGGACGATCAATAAACCGAAGCTTGAACTTCAGGGAGAGATAAAAAATCCATTATACGGCAGGTATTTGTTCGATTCCGTTTCTGTTAAAGCGCAGTATTCGGAAGGGAGCCTTTCGATAAAGGACCTGTCATTAAATAATGAGGGAGCGCGCGCCGCCTTTTGGGGTTACGCCGATCTTGAAGGAAGGCTTGACCTTAAAGCGCAGGCAAGAAATTATTCGCTGGATTTCCTTAAAATATTTATTGATAAACCTTTTAATGGATGGCTGAACCTTGACGGCGGGATCGGCGGAACCTTTACTGCCCCGACTTTGTCTATAAGTTTTGAAGGGTCAAGGGGCGATATCGGCGGCATAGGATTTGATAAGCTTTCCGGAAAGATATTTTATGACGGGGAAACAGGATATTTTAAGGACATGAAATTGGTTGAGGGCAAAGATATTTCCAAGGGGGACGCTTATTTTGACCTGAAAGGCAACGGCTGGGCAAAAGCGACGATTGAAGGAGAAGCGATAGGATTTGCCGGATTGATGACCAATGAGATCGAATGGCAATCGGCAAAATCGCACGGAGAAATAAGTTTGTTAATGGATAATTGGAAGCCTAAATTATACGGGTATCTTTATGTCACGGATGCGCTGTTTTTTGTAAAAAGGCTTAACGCTTATATGATGACCGGTTATCTTGACCTGGTGGCGGACGGAAACGATATTAAGGTGAAACAATTAAGCGGCTCATGGTATAACGGCAGCCAGCCGAATTCGCTCTCTGTATCGGGAGCGGTGGAGCTCAATTCATTAAATATGAACTGGCTGATCGCTGATTCCCATTTTAGCGTGGATATGCCCAATATATATAAGGGGGAAATGGACCTTAGAGGGGTCAGCCTCTCCGGCCGGCCTTCCAATATGCTCCTCAAAGGGCGCCTCGATTTCAATGACGGGGCCATGGTGCTCCCAAAGACCGGTATCGGCGCGGTGGGGACGCAGCCGGCGGCGGACAGTCCAAAATTAAAATTAAATCTGTTGATTAACCTGAAAAAGAATGTCTATCTCTCGGCCGGGGATATTTTGACGCTTGACTTGAGCAACATCTTTTTAAATCTGGAAATGGCCGGCAGCGACCTGAAAGTTACCGGCGATATGTCCGATCCAAAGCTTTTAGGCAAGATCGTTTTCGGGCGAGGGACGGTCAACATCTTGAGCCGTGAATTCAACTTATTATCCGAAGACAATCAAAAAAAATATTATCCCTATGATCTTGACCGGATTTCCGAGAACTATGCGCAATTTTTAGGGGATGGGGTCATGCCCTATCTCCGGCTTTCAGCGCTGGTCAAAGTTGAAAAGCAGGATGATAAGGACCCAGCCAAGAGAAAAGAAATTTCAATTGTATCCAATATCATCGGGCAGCTTCAGGCGAAAGAAGAATCAAAAAAATTAAATATAGCCTTTAATGCTTTTCAGGAAGATAAGACGAAAACCCCTCCCGAACTCGTTCCGATCGCGTCTTCCGACCAGGACATCAGGTTCATGCTGCTTCCCGATTTTATAAAATCACTGGCCGGGAATGAAAGCGGCCCGGCTTCCGCCCCCAATGCCCTGGTAGCCGATTACCTTAACAGCCGTCTGCAGTCGGTGGTTTTTCGCGGGGTGGAGAGGGGAATAGAAAGGGCATTGGGGCTTGAAAACCTGACGCTTGAGTATAATTTTGGAAGCGATATTAAGCGCGCTATGGGGGTGGGAGGAGACAGCAGGACCGGCCAAAATGCCGGATTTGGCGTGGGTTTGACCAAAGGGTTCTTTGACAAATTATACATAGATGTGAGATACTCTCAAGGGATGGAACAGCAGGCGGGCGTACAGCAGAGCACTTATTTAAATTACCAGATAACCTATAAACTGTCGTCCATCTGGTCAATTGCCTATTATCGGGAGCCGGCCAGCTTTTACGACCTTAATTCCGGAATTTACAAAACCACGCTTAAGCTGGGGTTTTCATTTTAAGGAGAATTTATGAATAAATTTATTTCAATTATCATTACGTTATTGATCTTAGGGAGCTGCGCCCTTGGCTCAACGCTTGAAGCGGCCTCAAAAATAACGGCGATCGAGATCAAGGGGAACAAGTTGGTGGCTGAAAGCGAGATCAGGGCTGCGCTTTTTTCAAGGGCCGGAGAAAACCTGGATGAACAAAAATTAAAAAACGACCTTAAGGCAATTTACGCTCTGGGATATTTTGCGGACGCGACTTCAAACATCGAACCTTTTAAAGACGGTAGCAAGGTTACTTACAATGTCGTTGAAAACCAGATAATAAAGAAGCTTGGAGTAGAAGGGAATATAACTTATTCCACGGCAGAAATAGTTTCGATCATTAATTTAAAAGAAGGCAATATCTTAAACTACAAGACGATGCGAGGGGACATAGAAACGATAAACCAGTATTACAAAAAGGCCGGCTATGCCATGTCCCGCGTTTCTGATGTTTCGGTCAGCCCGGATAAGAAGGAAGTTAATTTTCTGATCGTTGAGGGAATTGTTGAAGCGGTTACGCTTGAAGGGAATGACGCCACCCAAGATTACGTGATCTTGAGGGAATTGAAGACAAAGGCCGGGAAGGTCTTTAACGAGGAAGTATTTTCGAAAGATTTGAGAAGAGTTTTCAATCTCGGCTTTTTTTCCGAAATCAATCCGGCTTTTGACGCCGGGACTTCGCCGGATAAGACGATCATTACTTTAAAAATAAAGGAAACAAGGACAAATACCATTAATTTCGGCGGCGGTTACGGAGAGCGGGAAGGCTGGTTTGGATTTACCGATCTGGCGATCAACAATTTATTGGGAACGGCGCAGGGACTGCTTTTAAGGGGGCAGTTTGGGCAGCAGCAGACGACTTATCAGTTCAGATATACCAATCCCTGGTTCCTGCCCGAAAAACTGGGAGACCGCACCTCGTTTACATATCGCATGTGGAATACCATGGGAACGGATATTTATTTGACCCAGCAGGATGAATTCCATGTCGGCTGGGACGCGACCCTGGGAAAGAATTTACGCGACGACTTTCAAACCTCATATTCTCTTGGTTCGGAAACGGTCATGCCCAGAGGGGGGGCCTCCTTTGAAGGCTATGACTCGGATTTTGTCGGCTGGTCGCTTTCTTACGATACGCGCGATTTCTGGATGAACCCAAATAAAGGAGTGTTCCATACCATATCTATTAAACAGGGGTGGAAAATAACTTCAGCCACAACGAGTTATTCAAAATTCGGCTTAGACATGAACTCGTTTACCCCCGTCAGGCCGCAGCTGGTCTTTGCCTGGCATTTTGGAGCCGGCGCCGGCTTTGGCGACATTCCTCTTGGAGAGCTTTACTGGGCCGGCGGTCCGACCACCGTCCGCGGTTACGGTTTAAGTGAAGTCCAGAAGGGTGTTTACAAACTCATTGCCAACCTTGAGTATCGTTATACGATCAATGATATTTTTCAACTGGTTACATTCTTTGACTGGGGACAGGCCTGGAATGCCGGCTATCCGGATTTGCCAAATTTCTTGACCGGTTGGGGCCCGGGAGTGAGATTAAACACTCCGCTGGGACCGATCCGGCTTGATTACGGCATTGGCGCCGGCAAGAACGCCGGAGAAGGCATTCTTCACTTCTCGATCGGCCAAGCGTTTTAAGTGTGGAAGAAAAGTTCGATATATATCTTAATGAATTAATTGAATGGAATAAAAAATTCAATTTAACCTCCGTTACCGATCCGGAAGAGATAAGGGTCAGGCATTTTGAAGATTCGCTTTCCGTTCTTCAAGCTATTGATCTTGAAAATGAAAAAGTCGTTGATGTTGGGGCGGGCGCGGGATTCCCGGGGATCCCGCTTAAAATTGTTCGTCCGGGCATCAAGCTGACGCTCATCGAAGCTACCCGTAAAAAAGTGGATTTCCTCAATCACATTATTAAACTCCTGCAATTAGACAATACCGAAGCCGTTTGGGGGAGGGCGGAAGTCGTAAGCAAAGACTCCAAATATTACGGCAAATATAATGTCGCGCTGGCAAGAGCGGTGGCGAAACTTCCCGATCTTGCCAAATATTGTCTTCCCCTCCTTAGACCGGGAGGGCTATTTATTGCCATGAAGCAGGCGGATGTTGAGCAGGAAATTAAGGAAGCAAAAAAGGAACTGGAAAAATATTACGGCTCGATAAAAGAGATCAAAAAAGTGGAAGTGGGCGGCGTGAAGAGAACGCTGGTAGTGATCGAAAAAATGGGATAGCATAGCTTGTTTGCTTTCCCTTCTTTTGCTATAATTTAAATCCAATGGGCCAAACCACATCCTTCGTAAATCAAAAGGGCGGAGTCGGTAAAACAACCACGACCGTGAATCTTGCGTCTTATCTGGCGACCTTCGGGAAGAAAGTCCTTTTGATCGACATGGACCCCCAGGGGAATGCCTCCGTCGGGGTCGGGATAGACAGGAACAAGCTTGAACTGTGCCTCTATAATATACTGATCGAAAATTATCCCGTATCTCAGGTGATACAAAAAACCGCGTTGAGCAACCTGGAGATAATTCCCTCAACCGCCAAACTGGCAGGCGCGGAGGTTGAACTGGTGATGGAACCGGAAAGGGAAATGAAGCTGAAGAGCGCGCTGCTCGAAGTAAAAGAAAACTATGATTACCTGTTGATTGACTGTCCTCCTTCCCTGAACCTCCTGACGGTCAACGCGTTGACCGCTTCCGATGAAGTTATTATCCCTATTCAATGCGAGTATTACGCGCTTGAGGGCATCAGCCAGCTGATCAAGACCATAGATATGGTCCGCGGAGGCTTAAACCCGATGCTAAAGATAGGCGGAATACTGTTGACTATGTATGACTCACGGACAGTATTGGCCAATCAGGTCGCGGAAGAAGCCCGAAAATATTTTGGCAAAAAGGTTTTTCAGACTATAATTCCCAGAAATGTCCGCCTGGCGGAGGCTCCCAGCTTTGGCCAGCCCATTATTTTTTATGACCCGTCAAGTTCCGGCGCGACCGCTTATGAAAGTTTGTCCAGGGAGGTGATCGGTTAATGCAGCCTAAAAAAGGTTTAGGAAAAGGTTTAAATGCTTTGATCCCGCAGGGTTCGGTGTTCACCGGCGGCAGAACGATCGTGAATATTGACGTGAATAAGATTATTCCCAATCCGCGCCAGCCCCGCACCCAGTTTAATGACGAATCCATATTGGAACTGGCGGAGAGCATAAAGTCAAAAGGGATCGCCCAGCCGATACTGGTCAGGATAAAAAAAGATTCTTACGAACTGGTCGCAGGGGAAAGAAGGCTGCGCGCGGCCAAAAAAGCCGGGCTTTCGGCGGTGCCGGCAATTATTAAGGATTTTTCCGATGAAGAAAGCATTGAACTGGCGTTGATCGAGAATTTGCAGAGGGAAGACCTCAATTCGATGGATGAAGCGGAAGCTTACTATAGGCTGATGACCGAATTCAAGATCACCCAGCAGGAAGTGGCAAAAAAAGTAGGCAAGAACCGTTCGACCGTGGCCAACATGGTAAGGCTGATGGAGCTTCCCTCTGAAATAAAAAAATCATTAAGGAAAGAGGAGATCACGACCGGCCATGCCCGGGCCCTTTTAACCATCGAAGACAAAGACAAGCAAATGCTGGTTTTCCGCGATGTGATAAAGAACAAACTTAGCGTCAGGGACATTGAAATACTGGTTTACGGAGCGCCAAAGACCGAAGAAGGGAAGAAAGGGAAGAAAAAGAAAGTTGAAGTAAAGAACCCTGAACTGCAAATGTTTATCGAGAAACTTTCAGGCTACCTCGGGACTAAAGTGGGGATAAAGGGGGCTGTCCAGCGCGGGCGAATAGAAATTGAATATTACTCGCAGGAAGACCTTGAGCGGCTGCTTGAGATAATAACTGGCAATAAAATGACGCCAAAGGAGGAGGTGACTGCTGTTGTTGGGGAAATTAATTAAAGTTTTAGTAGGAATCGTCTTTATAGGGCTGGGAATTTTTACGATCGTAATCTGGTGGGGGGATGTATTAGCCTTGATCCGCGGCGGGCTGGGGACGGCCTTGATCCTTGCCGGGCTTATAGCTTTTGCGATTTTAGACTAACGGTCATCATTTCGATGGCCTCTTCAGTGTCCAGGTTGTCTTTGGCCGCTTTAAGCAGGGCGCGGTACAAGCCTTTGGTCTTTTCATCCTTTCCATGGGATGATTTATCGATTTGGGCTTCAAATGCGGCCCTCGCTTCAGGGGTCAGCACCCTGTAAACATCTAAAAATTTGCCGATATTATCATTTAAATCATGCATGATTTGTCTTAATTATATCATATATGATATAATACGGTCAGACCAATGGCTAAAATCTATCCATTTAAAGGGCTCCTTTATAATCAGAAAAAAGTAAAAAAGCTATCCAAAGTAATGTCCCCGCCGTATGACGTAATTTCCCCCGAAGAGCAAGATCATTATTATCAGATTTCAGATTTCAATATCGTAAAACTTATCCTTGGGAAAGAATTCCCCGGAGATACGCAATATAACAATAAATATGTGCGCGCCGCCGCTTCATTTGAGGGCTGGCAGAGACACGAGATCATGGTAAGGGACCCGAAACCTTCGATCTATGTTTATGAACAAAAGTTTTCCTACGGCGGGGAAAAATGGGTCAGATTGGGATTTATCGCGCTGTTCAGGATCGAGGATGGCGGAAGGGCAAAGCTGTATCCGCATGAAGAAACCCTGGCGATACCAAAAATGGACCGGGTAGAGCTGATCAGGGCCACACACGCTAATTTTGATTGTATCTTTTCTTTATACCAGGACCCGGAGAACAAAGTTATGAAGCCGCTTAAAGAGGCCATGCGCAGAAAGCCCATTATTGAGGCCAAGGATGAGAATAAAATAGAACACCGGCTTTGGAGAGTCGACTCGCGCCCGGTAATAAATAAAGTAATAAAGGAAATGAAAGACCGGTCGGCTTTTATTGCCGACGGCCATCACCGTTTTGAGGCGGCGGTCAGATTTAAGAACGAGATGAAGGAAAGAAATACCCGTTTTTCCGAGGATGAATCATATAATCATGTAATGATGTATTTTACGCCCGCGGAGGGGAAAGGACTGCTGGTCCTGCCCATTCACCGCATGGTAAAGCCGATCCCCCATCTTGAAATAAATAATTTTGAGGAAGAGCTTAAAAGTTATTTTGACATAAAGCTTTTCCCTTTCACAAAAAGAACCGAGCCGGCGGTAAGAAAGAAAGCGGTCCGGGAGCTCGAAAAAAATCCGGCCACCCATAGCTTTGTAATGGGGATCAAAGGAGTTTCTCGCTATTATCTTTTGACATTAAGAAGCGAAGATATAGTTGATATGCTTCTGGAAGAAGATAAACCGGCGGCGTTTAAGCATCTTGATGTCACGATCCTTCATACGATCATCATGAAAAAGATCCTGGGAGGCACTTCCGAAGAGCAAATAAATTATACCAAAGACGCGGATGAAGCAGTGGAGGGCGTTTTAGACGGTCCGTATCAGCTGGCTTTCCTTTTAAATCCGACCAAGATCTCAGACATCCTGGAGATTGCGGAAAAGTCGGAAAAGATGCCTCAAAAATCGACTTTCTTTTACCCCAAACTATTGTCAGGCCTGGTCATCAACAAGATCATTCACGGCGAAAAAGTCGATTATTAATCTTTATTAAACCTTTTTATAACTAAGCGTTGCTTTAATATAATATGGGGCTTATAATCAAAACAGAACCATCTCAAGGGAGGTTGGCCAATGAAAATAAGGCTACTTTTGTTGTCTTTTTTTATTGTATTAATATTTCATGCTCTCGGTTGTGGCAATAGAGCAAATGCAAAACCAAAGGATAATGACATTCCTCAATTTGCCGGCAATTTTTATTTTGCACCGCAAACTTGGCCGAATGTCGGAAATGGCTCTGATACAAAATTTGGGCTTGGTCTTGGCGGGATGTTTGGGCTAAAAATGCCTCTTGGCGATACGACCACCTCCATCGGGCCGCATATTGGCATTAGCCATTGGTCAGCTGACTATTCCAAAAAATCCGGCGGTGCTACGGATTCTGTTTTTGTTGAAATGGTTGATCTCGGGATGGAATTTCAAATAGAGTATGAGAATGTGCAGATGATCATTGGCGCCGGCGGCACTCAATTAAGTTCGGGCATGATCATTGGCGGTAAAACCCAGATGTATCCCGGGCTCGATAAGGCGCAATATCAATACACTGCCGCGGGACTCGGGTTTAAAATGGAGAATTACTACATAGCGGTTGTGGCTGTTAGTTATTCCGGATATGCCCATTATGCCGATCGTATGGAGATCCGTGGCGGGATGACTCTTTAATATACTCTGTAACATTATCACCTATTTGGCCCATGCCGGGAGTGTTAAGCTTCAGGAAGCGGAATTTGTTCCACGGCGAAAAGATCGAGTATTAGGATTGTTAGGCCTATAGGCCTAATCTTCTCTTTGCTGAAATAAATGCGTTTAATTGCGGCGCGAGGTTGTTTAAGCCATTAATTATTTCACCGTGTGCTGATTCTGTAATAAGCCCTCTTTTGAGGATTCTTGATAGCCAATATTTGGTTTCCTGTAAGGATCCGCGAGAAATAAAGAGAAAACGAATAATATCATTTCTATGATATCTGCCATATCCTTCGGCAATGTTTGCCCCGATCGAATCGGCGGATCTAACAAGCTGTTTGCCGATAGTATCCTTCACAAAAGGAGGCCAATTAATTGCCAAAGACCATATTTTATCAGCTATTGCTTCCGCCTGTTTTATAATCCTCAAATCATCTATCTGATCATAAGCCAATAGAATTCCTCCTTTCCTAACCACCTAAGGGCCTAACAACCTATCAGCCTATAGGCATAAATTATTCAACTTTCTCATAACTTATTATCCTTTCCCTTAACCAGGCCCATCGCATCCAGGCGTGGAGCTCATCCGATGACATAAATATCTCGCGAATATGATTAAAAGGGAGCTGGTAGATAACTTTATACATGATACTCACCTCCTTTAACGTCTAAAGTGCGGTATTGAATGGCTTCGGCGATGTGTTTGGCCTCAATCGTTTCTGAACTGTCAAGATCGGCAATGGTCCTCGATACTTTTAAAATACGGTCATATGAACGGCCGCTCATATTAAGATGGAGAATGGCCGCCTTTAATATATTTTCCGCCTCATTTTCGAGTTTGCAAAATTCCCTGACCTGTTTTGGCGTCATCCTGGAATTTGAATGCGTGTTTTTCCCTTTAAACCTTTCTTCCTGTATGGTCCGCGCGGCGCAAACACGGCGCTTAATCTCTTTTGACGGTTCTCCGTCAGGCTGCGATGACAACTCTTCCTTCTTCAGCCTTGGGACTTCAATGTGCAGATCGATCCGGTCAAGCAGCGGACGGGAAAGCTTTCCCAGGTATCTTTGAAGTTTATAAGAATGGCAAATGCAGGGTTTAACCGGGTCCATATAATTGCCGCAGGGGCATGGATTCATGGCGGCTACCAGCATAAATTCTGCCGGGTAGGTGATCGAGGCCAAAGCGCGGGAGACGGTGACTTTTGCATCTTCCAGCGGCTGCCTTAATACTTCCAGAACTTCCCTTTCAAATTCCGGGAATTCATCTAGAAAAAGTATTCCATGGTGGGCAAGCGAAACCTCTCCCGGCCTCGGCATTCTTCCGCCTCCGATTATGCCGATGTTTGAAGTGGTGTGGTGCGGGGAGCGGAAAGGACGAGAAGTGATCAAAGCTGATTTACCATTTAACAGTCCGGTTACGGAATATAACTTTGTGACTTCGAGAGCTTCGTCGAGAGAAAGGGGAGGGAGGATGCTCGGGAGCCTTTTTGCCAGCATGGTTTTGCCTGATCCGGGAGGCCCTACCATAATAATGTTATGCGAGCCGGCGGCGGCGATCTCAAGGGCCCTTTTTGCATGCTGTTGTCCTTTTACGTCGTTAAAATCAAATTCATACTCGTTAACCCGGTTGAACAGGGATTTTATGTCAATAACATGCGGGGGAATATTTTTGATACCGTTCAAAAAATCCGAGGTTTCTTTTAGATCTTTGACCGGAATAATATCCATTCCCTGGACCAGGGCGGCTTCGTCCGCGTTTTTTACCGAAACGACAACTTTTTTGATGCCAACCTGTTTGGCGGAAAAACAAATGGGCAGAACTCCGGCAATGCCCCGGACTTCCCCGTTTAGCGCCAATTCCCCCAGAAAAATATAATCGTTTAACCGGTCGGCCTTTATTTGGCCGGAGGAAGAAAGCATGCCGACAGCTATTGAAAGATCATACATCGGGCCTTCTTTGCGGACATCGCCGGGCGCCAGGTTGATCGTAAAATATCCGGGAGGAAATTCAAAGCCGGAATTAACGATCGCAAATTTTACGCGGTCGCGGCTTTCGCGGACGGCGGCATCAGGCAGTCCGACTATCGATTGTCCCGGCAAACCTTTTACCGAATCTACTTCCACTTCGACCAGATAACCTTCGAGGCCGCTTAAGGCGGAGCTTTTAAGCTTAATTAACATAGAACGCATCCTTTATATATTCGATATGAGCATCCCCGCTATGGTTACGGTAAATAGTCAGAACATCAAAGCGGCAATTGGTGTTTTTTATATTGTTTTTGTATAAATAGGTCTGCGCGGCGTGGATAATGGATTGCTTTTTGCTTTTCCTGACCGCGCCAAGAGGCGAGCCGTAACTGCGGAACGAATAATTCTTCACCTCGATAAAAACCAGAAATTCACCGTCTTTGGCAATGATGTCTATCTCTCCCTGCTGGGAACGGAAATTTCTTTCGATTATTTTATATCCTATATTCTTGAGGTGTTGGCAGGCGGCGTCTTCGCCCGAAGTTCCAAGATCTTTGCTTTCTTTTCCCATTATGCTTAACCCGGTGCAATTTGTATGCCTGGATTTTGATGACGATCAAGTGGATAAATTGAGGCAAAAATGGTCAGCTGTGACGAAGGGCACTGCAAAAGAAACCCCCGCCCCAAAAAAAGGGCGGGGGTAATTTCTTTTAGTTTAGGATATTGTAAAGATTCTCGCTCATCGAGAATTTGGCGACATTGCGCGCTGGAATATTTAAGCTCTTCCCAGTTTGCGGATTGCGGCCGACTCTTGATTTGCGGCGCATTTTTTTCCAGGATCCAAAACCCACCATTCTTACAGCCTGCCCCTTCTTGAGCGCTCCGGAGATCGCATCAAAAGTGGTGTCAATGATCTTTAAGCACTGGCTCTTAGACATCTTTGTCTTTCCCGAAACAAAATTGCAAAGTTCCTGTTTGTTCATTAAAAAATTCACCCCCTCAAGATGAATTTTATAAGCGCAGCTTCTAAAAGTCAAGCGGAATATGGATTACACGGGATTGCTTTACGGGAAGATATGACTGGCGGTGGATGCGGCAGGCCCCGAATTTATATAAATTGTTCAAATGTCTCCTGGTCCCGTAGCCCTTGTGCAGGCTGAACCCGTAATTCGGGAACATACGGTCAAATTCCATCATTATTTTATCCCTTGAGACCTTTGCGATTATTGAAGCCGCAGCGATCGCCGAACATTTGCTTTCCCCTTTACAAAGCGGGATCTGCGGAAAAGAGCTTTTAATTTTATATCTGCCGTCGATCAACAGGAACTGCGGGGCAGGGGATAGCGCGTCAACGGCCAGCTCCATTGCGAGGTGGGAAGCATTTAGGATATTTAAACGATCGATCGTTTCCCAGTCGACTATGCCAACGCCGATCGCGATCGAACGTTTCAAAATTATCTTAAAAAGAATTTCCCTTTTTTTGGCCGAAAGCTTTTTTGAATCATTGAGCCCGGGGATTTTTGCTTTTTGGGGTAAAATAACGGCCGCGGCAAGGACCGGACCGGCCAGAGAGCCAACGCCAACCTCATCTACTCCTGCGATCAGCTTGTAACCGTCTTTTTGAAGCAGTCTCTCCAGCCTCTGGTTTGGCGGCATGGAGAAAGTATATCATTATTTGGGGATTGCGCCAAAGCTTAAAAGCGGCCAGATCCGTACAATCGCCGGGCCGATCACGTTCTTTTTCGGCAAAAAGCCCCAGTAGCGTGAATCTGCGGAATTGGGACGGTTGTCTCCCATCATAAAATAGGAATCATTTGGTATCTTGACCGGACCGAATTTTGCCGGAAGGCTTAAAAGATCATAATATTCATTATTAATAGGATGCGTTTCCGCCAATGGCTTGTTGTTTATATAGACCGTGCCCTTTTTAACTTCAAGTTTTTCCCCCGGGAGGCCGATGACGCGCTTTATCAAGTCTTTTCTGTCCCCGTTGGTATCAAACATTTTAAAGACGACAACATCAAAGCGCTTTGGCCCCTTATTGAAATCGATGAAATAGGGGACATTGGAAGTGAAGACCGGATGACCGAATAAAGGATTGGGAATTATATATAAGAACTTCTTTTCTTTATATGATTCAAATAACGGGTTTTGAATTCCGTAAGCCAGTTTATTTACGATTATGCGGTCATTTATTAATAATGACGGTTCCATTGAGCCGCTGGGGATCCAAAATACCTGAATGAAAAAAGCGCGGATAAAAAGCGCGAGGACAAGCGCTACTAAAATGGTTTCAACCCATTCGTAGACCCAGGTCTTGATCTTTTCGGTATCCACTAAGCGCCTTCTTTTTGATTGCTTTCAGCTTCTTCTATGCGGGTCGCGGCGCTGCCGATCAGCTTACGCATATAATAGAGCTTGGCGCGCCTTACCTTGCCGGATCTTACGATCTGAATCTTTTCAACCGCGGGAGAGTTTACCGGAAAAATCTTTTCAACTCCTATTCCCATAACTATTTTCCTGACGGTAAAAGTCTCTCTGGCCGCTGTTCCCTGCCTCTTAATGACGATCCCCTCAAAGGCCTGCAGTCTTTCCTTGCCGCCTTCGACTATCTTTGACGATATCTTGACCGTGTCGCCCACCTTAAAAGCCGGAACGTTTTTTTTCATCTGTTCTTTTTCTATTTCATCAATGATCTTCATATTAATTTCCCCCTAAAATGCGGTCTAAAATTATCGCGACCGCTGAACGGACCGAAAGATGGTTATATTTTGAATTGCCCTTTATCGGTTCTAAAATATAATCAGCTTTTTTAAGCAATTCGTCGGTCATTCCCCATCCGGTGCCGACAAGTATCAAGACCGGCTTTTTGCTTTTTTTGATAAGGGACCGGATCTTTTTAAATTTGACCGATCCTTTGGGCTTGGCGGAAGTGGCGACGATCACCGGATTTTTCAACTTTTTTATGACCGTTTCAAGGTCTGGCGCCAGTTCCACCAGCCGAAAAGCTTCAGCCCTGGTCCAGTTATGGACAAAACTCGCTTCCTTCTTCCAGCAACCTACAATTCGTTCGGCAAAAGCAAGCTGCGCAGGCATAGGATTAACCACGAAGTACTTTTTAATGCCGTAGGTCAGACCCGAGCGGGCAATATCGTGGAGATCAACGCCTGTGATGCAGGTGCTAACGATTTCCTGGTTCTTATTATACACTGGATGGTGGATTAAGGCAAGATAGACTTTAGCCATTTTTGATCATCTCGGTTATCATCTTCTTGTCCTCTTCGGTCAGATTTGCGCCTGCCAGCAGCTCGGGCCGGCGGAAAAAGGTGAGTTTTAATGATTCTTTTCTCCTCCAGCGGTCGATTTCTTCATGATGGCCGGACCTTAATATTTCAGGAACCGCTTCACCATTGAATTTTTCCGGTTTTGTGTAGCTTGGGTAATCAAGCAAGCCTTCATAAAATGAATCCCGGACGAAAGATTCTTCTTCTTTTATCACTCCGGGGACCAGCCTGGCGATGGAATCGATTATGACCATGGCGGGCAATTCTCCGCCGGTCAGCACATAATCGCCGATTGAGATCTCGTCGGTTACAAGATTCTGCCTGACCCGCTCATCAATGCCTTCATAATGTCCGCAAATAAAGATGAGGTGATCGGTTTCGGACAGCTCTTTCGCCGTCTTTTGCTTGAAAGTCTCGCCAGTGGGGCACATGAGGATTATCCTGGCGTCTTTATCAGGCCTTAAGCTTTCAATTGCTTTATAGACTGGTTCCGGCTTCATTACCATTCCCGGGCCTCCACCATAGGGTGAATCATCGGCAGTTTGATGTTTATCGGTTGTAAAATCGCGGATGTTTATAATATTGATAGAAATAAGGCCTTTTTCTTGAGCTTTTTTGAGCAAGCTTTCAGAAAAAGGCCCGTTAAACATTTCGGGGAACAGGGTTAAGATATCGATTCGCACGGAACTAATCTACGCCGCGGATCTCCTGGATAATCCCGTCCTTTACGATTACTTCCGCCCCTCCGACCTTCTTGTAGAGATTGTCGCCGACAGAAACCTTTACCGGCCCTTCCAGGGGACCCTGGACGAATTCGGAGCCGATCTCAAGCCTCTTTGCTTCTTCGATCTTCATGATAAGGTCGGACTTTGACGCCGCCTGTCTGGATCTTTCTTCATCGAGCTGATGCTTAAAAGCGGCCGCTTTCTGCATCAGGCCTTTTTTCTTAAGATCTTCAAGATAGGCCTTGCTCTGCATATCCATTTGAGCTGATTGGCCGTCAATGTTCTTGATCGCTCTTTCAAGTTCTTTTATCAAATTATCCTTGAAAGCTTCGGTCACGATCGCCTTTACCATCACTACGCGTTTTAATTCCAAATCTTCAGCCATTTTATTTCTCCTCTTTTGTTATAATTTCGACGGTCACTCTTTTTTTATCTTTCCCGGCAGTTTTGGCAAGAGTGCGCAGGGCATTAACGATCCTGCCCTCGCGGCCGATAACTTTACCGGCGTCTTCATCCGCCACCCTGACCTCAATAATGGTAGCAATTTCGCCCTCAACTTCGGAAACATTAACTTCTTCTGGCTTGTCCACAAGCGCTTTGACGATATACTCTATCAGTTCCTTCACCCTTTGTCCTCCTTTTATGAAGTTGGCTGTTCAGCCGGAGCGACAGGGGCCGCTGGAGCTGCAGCTTCTGCCTGCGGGGCTTCCTTTTTGGGCTTGCGTTTATTAAGCTTTGATGTGTCAACCGGCGGTAAAATCCCTGATTTTCCAAGAAGAAAACGAACCTTATCGGTAGGTTGCGCGCCTTTTTTTATCCAGTCAAGGATTTTTTCCTTGCTGACTTCAAAAAGGGTGGGGGTCTGTCTGGGATGATATATCCCCAGGATCTCTATGACCGAACCGCCAAGCTTCTGCTTGGCATTTTGCACGATTACCCGATATTTTGGCTGTTTGTTTGTGCCTACTCTTTGTAATTTAATCTTAGGTGCCACTTAAAACTCCTTTCCTGAACCGATATTATAGCATAGAAACGCGTTTTTGATAAGCGGAAAAATTATCTTTTGTCTCTTCGAGGGAATCGCCTCCGAATTTTTCGATCATTGCATTGGCGATCTCAAATGCCGTTACCGCTTCCCCAACTACCGCCGCCGCCTCAACTGCAGATACATCTGATCGTTCTACATATGCTTCGCTTGGTTTTTTTGTCGTCAGATCAACAGATTTTAAAGGTTTGGTAAGGGTTGAAATAGGCTTCATAGCTGCCTTTAAAACGATCGGCTCGCCATTTGAAACCCCGCCTTCGAGGCCCCCAGCATTATTACTGCTGTGGCTGAATTTCCCTTCTTTATATAATATCGCATCGTGTACTTTTGAACCGGGAAGTTTTGCCTGTTCAAAGCCGAGACCGATTTCAACTCCTTTTATCGCCTGAATGCTCATCAGAGCCAATGCCAGTCTCCCGTCCAATCTTCTATCCCACTGGGCAAAGCTGCCAAGTCCGGGAGGACAATTTTTTATTTCAACCTGAAATACGCCGCCCAGCGTGTCCCCAGTCTCTCTGGCTTCATCGATTGCTTTCTTCCAATTTTTTTCTGCGGATTCTCCGCCGATATGAACGATTGAGCTTGAAACTTTTATCTTGAATTCGCCCAGGAATTTTTTGCAGACTGCTCCAACCGCAACTCTGGCTGCCGTTTCCCTGGCCGAAGCCCGCTCAAGAATATTTCTTATATCTTTTTGGTTATACTTTAAGGATCCTGCAAGGTCGGCGTGGCCGGGGCGGGGAATGGTTACTATCTTATCGAAAAATTCGGTACTGCGGTTAGGGATCATTAACGCTATTGGGCTGCCCATGGTCTTTCCAAAGCGCACGCCGGACAATATGTCCACGGCATCTTTTTCTATCTTCATTCTTCCGCCGCGGCCGTATCCTTCCTGGCGGCGCGCCAGGTCCGGGTTAATATCGTCGTGGGATAGCGGGAGATTCGCGACCATTCCATCTAAAACGGCGATCAACGCTTTGCCGTGCGATTCACCGGCGGTCATATACCTTAACATGAGGGGATTATAACATGATGGAAAAAGTGTGTCTATTGCGCAGGCGGATCCCAGGCGTGAGGAATAGGCGTCCCAAAGAAATCGTAGAAAAAGTTGTATTTTTGCTCTAGCGGTTTTTCTTTGTTTTGGGATGCCATGGCCTTGAAATATCCGTTATCGATCCTGTATTCTGCGCAGGCGGTGGCCCAATCTTCAGGGGGATCTTCCATTGCCGAATCATTGTGCCGATGAGGATACGGGCTAAAAATTAGCGCAAAGTCCTGCGGAACCGATCCTTTCTTTGGTGTGCCGTCAGAGTTCCAGCTATGAGTATAAAATTTGCCGGTATTGCAGGCCGTTTTTCCCACATGGTGACAGGTTTCGTGATCGATAGAATAGTCAAGATAGATAGGCTTGCTCAAGTCAGATGTGATACAGTCTATCCATTTTGGGTCGGTGTTCAAATAGATGGTCCGGGTAGCAGTGGACGGCTCATTATTATAGTAATACTGCGCTACCTTATACAGTCCCGATTCGTTATTCTTGAAGATCGATTTATCAGCGATAAAGACAACCTCATTGATACCTATTAGCGAACAGGGAGGAAACTCTAAAAGCCGGTTAGTTACTCTTTCAATCAGAATATTTTTTTGCTCCTCCGAATATCTATCATCCAAAAACGAAATTGGGGGCAATGTCCCGCTGCATTCCGGTTCGACTTGTTTCATTGATGGGCAGGATTGCTTGTCTTTGTTCGGGTCAACGACCTGGCCTGTGCAGGAAGAAAGTGAAAGCAAAAATGAAACCGCCAATGCCGGTTTAGCAAAAGAAGAAATGATCGATCGTAATTGCGGAGATCCAGCCGTTGCGATCCTTAGAGAAATAACATTTGTTACTGGTTGTAATCTGGTTATAGCCATAATTTAAGGACTCTTAGGTCCTCATTATATTATCGTCAGTTTTGGGTAAAAATTTCAGGCGGGAGGGGCTTAGCTTTTCATGCCCAGAATCCGATATAGAGTTGGAACCTGCGACTAAAAGTCGCGGTTCCAATGATACTGTTTACCCGATGGAACCGAGATTTCGCGTCCCGAGCGAAGCCGAGGGATTACTCTCAGGTTCCATTCTATATCGGTTTTTAGGCCATGGTTGACTATTGAAAACGGATAATTGCAATTTCTTCTAGTTGGCAAAGTTTATTAATTAAGGTTAAGCCTGTGCTGTCCCTCCTGTAACAAATATCCCTAATCAAATCGGATGCTTCTTGATGATAAACTAGAAAAGAAGAAAAATCACCATTTTTTGCCATTTTTTTTAATATGCTTATTGCCTTTTCACGTTCTTCGCCTGATCCGTTCAATGCACAATGCAAATGTCGACAAAAATTCCGTCCATATTCTGCTCTAAAATTAATGATCTCCATTAATTCCAGAGTTGATAATGCTGTAATTGGCTCGTATTTTTCTCCTATTAATGTTCCCGTAAAGCTTCTTGCTGATTCAAGAAAATTATGTGGAGGCATAAATTCCGGACTGCAAACCACAACCTTTAATCCTGAATCCATAAATCCAGTCCCCCTTAATAGGCGACCAAGCTGTAAAGGCAGGGCCTTATTGACAGGCAAGATGTCGGTTGGAGCTATCTCTAATAATCCGTGCCGGGGAGTTGCTAAATAATCAATGTCAACGTGAGCTATTCTCTGCCGCGGATCCGTAGCCGCTAATTCCTGCAGCCAATCGGTCAGAGGCATCAAAGTTACATCGTATGGAGTGGAATAACCTCTAATCCACCGATGCCCTTTTATTATCCATGAAGGAATAGTAATTCTTTCTTCTACTCCGGGTACACAGATATAAATATGGTCAGAAGAAATAAAGCCCGATTCGGCCATGGCGGATATTTGATCTGTAATATTTATTTTACTGACATATTCCGCTGCTTCTTCAATTGAAATGTCCCCTTTTGGGGCGGATAATTCGGGTGCATTAAGATCGTAATGGCCGTCAAGTGTAAAAAATTTTGCTCCGGGCGAGATCATGCCTTGTTTAACTGCAATTGCCGCCGCAAGATATGTGGAATTATCAAAATTTAACAGGAAAAGATTTTGTTGCGGAAAAAAGATGTCGTTTTCTAATCCGTATACCCGGCTATTAAATCTGGAAGTAATAGGGACTGATGAAAGTCTAATGTCTGCTAATCCGCCGCTGATCAAGCTTTGATGAGAAACCTCTCTATGTACTTGAGAGCGTCTTTCGCAGGCAATTACTCTTTGTGTTGCGCTCAAAGGCTCTGTTGTCATACTCATTACGAATATATATCGTTAAAATGAAAGCGAGATTTCACTTATGAAAAAATTCAGAGTTATTTATAAAACTTTTTCATGAAGAAATGATATGACGGGCAGAGCTTTTTGAGGACACAATCGGGGCATAGCGGCTTTTTGGCAATGCATATTTTACGGCCGTGATCGATGATCCAGTAAGCAAATTTTCCCCAGAGCGGCTTGGGGATGATCTTCATCAAGTCCTGCTCAATTTTTACCGCATCCTTATTTTCCGTCAATCCCAACCTCTGCGAAAGCCGGATTACATGGGTATCAACCGTTATTCCTTCGATCTTCTGGAAAGCGTTAAAAAGCACGACCGAAGCGGTTTTTCTGGCCACCCCGGGGAGAGTTATCAGTTCTTCCATCGAATCCGGCACTTTGCCGCTATGATCATTTACGATAGCCTTTGCCGCGCCGATTATGCTTTTTGTTTTATTACGATAAAACCCGGCGGAACGGATCTCCTGCTCAAATGTTTTCGGGTCCGCCGAGGCATAATCCTTTGCGGTTTTATATTTCTTGAAGAGAAAATCAGTAATAAGATTTACCCGCTTGTCTGTACACTGGGCGGAAAGGATAGTGGCAACCAATAGGTCCAGAGGAGTTTTAAAATTTAATGCGATTCTTGCCCCGGGATATTCTTTCCCTAAGATCTTGATTATTTGATCTGATCTTTTGACCATTTATTTTAGAGTGATTGCCTGCATTGGGCAGGAGTCCGCGCATTCGCCGGTTCCATCGCAAGCATCAGGCTTGATCAGCTTCGCATACCCGTCCACGATTTCCAGCGCCTGATGCGGACAGACATCTATACAGATACCGCAACCGGTGCATAAACTTTCATCAATTATTGCCTTTTGACCTTGAGCCAAGGAAACACCTCCTATTGGGATACTTCTATGGCATCTACCGGGCACTGGTCGGCAACTTCTTCCAGATTACAGGCGTCGCAGGTCTCTTTTATCACTTCGGCCTTGCCTTCGGCGTTGAATGCAAAAACTTCAGAGCAGGCATCAATACAGATTCCGCAACCGATGCAGAGAGCCTGATCAACAACTACTGTCATTTTTTGTCCTCCTTTCCAAGCAGTTCTTCAAATTTTGGCTTGTTAAAGCCAATAATGATAGTCCCGTTGATGTCGGTTACCGGCACACCAAGTTGACCTGATTTGTCGATCATTTCTTGGGCGATTTCCCGGCTGGTAGAAACATCCATAGTCTCAAATTCAATATTCCTATCGTTCAGATATCGCTTTAATAGGTTGCAGTAAGGGCAGGCGGGGGTTGAATATACTTTTATCATAACTTTATGTCGAAAAATCCTCTTTTTTCCCGCTCTACTATCCGCCGCTCGCAGTCGACCCCGCATTCCTTCAATTCCTTATTGCAAACCGCGCAGCGGGCGACTTTTTTGCCGTTAATGATCTGCAAAGACAACTGGGCAAAACAATTGGGACAGGTAAACCGGGCCCCTTCCTTTGTATTGTCCGGAAGGTCGATCTCGTGCTCACATACCGTGCATTTTAATTTTGTCATATTTTATCCCTCGTTTATCGCGTCTAGAAGTTCCTGTACCGGAATGCCGTGAACATCGGCCGCTTGCTCGAGCGTTTCTCCCTGGGCAATGACGCAGCCAAGACAGTGCATGCCCCGCGACATCAATATTGCGGCGGCCTGCGGTCTCGCCTTAAGCAATTCCGCAATAGTCATATCCTTATTGATCTCGATCTTTTCGCCGGTCATAACAGTAATATTATACCTAAAAAAAGCCTTAGTTTCAATTTTTTATTTAATGGAGTATGTAGCCTTCCACCAAAAAATCTTCGTGGATCTTTTCTATTGAGACATCTTTTAATTTTATGGCCCTCGAAAGCGAATCTATGCCCTCGCCCTCGACCGCGGTCGGAGAATCCTTGCCCCCGATGATCTTTGGCGAAATAAAAAAGTTCACTTTATCCGCTATCCCCGAAGCTATTGCATAAGCGTTGGTCGTGCCTCCGCCCTCGATCAAAACGCTGGTTATTTTTTGCTTGCCCAGTTCCTTCATTAATTTATCAAGAGGCAATATCCCGTTCCGGCTCGAAAGCTGAATTACTTTTGCTTTTAACGCTTTTAATTTTTCTACCCTTGATCTTGGCGCCTTTTCCGACACCACTATGACCGTGTTATGAGGTTCGATCTTCAGCACTTTTGATCGATGCGGGATCTTTGCTGAAGGATCGATTATGACCTTGATAGGATTTTTTATTTTTCCTTCGATCTCCCTTACCGTCAGCTCTGGATTGTCTTGTAGTACCGTGCCGATCCCAATCATTACGGCATCGACGATGTTGCGAAGATGATGCCCTCTTTTTCTGGCCTCAATGCCGGTTATCCAGAAGCTTTCCCCCGTTCTGGTGGCGATCTTGCCGTCAAGGCTGGTTGCCGCCTTTACGATCACGAACGGCCTGCCGGTAGTGATATATTTAATGAAAACTTCGTTCAACTTCTTTGCTTCCGGTTCGAGCAATCCAACCTCGACCTCTATTCCCGCTTCCCGGAGTTCGGAAAACCCTCTTCCGGCTACCGAAGGGTTGGGGTCTTCCATTGCGGCAAAAACCTTTTTGATGCCCGACTGTATTATGGCCTGCGTGCAGGGAGGGTTGGTCTTAGTTTCAAAAAAACAGCACGGTTCCAGGTTGACGTACATGATGGCGCCTCTGGCGGCTTCCCCGGCTTTTTCCAGCGCCCAGGCTTCGGCATGGGGCGTGGTTACTTCCGCATGGTATCCGCTGGAGATAATTTTTCCGTCTTTAACGACCACGGCCCCGACCATTGGATCGGGAGAGGTTCTTCCGCGCATGGAACCCGCCAGGCGCAGGGCCTCGCGCATGAATATTATGTTTTCTTCAGCCGGCATATTATTTCTTTATAATCTTTCGCGTAAAAGATCGCCGATCCCGCAACCAGCACATTGGCTCCCGCGGCGACAGCCTCATAGGCTGTTTTTTCATTTATACCGCCGTCAACTTCGATGTCCAATTCCAGGCCGCGCTTTTTTATTTCGTCTTTGAGCTTTTTGATTTTCGGTAATACTTCGGGCATGAATTTTTGGCCTTCGAACCCCGGGTTCACGGACATTAAAAGGACCATGTTTATTTTATCAAGCACATGAAAGACGGATTCAACCGGGGTGGCGGGATTTACCACAACGCCGGGCTTAACGTTATTTTGTTTGATCAGTTCTATGTCCTCATCAAGATTTTTTGAGGCTTCGACATGGATGGTTATAATATCCGCTCCCGCTTTGGCAAAATCAGGGATATACCGGTCGGGATTTTCGATCATAAGGTGAACATCGAGGGGAAGTTTTGTGATTTTTCTGCAGGCTTTGACGATCAGCGGGCCAATGGTGATGTTGGGCACAAAATGCCCGTCCATCACATCAATATGTATAAGATCCGCGCCGGCCGCTTCGACTTTTTTTATTTCTTCGCCAAGAACGGAAAAGTCGGACGAAAGGATCGAGGGCGCAATTTTTATCATTGGTTGTTTTCTCCTTGTTCAGGGGTCGGGCTTAAAGACTCCGGGGTGATTGCCTGATAAGCTTCGGGTGTGGGAGGGTTAAAATAATTTATGGACTTTGGCCGTCCGATTATAAGCGTGACGGTCCTTCCTTCTTTTGCCATTCTTCCCGGCTCCGGCCTCTCAAAGGTAACGATATCCTCGCCCGGGTATTTTTTTTCAATATGGACGCTAAGGCCCAGGCTTTCAAGCTTCTGGACCGCGTCCCTTTCGGAAAAACCGACCACATCTGGGATCGTAGTCTCGGGCAAAGGATAAAAATATGACAAAAGCACATAACTTGCGATCACCGGCGAAGCTATTATCAACAGGATGATAAAAAGGAAACGGCCCGGAAATCGGATTCGCAGGCTTAAGGTCAGATAGGCGATCGCCAGAGCGACGATAATAATAAAGGCCAAATATCCGATAAGCATCAATTTCATGTTATTGCCTCATTATCATGGTATTGATCAGTGAATAGATTATTCCCGCGAGCACCGTAAAGATCAGTATGAACAAAATGAAAAAACTGCGCTTGCGCTCCTGCCTGACCGGGATCACCGCTTTTTCCTCCGCACGCAGCGTGTTTTCAAGCTCGACCGGAGGCAGGTCCCAGTTTTCCTTGAATTCCACCAGGTTCCGGCGTTTTATGCTTTCAATGATCTCTTCCGCCGACTTGAACCTTAAAAGGGGATCGTTATTTAAAGCTTTCAATAATATATCCTCAACATATTTCGGAAGAGAGGGGAGATTGGGGACGATCCCGGATATCTTTTTCTGCGGGTTCCCTTTGAAAGGCGGAACGCCGGTCAGCATCTCGTATAATATGGTCCCAAGCGAATAAATGTCGGAGGCGCGGTTGGCCGGACTGCCGTAAATTTCTTCAGGAGAAGCGTAATCGCTCCCTTCCAGAATGAAGATCGCCTTTTGCGGCATGGATTCCTTGACCTCGCCCTCGATTATAAAATCGGCGAGCTTTGGCCTCATTTGATTATCAAGGAAAATATTGCTTGGTTTGAGCGCCCCGTGGATTATGCCTTTTTGATGCGCATGGGCAAGATTCACGGTTATATCATTTATAAGGCGGACGGCTTCATCCACATCAGGCCGGTGTGTTTTAAGGTAGTCCTTAAGGCTTTGGCCGGCTATAAATTCACGAACATAGTAGAAGCCCTGCCAGCCGTAATCGCCGTCATATAAGCGGGCGATCCCCGGATGATTTATCTCCGTCAGGGATTTGACCTTTTGCTTCATCGACTTGATCAGCACGGAATTGAGCGTCCCGCGCTTGTATATTTTTACGACGACCGGCTGTTCCCCTGAAAGGGTAGTCCCCAGGTAGGTGAGGGAAAAGGGGTTTTCTCCGATCTTATTCCCGATTTTGAATTTGCTCTTTAGTAGTCGTTCCACCGGCCAAATTATAGCATATTAAAATAGTTTAAAATCAGGTGAAATTTTTGCCGTAACCTGACGATATATAGGCAAGAGGAGATAGGGTGAGTTAAATGGCAGAGCAAGCAAGAGACAACAATAGATACGATACCTACCGGATTTCCGGCGTGACTTACATTAAAGACACCCATCTCGGACCAAAAGCCTGGAAGTCTATAAACGAAAAACTACCCGGAAGATTCATTGACATCCTGGAAGCAAAATTAACCGAAAAGAACTTTGTTCCCAAGATCGACATAAACAAATAAGGAGAACTAAAATGGATCAGGCAAAAGTTATTGAATTCTTGAACCAGACCTTGCTGACGGATTACATTTCAAGACTTCTTAATGTTAAAATGACAAAACTGGTCCTTTTTCCTGCCTTCCCGATCACGGCCGCTCCCAACATTTCCGAACCAAAGACTTTTGTGATGATGAAGAATCCGGCAAAGTTCATTGATTTTAAAAAACCGGACCTGAACTAACCCCAGCCCAGCTTAGTCCTCAATAATTCCCAGAGATCATATTCTTTCAAGCGGATAAAGTCCGTTTTATATTTTGAAATATCGACCGTTACCTTGTCATTTATTTTTAATTTGAACGTTTCCTGGCCGTCGATCGTTAAAAGATTGTCGTCGCCCTTTTTAATTTTTACGGCGATCGGTTCTTGAAGAACAATGCTTCGATTGGCCGCGCGATGAGGGCAGATGGGGGAAATAACGAAGGACTTGCCGTGCAGGGGGATGATCGGGCCGTTCACCGCGAAATTATAAGCCGTTGAGCCGGTGGGCGTGGAAATGACGATCCCGTCGCCGACATAATCGGCCATGCTTTTCCCTTTGAGGAAGGCCTCAAGTTTTATGGTCCTGGCGATGGAACTCTTGCCGATGACCGCGTCGTTCAGGGCGATCGAGTTTTTTATTTTCTTTCCGGACCGCAGGACGGAGACATCGATCATCATCCGGGAATCGACCCGGTATTTTTTCTTTTTTATCATATCGACCGCGTGGTTTATCTCAAGCAGCGAGATTTCCGTTAAAAGGCCAAGTCCGCCGAGAAAGACCGCGAGTATCGGGACCCTGGACCCGCTCAAGATGCGAGCCGCCCTAAGAACGGTCCCGTCCCCTCCGAGCGTAATCGCAAATTGCACGCCTTTTAACGGCCGCGTCTCATGAAGCGCGATTATTTTATGGCCCTTAGCCCTAAGATCGGCCATCACTTTTGCTGCGGTGCCGGAAATCAGCTGGTCCTCTTCTTTATAAATTATTCCTATTTTCATTTTATATAAGCTTGAGCATCATAAGCATGCCCACGACAGCAATGATAACAAAAATTACAAAAATAACTACCAGTATTTTAAAAAAGTGATCGCGTTCCTTTTTCGGCAATTCAAAAGAAACTTGATGGATCTCTGAA
>JBAZPF010000007.1:0-25796 GCA_041648295.1 Candidatus Margulisiibacteriota bacterium | reverse complement strand
ATGCTCTTCTTGATCTTTTGGCTGTCATCGATCAGGCTGTAATATCTTAACACATCTTCGCGGATTTGGAAAACAAAATAAAAAATGATAAATATAAGAAGCAATATCCAGGCGTTTATTTTCATGTTTGTAATGCGAAGTGATTATATCGCTTCTAGAAAAAATGCGCAAGGTAGAAAGCGATAATTTCCCGTCCAAAAAAGAAAGAAATGACCGCGCCCAGGCAGAGCCAGGGGCCAAAAGGGATGTAATCGTCCATTTTTTTTATCTTAAGCGCAAGCAGGCCCAGAGACCAGACCGCGCCCAGTAAATAACCGATAAAAAGGGCAAGAATCAATTTGTCGGGCAGAAGCCAGGCGCCCATGAGCGCCGCCAGTTTTAAGTCGCCGTATCCCAAAGCTTCTTTTTTGAAGATCAATCTGCCAAATTGCGATATCAGGAATAGAAGCGAAAAGCCCAATGCACAGCCAATGATCGAAGCGGTAAGGTCACCCGAAAACCAGTGCCAGAGCAGTCCCGCCGGGATCCCGAAAAAGATTATTTCATCAGGGATGATCTCGTTCTCAAGATCGGCGAAGATAGCGACTAGCATCGTTGAGACATAAAACGCGTATGCGTAAAATCCCAAATCCCAAATCCTAAGTCCCAACAATGAATATATTACAACAAATGAAAGAGCGGTAAAAAGCTCTACTATAGGATAACGGATAGAGATTGGAGCGCGGCAGTTCCGGCATCGGCCGCGCAGCAGCAGATAACTGATAATTGGAATATTGTCGTACCACTTGATCGGCACATTGCATTTTGGGCAGTGCGATGAAGGGAAAACGATCGATTCTTCGCGGGGAAGACGGTGGATCAAGACATTTAAGAAACTGCCGATAACGGCGCCAATAATAAATATGAAGATGTTGACAAGCACAGGGGTAAATTATATAGTATGCTAAATGGAAATACAATCTCTCCTGAAACTGGTCACAGACCAGAATGCTTCCGATCTGCATATTGTTGCCGGGAGCCCGCCGATGCTGCGCGTAGCCGGAACACTTGTCGTGACCCCTTATGATACTTTGACAAGCGAGACTTCGAAGGCGCTTGTCTACTCGCTGCTCAATGAAGATCAAAGATCTTTATTTGAAAAAGAGAAGGAGCTTGACATTGCTTCCGAACAAGGAGCATCGCGGTTCCGCATAAATGTCCATTTTGCCCGCGGCAGCGTGGGCGCGGCCATTCGCCGCATCCCCAAGAAAATACCGACGCTTAAAGAATTGAGAATGCCGAAAATGCTCGATGATTTTTGTTATGAAATGCGCGGGTTGATCCTCGTTACCGGGCCGACCGGGTGCGGCAAGTCTACCACCCAGGCGGCAATGATCGACGTGGTGAATTCAAACCGGACGTCGCACATTATCACGGTAGAAGACCCGATCGAATACGTCCATTCCCATAAAAAATCGCTCATTGAACAAAGAGAGGTCGGAATAGATACCATAACCTTTGGCAATGCCTTAAAAAGAGTGTTAAGGCAAGACCCCAACGTTATACTCGTCGGTGAAATGCGCGATCTGGAGACCATCCAAACCGCGATAACCGCGGCCGAAACGGGCCACCTGGTCATTTCAACGCTGCACACTCCCGATGCCCCGCAAGCGATAGACAGGATAATTGACGTGTTCCCGCCCCACCACCAGTCGCAGGTTCGCCTCCAGTTGAGCATGACCTTAAAAGGGATTATTGCCCAGCAGCTTATCCCTAAAAAAGACAAATCCGGCGTAGTGTCGGCAGTAGAGGTGATGGTGGCCACTCCCGCGGTCAGGAACATTATCCGCAAGTCGACAACGCAGGAGCTGTATTCGGTTATAGAAATCGGGAACAAATACGGCATGCAGAGCATGGATTCTTCCCTTAAAGAATTATACGATCAGAATTTGATCTCTTACGATGAGGCTATATTGCACGCGCAGAATGTTGAACAGCTTACCAAAGCAATAAAACCGGCGGGATAACCGTTTGCTTCCCTCATACCTGAAAAAGAGAATACCAAAAACCCATAATGTCAGCCGCTTGAGAGAGGCGCTTAATGATCCTTCGATCCACACCGTCTGCGAATCATTAAAATGTCCGAACATCGGGGAATGTTTTTCAAAGAACACGCTCACTTTTATGATCCTCGGCGATGTCTGCACGCGCAACTGCGCGTTTTGCGGATGTGAAAAAGGCATGCCCCTCCCGGTCGATCCGGACGAACCGGAAAAAATATTGGAATCCGTTAGAAAATTAAAACTCAATTATGTTGTGATCACTTCGGTTACAAGAGACGATCTGCCTGACGGCGGAGCTTCGCATTTTTCAAAAGCTATTCGCGCCCTCCATTCCAAAGGCATAGCGGTTGAAGTCCTGATCCCTGATTTTCTGGGAAATCCCGAGGCTCTTAATGTCGTTGTCAGAGCAAAACCTGAAGTCATTAATCACAATGTGGAAACCGTACCGCGGCTTTATCCCGACGTAAGGCCCCAGGCGGATTATAAAAGGTCGCTAAACCTTTTACTGCGGGTAAAAGAAGCCAACCCGGCTATTTACACCAAGTCCGGGATTATGGTAGGATTAGGGGAGACTGACGAAGAGGTTTTTTCTGTTTTGCGCGATCTTAAAGGCGTCGGCTGCGACATCGTTACCCTCGGTCAGTATCTCCCCCCGTCAAAGACGCATCAGAAAGCCGAACGCTTTGTGGAGCCGGAAAGCTTTTTGCATTACGAGAGGGTGGGGTATAAGATGGGATTTTTAAAAGTATTTTCGGGGCCTTTTGTCAGGAGTTCTTATAAAGCGGAGGAAATCTTGTGCTTCCAGAACAATCAGAAAGATTATTAAAACTGCCGATCTACGTTTTTGCCAAGCTGGACAAAATAAAAGCCGAAATGCAGGCAAAAAATGTGGACCTGATCGATCTTGGAATGGGCAACCCCGATATTCCTCCTCCCCAGGATGTCATCGATGCCCTGTGCGAAGCGGTAAAAAATCCTGAAAATCACAGATATCCGTCATTTGAGGGAGCCCCGGAATTTAAAGAAGCCTGCGCCCACTGGTGTAAACAGCAATATAATATTAATATCGACCCGAAAGATGAAGTCGTAACTCTGATCGGCTCTAAAGAAGGGGTCGTTCACTTTTCTTTTGCTTACATAAATCCCGGCGATAAAGTCCTGGTCCCCATGCCCGCTTATCCCGCGCATTTCAGGGGGCCGATCCTGGCGGGGGGCGAGCCGATAATCCTGCCAACCACGGAGCATCGGGGATATTTGCCCGATCTTAAAAATATTGAGCCCGATATCATTAAAAAAGCGAAAATACTGTTCTTAAGCTATCCAACCAATCCGACCGGAGTGCTCGCGACGCGCAAATTTTTTGAAGAAGCAGTGGCATTCTGCAAGAAGCACAACATCATCCTGCTCCATGATTTTGCCTATGCCGAAATTTACTTCGAAGGCAATAAGCCGCTTTCAATATTTTCGATACCGGGAGCAAAAGATATTGCCATAGAATTCCATACCACCTCCAAAACTTTCGGGATGCCGGGCTGGAGATGCGGGTTCGCTGTCGGCAATCCCTCGCTGGTCGAAGGTTTGCGCAAAATAAAAACCAATCTCGATTACGGCCTGTTCACGGCCGTCCAAAAAGCGGCGATCGTGGCGCTTAACCATAAGAACGGTTATATGGACAAAGTCAGGGCGACTTACCAGCGAAGAAGGGATGTTTTTGTCCAGGGAATAAATTCGCTGGGCTGGAAGGTAACAAAACCGCTGGCGACAATGTATGTCTGGGTTCCCGTACCCCGCGGATTCGATTCTACGGAATTTACCATGCATCTTGCGGAAAAGACCGGCGTAGTTGTATCTCCCGGCGTTGCTTTTGGGGATATCGGCGAAGGTTTTGTCCGGGCGGCGCTGGTTGTTCCCGAAGCGCGCATAGAAGAAACTGTCGACCGCATGCGCAAAGCAAATATCAGATACGAGTAAAAAATTATGCAAAGGCCGATAATTGGAATTACCATGGGAGACCCGGCCGGGATCGGGCCCGAAGTCTGCGTCAAAGCGCTGTCAGATGCGGAAGTTAACCGCACTGCCCGTTGTCTGGTTGTCGGTGACGCCAGGGTCTTAAGCTACGCGGTAAAAATATCCAAACTCCCCGGGATCACCATAAATCCGATAAAAACCGTCGAAGAAGCAAAATTCCTCCGCAATAAAATCGATGTTATCGATCTCGCCAATGTCGATATTGCTAAACTAAAGATGGGCATGCTTTCAGCGATGTCAGGAAAAGCCAGCGTGGAGTATCTGGAAAAAGCGATCGACCTGGCGATGGCGGGGAAGATAAACGGCATAACCACCGGACCGATCAACAAAGAGGCCATCCGCAAAGCCGGATATAAATTCCATGGCCATACGGAAATTCTGGCAAAACGGACCAAAACCAAAGATTACGGGATGATGTTTGTCTCCGACACGTTTTGGGTCCTTCTGGTTACTACCCATATACCGCTAAAAGCGGTCGCGGGTTCATTGGACAAGAAGAAAGTATTAAGAAAGATCAAAATGGCGCATGAAATATTGTTTAAAGTCAGGGGCAAAAAGCCGCGGATCGGGGTGGCGGGGCTCAACCCCCACGCCGGAGAGTCCGGCATTTTTGGCACGGAAGAAATAAAAGTCATTAAGCCGGCGGTAGAAGAGGCAAGGAAGTTGGGTATTGATGCCAGAGGCCCGATCTCTCCAGACGCAATATTTAATCTGGCCAAGTCCGGCGTATTCGACATCGTAATTGCCATGTATCATGACCAGGGGCTGATACCGCTAAAGCTTGTTTCTTTTAATAAATCAGTTAATGTAACGGTCGGCCTGCCGATCGTCCGCACCTCGGTTGACCACGGCACGGGATTTGATATTGCCGGCAAGGGCTGGGCCAATCCCGGGAGCATGATCCAGGCCATCAAAGTCGCCGCGCATTTTAAAGCAAAGTGACCTCGCTTTACAAAACGACCCTCGGTCTGCTTCACGCCTTTAATCTTCGTCCCAAAAAGCGCCTCGGCCAGAACTTTTTGATCGATGACAAAGCTTTGCAAAATATTATTGCCGCGGCAGAGCTTTCTCCGTCCGACCGGGTGCTTGAGATCGGCAGCGGACTTGGGGTTTTGACCAAGGAGCTGGCGGATAGGGCAGGGCATGTGACCGCCATTGATAAAGATAAGGACATGATCGAGATCGCCAAAAAGGTCCTGGCCGGTTGCAGCAACATAGATTTTAAGCCTGCAGATTTTCTTGATTTTGCGCCGGACAGCCCGTTTAATAAAGTCGTTGCTAATGTCCCATACTATATAACCAGTCCAATTATTGAAAGATTGCTTGAAAATGAGGGAACCGCGACTTTTAGTCGCAGGTTCCCGAAATTAGAATTGATCGTCCTCACCATCCAAAAAGAAGTGGCCGAAAGGATAACGGCCTCGCCCGGCAGCCGGAAGTTTGGCTCTTTTTCCGTCTTTGTCCAAAACCGTGCGGAAGCCAAGATCGGCGCTTTTATCTCAAAAAATTCTTTTTATCCCGCTCCCGACGTTGATTCCGCGATCCTGATTTTAAAGCCATACGGAAAATTGCTTTATAATATCGATGAAAAGATTGTCCGCGCGGCATTCCAACAGCGGCGCAAGATGATCCGTTCATCGCTCGCCGAGTTCAATATTGATTTTTCTTCTTTGGGGATCGATCCATGCAAAAGGCCGGAGAGTTTGAGTCTTGAGGAATTCTACAAAATATCGTTAGCCCGTTAACCCGTAAGCCCGTAAGACCGAAACCGGCGCACGGGCATACAGGCTCACTGGCAAACTATTTTTAAAATCGATGCAAGTTTTTAGCATACCACCCCGATATAACAAGTGGACGATCGTATCGCCTGGTATGATCGTGCAGGTCGCTATACAGGCGGCCTTTTTTATTATTTGGAGGAGATTGTAAATGGGAGTTGGTGATTCTAATCCAGTTCAGCCGGGAGGAAACGGGGCATCGCCTCGGCTTCCTGCTGCGCCATCTAGCGCGCCACAACAAATAGCACCAGTGAATAACGGCGGAGGGGACTCCAGAAATGGAGGAACAGGCTCCCCTCCGCCTTCAACTATTACTACCGTTCATTTTAAAACCAACGATTGGGTTTCGGTCATGAAGATGCTGGGCATACAGGTGGAAGTAATTGATAAAAACAAAGATGGAGTAATAGATGCCAACGAACAAAAACAAGCTGGGATTGATCTAAAAGACGGTCTTTCTTTAGCGGAAGCAAAAAAATTAAAATCGGATATTAACGAAGCATTCTTTGGAGTTGTAGACAGCGACGGAGGACATGGCATTGTAGGGAACGGCAGCATTACCTGGGAAGACGCAAATCGATTTAACGAAGATGTCATAAACCGCCTGGCGCAAGGGTGCAATAAGCGGGAAAAAGTGATAGCCGAATATCTGGCTGCAAGAAGCTTTAAACTGTCCGATCCCGATCAGGCGGCGGCAAAATTTAATGAACAAAAGAAGAACATGCCCGGCTTGTATGCGGCCGACGGCCAAATAAACGCGAATGTGCTCCTTAAAAATTGCATAAATCCGGCTTTGCAGGGAGCGGCAACCGCCGTGCTTACAAATATTACCGGTAAGCCGGTGGATGATTCCCTTCTCCTTACCCCGGACCAATTTAAAACGTTCTTGCTGGCAATGAACTTTTTAGGCAAGGCCGACAACCCCAAAAATTTCCTTAATTCGGCGGAGGGCATGCCAAAGCTTAAAGATAACGATCTTCTGGCCTGGCTGACCGCGGGTTCAACCAATGCGATACCGCCGGAGGTAAAGGCGGGGAGGGCGGAGGGTAACGAAAAATCAGGCGCCGACGATGCAAATAGCGCCGAAAGCATTCAAAACGGAATAAATGCCATTGCTGACAAAGTTGGCAACGATGGGCCGGAAGCTCTTCAAGCCAGAGTTGATAAGCTTGATGACTATGAAAAGAAGATCGACAATGTAAAGAACGACGGGCATAAGAATATCCTGCGCGATCTTGTGGAGAGAAAGCGAAGGGCGTTGGCGCAGGCATTTATGAACAATTCAAACCCTAGGACCAAAGCGATCGGGCTGGGATTACTAAGGAAATTATTGGAAAAAGATCCAACAAACGAGGAACTGAAACAACATTATCTTAAAGCGCTGCAAGGTGTATTTGGAACGGATCTAAAAGAGCTGGGCAAACCGGAATACGCAGGTATGGTAAAAGAGCTTGAGCTGGCCGTGTCGGAGACCGGTGTTTTTGGTAAGCCAACCGATACTGATTCGGCGAAAATATACACGATAATCGTTCTTAAAATTGCCAAGATAAGGAATGCAAGGGAAAATGATCCAACTGCGGCGCAAAAATACATCGATGAGAAATTAGGCCCGATCTGGGATGCAAGCTTCTGGGTAGGGCATGAAGGGGATAAGGCATTATTAGCTTATGAAGCGGCAAAAACAAAATCCGCATTATTTATAAGCAAAAAGGATTCCGGGGAATATGCGATTGCGAGTGGAGCAAATACTGACAGGGAACTCGAAATAGTGGCAAATAACTGGACGGCAAAAGTTGGAGAGGGGAAAGAAACGGTTGGCGAGCAAGTCAGTAAAGAAATTACAATGATCAATGAGAGATCGAAAGAAAACAAATTAACCCCTGATGACGCCACCGCGGTCTATACGCTAAACGCATTTTATTCCGCAAAAGCCGATAAGATAAAAGATAAAATAGAAAATAAAGACGATAAGGAAATTATTGATACTCAAAGAAAAAGAGCCAAAGAAATTAATGATAAAGTATTTTCTGCCGATGGCAATAAACAAGATCAAGGAAAATCTAAAAAGAGAACTGGTAGAGCCGGTAATCCAGGGGGCCATAGCCCATCTGCCCCGCAAGGCCCCGCCCAACCTCCAAAACCACCAGCGGCCAGGCCTAATGCCGCAAAACCTAATACAGCCCCCGCGGAGGCTGGAGATAGCGGGGATGCGGGATCGGATGCGCCGAAAATGGCATATGCTCAAAAAGACGGAGTATTAAGGGTTAATGGAACAATTGTTGCCCGAAAGAATGAGAAGGGCACCTCCTGGCAATGGGATGATAATGGGATCTCGGCTACAGGATTAGATCCAGCTAAAGTAAAAGGTGGAACTCCCGCTCCTGCTAAATAATCAATTTTTTTGACCTCATTTTAATGCAAGTTTTTAGCCTCCTATTACGATAATAATAGTAGAAAGAACCCAATAAATGCCGTTGCCTGTACGAGCATTTATTAAGCACGCATTGTTAACGGGCGTGCTTTTTGTTTTAAAGAGGAGAAAAATGGGACAACCGAATACCGTAAATAGAGTATCGGGAAGCGCCGGAGCAGCCAGCTCCGCCAATGAGAGCTTATATAAGCTTGCCAGACAGCTTATGGAGAAGCTCCTTCCCTATGGCTTACAGCTCTTTGTCGTTAACGGCAGCGGGGAAATAGACAATACTGCCACCACGGAAAAGATCAAGGCATTCTTTAAAGCGGAAGGCATTGAAGAATCAGAAGACTCGGTAACATCCTACCTCAAATGGGTTGATGACAATAAAGCAACCCTCGACAACATAAAAACAATCGAAAAAGAAACCGGCCTTAAGATATTTGCCGTAAAAGACGGCGTTAAAACATATAAAGCGAGCATTGACAATTTAAAAGCCCAGTTGGCCCAGATATTTTCAATAGAGCCAGATAAGGTAAACTTAAAAGATCATTCAGAAAAATTTATTTTAACCCTCAAAAGACTTCAGGAAGGCATTACCGCTTTTGCTTTTGCCGTGCCTACGGGCGAGAACAAGCCGGTAGATGCAGCCCAGAATGAAGCGCTTTTTGAACGGGCCAGAAAGTTAAGCCCTCTTGGCATTAATCTTTTCGTGATAGACGGCGAAGGTGCAATAAACGAAAAGGCGACGCTTGCCAAGATCCAGTATTTTAACGAATCACTGGGGATATCAAATATCGATAATTTTAATGCATTTGTTGACTTTTTGACCAAGATGAAAAAGGGAACCCCCGAAGAAAGGCAAGCCGCGTTAAAGACACTTATCGGCGATAAAAAACCGGAATATATTGCAAAAGCTTTGGATAAAGCAAAAGAAATAACCGATCTCAAATCCCTTGGAGAAAGAATAATCAACCGCAACTACAAACTTCTGGTCGTAAGAGGCGAAGATAAAACTCTCCAATATTACTGGCTTGCCCCGACCGGCAAAGTAGAAAAAGTAAGCGAAACCGACGAGCGGATAATAAAGAGCAGTATCATTCCGACACTGCTGGCCGGAGGCTTTGCCCAGGGACCGCAAACAGATGAGCCAGACCAGTTGTCGGTTTATAGATCAATAAAAGGCGCTGATGTAAAAACCATCCTTATCCATCAGGCTCTTATTTCCGGGATCAAGCCCCAGACCTTAAGGGCCCTGCAGGCCATGATAAATGAGGGCAAAACACTTAAAGAAGTAGTTGACAATATCAAGGAATTGAATGAGAAGGTTGAAAAAGCGGCAAAAACGGCCAAGACGGCAGAGGGATCAGCGCTGGCCGCTAATTCAAGGATACAGGCTGCGGGAAAAAAGACAGGGAAAAGCTTTGAAAGAAAAGATACCAAGGAAGGCGTGAGAAATTACTGGCAGACCCAAGGAGAAATGGATAGAGCCCAACCGGTTTTTAATTACTACCGAGCCGCAGTAAGCGCTGCCATTCAAACCCAGAAGAAAGCGGAAAAAGACTTTGAGGAAATATGCAAAAAGCTGGGGATAGATAAAAAAGAGATTGGCACGGTTCTAAACGCTCTTGAGTTTTTTCAGAACATCTATTTGAATTCCGAAGAAACGGATTTAGATGCGGTGGCGGATGGGGTGGAGAGCGCACGTAAACTTATCGGAACTTCCCTCAAAGAGGCCGGAAGCTTGATCGCCGTTTTTGACCGAAAAATATTTAATAATCTTATGCCGGCTTCAGAAAAACCTGCTTCTGCTGCTTTTGCCCCAATCGGGGTTGGCCAGGGAACTCCGGGCACAATAGCATCAGTCCAGCCCGACAGCTTGAGAGTAGTTTCAAAAGAAAAGCAGGCGGAACTGGCCGAGCATCCGATCATCCTGATAAAATCCGCGCTGGCCGGGGTCGTTAACTCTTCTTATGCGGTCGATCTTTCTTCTGAAGTCATAACTTCCAGGGACCTGTTAAATGTTGCCGACCTGTTTTCCCCAAGATATAAGATCGAGTCGCTTGGATATAACTCCAGCGAAGAACAAGCCAAGATCTTAAGTGAAATCCAAAAAGCGATCAATAGCGCTTCTAACGATAAAGAAAAAGAAGTATTAAAAAAGCTGTTTGAAAGCGTGAAGTCGGATTCAAAGACATTCTTTGCCAGAAATGAACTTAAAATATTAAAGAGCATTCTGGAATTTTATAAAATGACCGAGATCAGCCAGGCAAAAAAACCATGGACCGGTTTATATAACAAAATATTCAACGAAGACGGCTCATCCACCTATCGTGTTAAATGCACCAGGGGAGGACTTTCGGAAAGGGATTATGACACTCTGGTAAAATACGCGAACAGCCAATATTGCTTTATTATTGAATCGTTACTGGCGGACAAGTCCGATGGCCCGGAATTGAGGGAAGTAAAGAATATTTTAAGGACCATTTCAAGACAGTTGAGCGATGTGCTAAAAAAAGGTAAAGTTGACAGCCTTTCAAGCGCGGTTGATTATCTGGCCCGGGAGATAAAATCCGCCTCAAAAGCCACGCAGGAATTGGACCTACCGCAGGATGTGGAAGAGCACCTGTGGCTGACCTTCAGGTGGGAGCAGATCAGCGCTAATGCGGACCAGAAAAAAGAGTATATGGATGCGGTCAGAAACCTTGAAAAGGCTAAAAAAGATCTATTTGAGGTAAAGAAAAAAGCAGAAGCAAAATCCAGGGAGATGGAAGATAAAAAGAAAAAGGGAGAATCAATATCAGATACCGAACAAAAAGAGCTGGAAGTCCTCCAAAAAGATTTTGAAGCGAAGAGAACCGCTTTTCGCGCTGCCGCTGAAATAGTCCAGAAATTAACCTCAACTTTACGGTTGGATGGCATTGTCACGCTGGATGATGTTAAAGCCATGCTTGACGATAAAAGCCTGGCGGCGATAATGCCGATGCTTGATGCCATAATGCTTGACCATAACGGCCTGCGTTTGAATTCCGTTTTTGAGATCAAAAAGATAGATGACCTTAGAACTTTTATTATTGCCCAGATCCAGGGAAATCCATGGAGCTCGCTGGTAAGGGACCCCGGAGAAAATATTAGGACCTCGATCGCCAAAAAGATCGTTTCGATCATTCTTTCGCAAAAGTACTTCAACAAGGTCCGGCAGGGGAACCTGCCTCTGGCCGCATTTTCGCTTCTCCCGTTTGCCAATACCGCCAAGACGCTGGCTATTCTTGGGCTCGGCGCAGCTGGTTACGAGATCGATCGCCTTGATGATGGAAGGGAACCGTCAAAGGCCGTGGCCGGACCGATGTGGCTTTATAACCATCTTGATATACCGGGCGTTAAACAGCTCTTTAACCTGACGCAGGGACTTGGTTCGGAGCCTAATACCAATATCGCCCCGTACATTCATCTTCTGCTGATGAGGATCGGTTCAAGGGACAGTTTTCATATCAATGAAAAATTATTCGGCAACGGGCTTGGGAAAGCCACCGGAGAAGAGATTAAAACGCTGGTTGTAGATCTGGCCGCAAGGATTAGAGATCTGAATCCCGTGATCTTGGCCGAGATCGAGAAAAAACTCCCATCCAATCTTAAAAAGATATGGGATTCTTTGAGGAACAATAAAGAACTATGGGATAAGGAATTTGCAAAAGAACTAAATGGAGACGGTCCATTCGAGCTTTTTACCAGCTCCGGCATCGGCAAAAAAATGCTCGAAGTGATCCAGCTTGCCTTCTTTGTTCTTCAGACCGGCGGCGAATTGATCGCTCCCTACATGAGCGATATCTCCGGCGGACATATCGGCCAGGAAGACATTAACAGGACTCTGCAAAAGGGGAATTTAGAATTTAATCCCTCCAAAACTAAACAGAGCGGAGTGGTAAACGCCGGCGACGCCGGATATATGCCGGTTAAAACCGCCTGGACGGGAATTCCCTGGATAGACAGTGCCCTGCGCACTGGCAAAGGATCGCTTGATACTATCCTTGAATTCACCCTGATGCAGGCGACATTCTTTGAAATGGGCGCGCAGAAGATGAAAGAAGCGCTAAAAGCGCTGGAAGCGGGCCTTTCAAAGGGAGACTGGACCCAGGCGGAAGAGGCCTTAAAACAGATATTTTCTTTGTGGATAGGCGTCGGTGAATTTGAAATGGCGGCAATAGCATCGCCGCTGCTGGCCTTTACCGGTCAGGGTAACCCGTTCTTTTCAAGCCCTTTACAATTGTGGAGAGAAGGGCACGAAGGAGAGGCGATCGGCTCCGCGCTGATTATGGCGGCATATTTCCTTGATAATGCCAGATTCACGCTCTATCGCTTGAATGAAGCGCGCAACTTTATGATGGACCGGCCTACGATGTTGAGGACCCCGGTCTCGGCGTTAAATTTGCCTACGCATTTGCTCTACCAGGGACTTGCGCGCCCGGCTAAGGGATTATTTAACTTAGCGTGGTCGCCTGAAAGTAGGACTTCGGGCCAAAGCTGGATGAGCCGCAGACTTATTGGTGCTGATAGAAAAATAGAAGGTCTTGGATTGGCATTTGACCGGGGTTCCGAATCGCTGGCAAATGCGTTCAGGATACGTCCGTCTCTTCATCACGAAAGATGGCAACAATTTGCTGGCGGCTTGAGGACGGGAATTGTTGATTGGTCGTGGCGCGGAGTGTCCAGCTTGAGATGGGTGCAGAAATATTTCACCTGGGGTTCGGAGCATCGAGTTTTTGGATATGACTTGAGAGCTTCGCGCCGCATGGCGAGGCAGATCAGTTCTCTTGGCATGCAGATCGATATATTAAGAAAAACAGTTTCCTTCATGAAGAGCCATAATATTACCGCCGATATGATCGCTCCAAGCGTTGGTTCTTTGCTTACTGTTGAATACGGACGCAGAGGGAATTTAACCTACAAAGAAGGAAATCCCGTTATCTTTGCCCAGAGAGAAGCCAGGCTGAAAACCCTTCCCAGAACAATAAAGATCCAATTGCCGGGAGAGAAGAATCCTCTCGATATCGCTGTCCGGGAAATAAAAGTGGTGGAAGGAAGCGGCCCCAGGATCGAGGTCTTCCAGGGCGCAGGCGGAGTGATGCATGCCCGCTTGATCGTCGGTTCCGATCTTTTGGCAGATAAAGCCGCCAAGATCGACTTTACCGATGCGATCGCCAATTTGAACGCGGCCGTTGGCGGTATTTATGACGGGGTTGAAACTTATAGTACAGGTGCCGTCCACCCCCCGGAAGAAAATGCGGCTAAAATAACGCCGGAAGCGGAAGTAATAAGAGTTAATGAAATAGCAAACAGGATAGACGGTGATAATGGTTTGTGGAAAGCTTACAAAGACAGGAAAATAACTTTTGATGATCTAGACAAAGCGGTTAAGCCTGAACGGATTCTACTGAAATCTCCAAATTTTAGAGGTGAAGATCTCGTTGAACAACGAAAGATAATGGACAATACGACAGTAACAGTTGGCGGCAGAGAAATGACCTATCTTGAAGCCAGGGCGCTCTGGGTAAGGGCATTGATCTTAAAGACAAGCGGCGGAAAAATTACTCTGGCAACCCCGCAGTTAAAAGCGATACTTGCCCAGCATGACGGATTTTCAGCAGAAATATTCACCGGAGAAGGAAAAACCATCATTCGTTGCGCCCTTGATCTCCTTGACCATCCGCTTGGCAGGCAGAGAATAGCACTGACGCACAATTATTTGACCGCCCAGGCAAACTATAACGAAACCAGAAAATATTATGAAGCGGCGGGGATGAAAGTTAAATTTGTTCGTTATACCGACAGCGGACTTCCGGAAACTTTTAGGGGCAACGACGCGATCTACCTTGCAATGGACGACCTGGCATTTATCGACCTGAATAACCACACTTCTACCGACAGCGCTAAGGTTGTTGACATTCCGTATGAAAAAGGAGTGTTCACGATCGACGAATTTGATGAGATCTTTGTAAGCAGGGGCCAAAACCCGTACAGCATGTCCGGCGGGGACGAGTCCAAGTCACAAAAAGCGATCAGAGCGGAAGAAAAAGCCTGGCAGTACGCGAGAAAGACAATAGTTCAGAACAAAAATAGGCCGTTCTATGAGCCGACGGCAGACGGCTACAAGATAAATGAAAATGCCGGAAAAATATTCATTAATGAAGCAGGCAAGAAGGTTTCTTGGAACGAACTCTCTATTGCCCAGCAGAGAAAGATCATCAGATCACTCCAGGCAGAAAATGATTATCATGAAGGCCAGGAATACGCGATCGACTATGTAGCTCGCGACATTGTTATCATCGAAAACGGGCAGATAGCATACGGTTCAAACTTTAATGACGGGATACAGCAGGCGCTCCAGGCCAAGCATGAAGGCCTTGCGGTTGGGACCAGGATCACCCCTGAAAGCATGACCATTGCCCAGATCCTGGCGATCAGGCTGGTAAATAAAATACAAAATAAAGTTTGTACTTCAGGAACCCTTACCCCCATCCAATATGTTCTTGACCGGGTCGGCATCCAATTTATTGGAGTAGAGACCAACGTCCCCCGGTACCAGTGGGATGCGGATAAATCTTATGATGAAAATGTTAAAGCCATAAAAAAAGCAATTGAAAAATGCGAAAATGATGTCAGGATCGGCGGAAGAGACCTGCAGATCAGGGGTGATTCAGCCAATCAGGCGGACATTTTAAAAGCGGTAGAATGGTTTAGAAGCATTGCGAAATCGGAAATTCCGATAGATCAATTTGACAAAGTAAAGGGCTTGTTTATTGATCCGAATTCAGAAAACCTTGTATTCAAACCAAATATTAGTGAGGAAAATATCGAAAAAATTGACATTCCAGTTGAGTTGAAAGCCGTTTTACAACAGGCTCATAAAGGCATTGAAGCTTTTATAATTCATGAGCCGGTATTAAGCGCCGTGAGCGAAGCGAAAATAGATGCGATCATCAAGCAGTCGAGGATTGACATTCAAACCGGAAATCCGATAGTCATCAGCGTTGATGATCCAGTTCTTGCCAAGAAGATACACGACCGCCTTCTTGTCGATCCGACCCTCCGTGCCAAAGTAAAATCAAGCGGAAGAGTGGGATTTTTAGCTTACGGAAACGAAGGCAGTTATCAAGCCATATTTGACAGGCCGATTGAAGAGAACTTTGACATTCTGATAACAACCCTCGCACGCCGCGCCACGGACGTTAAGACCAGAATGCCCAAAATATTTGGATATCTGGTTGACCAGGAAGAAGGAAGCTGGGGAGAACAGCAAAAGGTGGGAAGGTTTGGCCGCCAGGGAACGTCTGCTGAAATCAGGACATTCACTTCGCCGGACTGCGCGATCTACGGATCAACACTTGGAGCTGAAAATTTAGCCTTTATTACCAGCGAGCTTGCCGGCAAATCCAATCTTACTGGTATTACCGAAAAGTCCACTTTTAGAGATGTTCTTGAACTGCTTTACAGGAACAAAGTGGACCAGAAGATCATTAACGATCTTCTAACGAAGAAAGTTCAAGTCGGAGACAAAAAAATTGATCTTTTGGATCGGGCCCAGGCGGCTTATGACACGGTCCTAATAAAGAGGTGGGAGCAGGGCGTAAAAACAGAAAATCTTCTGCCTGCGGATGTCAGGCATGACATGGAGGAGATGCGCAAGATTTACGGCGAAAAGGGCGGACATCAGACAACCTTTAATAAATGCCAGAACATAGTTCAGGGCGAGATTAAATTTCTCTTGAGAAGGGAGGGAATGTTTAAAGAAAGTATCAACTTTGATGTCAAGGTGGCAGAAGGTGAAGGTTATCGAACGAAAATGGGAAAAGTTATCATGAATCTGGAAAAGATGTTTGGAGTTAAAATCCAGATAGAGATCCCAGACAAAGGCGAATATTCAATGGAAGACTTTGCTGAAAAGCTTGCAAATCAAATCTCCAAACATCTTTTTGACTATTCAAAGATAGAAAACAGGAATTTAAGGAACATTATCATGTCCGAGTATTTAAAGCTCGAGATGAGGATGTTCCAGGCGCAGGAAGAATTGATCAGGAAATACGAATCAGAAGGGAAGCTTATTGCCAGTTCCGATGATGTGAGTGTAAGAGAAAGATTTGTCGCTGAATACAAGGAAAGAGTTGTCAACCTGCAGGAAGCGTTCAGGCGGAGAGTGGTGGCGGCGGTTACAGAAGAAAGGGTTACCGAAGCCGTTCCAATTTCCGGTAAATACGGTTTTATCCGTAACTTAAGAGACAGCAGAATCAAGGTTAACAGTGGTGAAGTATTTGTTGCAGTGTCCGATTCCGCCGCCAAACCGACGGCCCAACTGACCAAACTGTCAAGCACGCAGGATAACGCGCTTAATTACGGACGGGCGATAATCTTAACCAATAACGGCAAAAGCAGGATATTACTGCAAAGGGAAAACGGCCTTCGGGTAGTTTATGATTTTGGGAATCTGGAAGTGTCCGGTAGCAACGGAAAGATAAATATCGGCGATAGGGAATTTACGCTCGAAGAATTTAAGATCGAATTCCGTTTTTATAATCTGACCGAGGCCAATCCTACTTACGGAATAAGATTTGGAAATACCGAGGTCCGCGCCAGCAGCTACAAGCAGAACGGCATCGGTCTATACGAAGCGATCGTAACACAATTAAACGGCGGGTTTGGATTTGTCCCAAAACCTTCGGTTAAAACCGATGCGTCGGATGTTCTGCGTGTTGATTCCTCTTTTACGACTGATGATGCTTCGATTGTCGAATGGGGATTGCCAAAAGTAGAGCCGGTAAAACTGCCGGTCGTTGTTACGCATAATGGGGTCTATCTTAGCCGTCCGAATACTTCTAGCTTTGATCCTGGATCGTATGGCGTGAGGCCGGTCACGATTAACATTAGCAACCTTGGCGTCAGGCCGGTCGACCTTGGTAAGCAGGTTAACGCTAAAGACGCGATCCCTGAACACGCGAGAAAAAGCAATAATGTGGCATTCGTCGAGTTTGACAATGCCGACCAAATGAATGCTGACGCGATGAAAAAATATATTAGTAGCCCGGAATTCGCAAAAGAGCTTGCGAGCGTGCGCGGGCGCAAACTGGTTATTTTCTCGCGCATCTTTGTTGCCGGCATGGGCGAACCGGCGATAAAAGCCACTGTCATTTCCGTTCCTGACGGAGCCACGGTGCAAAAGGTAAAGCCCGAAGGCGGGCGCGAGTTTTTTAGCATCGTTGATGCAAAGAGCAGAGTTCCGATTGCCTTTGTCGGGATAAATAACGGCCAGCCCGAGTTTGATGGAACCTGGAAGCCGATGGCCGTGCTGGCAAAGATCTACGGCATAGAAACTGCCGAAAGGATCGCAAAGCAGAGGATCGAATTCGTAAAAGCAAGATATCAGGGACTGTTCACCGAAGCCAACGGATTAAAGGATGCCGAACTTAAAGAGTCCGTCATTGACGCGATCGCGCATGCCTCTGACGCCGATCTGCAAAAAATGGAACTGAACGGCGGCATAAAACCGCTTGTGGAGTCCATCAGAGAACAAAAAGTTCAATTAGACGCGGAAAGAAACCGCAGGTTAAGCGCCGAGGCAAAAGAAGTTAAGCTGCCGTTCGAAAAAATGAACGAGCTTGGCTCGCGCCTGGCCGATCTGGACGACAATACTTTCGTAAGAGTAGCCAGCGAAGAAAACCTTACCTTTAACCTTCCGCGCAATATCATTTCCGACATTGTCAGAGCGGATGACATTATCAGCTTAAAGCTCCGGCAGGCAGGGGTACGGGACGAAAGAACATTGAATGACCTTACCCTTATCATCCGCGGCCTGCCAGAAGCGGAAAGAAGATCTTTCTCGTTTGAGACCCCGTCAGGAAGGAAAGGAATAGTCTCATTCACTAATAACGGAGTGGTCATAAGCTTGGAAGGGATCGAAGGATCGGAAGCGCTGGAAATACGCCTGACCAACACGGAATATAATGCGGTGGTCAGGGGCCGCAAAGCCTATAAGGCGGCGGTTGATGAAGCGGTCGAAAAATATAAAGGAAAAAAAGGCTATGAGCGGCCGGCCATTGCCAGGGCGCTGTCTAATGCCGACCATTTCCGCGAAGCGCAGAGCACCGGAAAACCGGTTGTTATCCCGCTCATAGAAGCTGAAGGGACGCGCAGGGAAATAGAGCTTAAGACCGGAATAAGGCAAGCTATGCAGCTCGATCTTGAAGGCGGGAAAAGAGCTCCGTTCGATATTTTGACCTCCGATGTTGAAGCCCTTTCTTCCGCTTGGAAGCAGGGCGGCGACTATAAGAAATCAGAAGCATATGTGAAAGCCAGAGCGAGCATTGAAGCCTGGCTGAAGAAAGCCGGGATCGCGGACCGGATAGACTTGGTCGTTGATCAAATAGAACATGATTCCAAAGTGGCGGAGATCGGCATAAAGGCCAACGGATATTTTGCCGAAGCGGCAGAGCTGGCAGCGGTTAAATATCTTAATTCCCGCCTTCAGGAAATATCCAATCGCAGAAGGTCGGGCAGGATGACGGCCAAGCAGGGATTGAGAGAATATGGTAAAGCTTTGGCCAGATCTAAAAACATCGCTTTGATGTTAATGAAAAACGCCAGCGACGCGCTTGTTAAGTATGCAATGGGCCATGATCTGTCAAAGCTTACAGAACAACAGGTAAGAAATATATTTGAAAAGCTTAGCGCGGATGCGGGAATCGCGGTAGGCGCGGTGACCGAAGCGGAGCTTGGCGATCCAGCATCAGCAAAAATGTTAAGGGGCGCCGGTTTTGTTGATGAGAGGGGCATGATTACGGCAGAATTCACAGGCGACCGCGCGGCATTTGACGCAAAACTTGCCGGCATGCCGGTTGAAGCCAGGAACAAGGCGTTTTCCACTCTTGAAAGGGCCCGCAGAGCAGTTGAAAGCGTTGATGAACAGGTAGACAGCATAACCAGAAACTTTAACCTAAGTCCGGAAGGAAAAGGAGTTAAAGCCTGGCTGGATTATCTGGCCATGAACGCTCCGGGAGCGGGCATTAAAGTAAAATTGGCCTCGATCGGCTCAAATACGATAAAGATGGCAGGCATAGGATTGCTTGCGGAAGGACTGGTTTCAGGCACAAGGGTCATCTATCGCTGGGCCAGGGGCGCCAAGGGCGCAGAATTAAAGATCTCCGACGAACTGGAAAAAGTAGGCGAGTCCGGTAAGGGATGGGCCAGGTTCGAAATTATGAGCCGTTCTTCACAGATCTTTGCCGGTATGCAGCCTGGTGAAGCCACCGCGGCAGTTATCGGCTTGCAGACGCTTTGGTCATTGACCAAGACCCCTCCGGGACAGAGAGGAATGGTACTGGCAGAAGGCACGGTTTCCCTGGGAGGATTTTTAGGGTTTTCAAAGATCGTAGAGAAGGTACTTAAGCTTTCCGGCCGTGGAGGAGGCTTTGCTTCAGAACTGGCTGGTGCGGCGGCTGGAGTGATTGGGGCAACCAGTATGGGCTCTGCATTTAATTGGGCGGCCGGCGTTGATCCGGATACGCAAAAACTAAGATTTCCCATGTTTCATAGGATATTTGGCGGCCCGGAGCTGAATGCAGTGGCGGATGCCGTTGAATTTGTGAGCCCGGCGCTGAACAAGCTTTGGTTCAGCAGAGTGACTTCCGGATTATTATTGAAGGTAGGCGCTAAAACGGCGGCAACGCTGGTAAGAAGGGTTACTCCTCCGCTATTACTGCTTGATGTGATCATGATACCGGGAGATGCCGACGTATCCGGTTTTGGCCCGGCGCACGCGGTAAGAAACCCGGAAGCGGGAAGAAAGGCCCAGACCGCTGATCTGGTGTCGTTTGCGCAAGACGGTAAAGTATTTTTCTTCCCCAACTGGTCGCATATTGCCGGCCAGGCAAAAATGTATAAAGTGATCGATGATAGTTATGAGTTTTCTCCCGAGGATCATGTGATGTTCGAAATGGCCGTGATGTTCCGTCACATGAGGCATTTGAACGCATCAGGCGAACTTAATGAAGTAATGAGCATTCTTGATAAAGCGTTTGCTGCTTATGTGTCCGGTAATTCCACAGTTTATCATGAAGCTTTCCGTGAATATGCCGAATATTTTGAAAGCAATTCGTCCAAAAAAGAGCCGTTCGCCCAAGCTGTCCGTTCGGCCAGGCAGTTCTTTGTCAGGACGGCCAAAGCCAACGGGTATGGATATACTGAAGTAAATTTCTCCGCGGATGCCAGGGCCAAACTGGAAGAGAACTATATCAAATTCCTTGCCGCTAAGGAACAAAAACGCTTCAACGATTTTATCGCCAAAGTGCGGGAAGAGATCAGGACCAATGTCAATAAGGAAAAAGGCGCGGTCGGCGCGCTTAAGGCAATATTGGGACAAAGAGCAAAGTTCGAAACAAATCTCCGCAAGGAAATAAAAGCCAGGTTCGAGCTTGGGGATTCGGAAGCGGATGCCAAAACAGCATCAGGCATATTGAGCGTCGTTTTATCAGGCAGCATTAGCGTGGAAGCCGCTACCCTGCAGATCTGCAGGATGCGCGGCATTGACCCTTCATCCGAAAAGGGCGCAGGAGTAAGGCGTTTTGTTGAGGTGGCTAAAGGCCGTTCTGCTAACCTCAACCATGTGACTTCTCTCCAGATCGGCGCTTTTAGGGAAGAGCTTAAGGCTATGGGATACGTTGATTATATTGACGGTCTGATCTCAAGCGGAAAGATCAAGAAAGAAGATAAGGAAAGCTATTTGACCGGCAGGAATTTTGAGCAGGCATTTGTGGATTTTCTGACCGACAGGGAGCAGAAAAAATACTCTCCGGAAAACGTAAATAAGATCCTAGATGATGCGAACAATGCGGACGATGATGATTTTACCAAGATGATAAAATCGGAATTCAGAAAACAACGTGCGGAATATGAAAAGGCGTACCCGGGATATTTTACAATTCCGGGAAATGAGCTGGAATTCAGAAAGAACTTTATTTCCGCAATGTGCTGGCAGTGGACCGATCACAGCGCGGAAGTCAAAGAAGAATCCCGGAAACAGTTTGAAGAAATGCGCAAGAACGGCGGCAAACTTTCCATACATATGCTGAACAGGGAAGACCAGGATGATTTTGTGAACTATCTGTCCAATCTTCCTGTAAATGAGGGCGGCATAGTTCTGGGATCGGCTGACGCACATGGACTTACCCCTGAAATGGCGATCTACCTTATTTCATTGAGCAAGGATACGCCGACGGTTAATAATGCTCCGGCGGCGGGACAGCCCGCATATAATCCTAATGGCGGTCCGGACGAGCGTATGGATGGCCGCGGCTTAGGCAACGGAACCATGTAAGTTGTAATCGGGGGCAGCGAAAAATCCCGATAAATCGGGACCTATACTTTGATGAAATTGGCCAGCGAAAAACAGGCTCGCTGGCCTTTTCTTTTAACCTAAGACCCCGATCCCATCGGGGCAGGCTCGTTGCCCCCTTTTTTTATCCTCAAAATCCATGCAAGTTCCAACCCCCTTTAACCCGATATTATAGGTGTAAGAGCCCCAGAGGCCTGTTAGCCACAGCTCGCACTGTAAACAGGCGAGTTTTTTGTTATATAGGAGGGAAAATAGATGACGCCACCAAAAGTTGATAATAATAACTACAATCCGAATACGAGGGGAGTTTCGCTGGGGAAGTATAATCCGCAGAATGGCTATAAGGGAACGCTGGATCAAATCGACAAGCTTTTTGATGGAAAGAAAATACAGGGAATCAGAATTGGCAACTATTTGATCTATCGGGACAAAGAAGACGGACAGCTTAAGGTAATGGAGAACGGCAAACCCTCACCTAAATCCGCGCAGGATGTATTAATTGGCCGTTACAGCAGAAACGGCGAGAATACAAATGTTAACTGTAAAGCCGCGAGAGCAAGAATTACGCAGCTTTTAGAGTCTCCTGATGACATATCCGGCGAAACTTTAGATTTTGAACCAACTTCAAGCGGCAGTACCAGAACCGCCGATAGTGAATTGAAGACGGAATCAGAAGCTAAATTTAAAAAAGCGGTGGGAGATTATAAAAATAAGCCCGCTCCGGAAAATCTTCAAACTGCCAAAGACGCCTATAATTATTACCTGGCTGTGTCCGGAGATGATGATTTTAATAACCGGCCTTACAAAGAACTTGCCAGGCTTAATGCTCTAGAAGCCTTGAGTGGAGCTAAAACGCCGGAGGATCTCGCGTTTGTTCTGAAGACCCATAGAGGAACAATTGACAGCGATCCGGAATTGGCTGATGTCAAAAATCAAAAAGTGGAAGAATCCATTAATTATCTCAAAAATCTCGATCCGTCGTCTCATGATGGCGTAACTCCTTACGTGCTGGCCGATTGGGTGGGAACCAATATAAGTTCCAACGCGGCCAGGAGCATGATAATCAGCGGTCAAATAAAACATGCCGGCGCGGTCAACGTATTGGCGGATCATGTTACGGACGCGAAAGATAAAGAAGCGGTTGCAAAAGCCATTGTTGACGGCAAAATCAACGATCCAACTAAAGTGTTTGTATTGGCAAGATTTTTAAACCAGGGTCAGATCAAAGAGGTTATTTCAAAAGGCAAAGTAACGGATCTCGAAACCTTACGGGCGCTGGCCCGCATGCTGCCGGCCGAAGACGCCCGCCAGGGGATGATCGCAGGCGGCAAACAAATGATGACCGCCAAGCCGGGTACCTATTTATCTAATGTTAATTTTGCTTTAGCAGACAGAATCTATCAGGATTACCCACAATCCGCGGGTAATCTATTATTAGAGGTAAATGAAGGAAGAAAAACCTATGCTTTTGTAATTGCTCCTGCTGATGGAGGAAAATACAAAAGAGTATTTGGCGAAGCACCGAAAGGATATGTGGAAAGCTACAAACCGACAGGCAATATGCCCGGAGCAAAAACCGCTCCCGCAGTTGTGCCGCCTCCTCCTCAACCAGCTCCGGTTGATAGAACTTCGATAGAAAATCCAATATATGAACCTCAACATGACCTGCCGGCCGCTCGTCCTCTGGTTACGGAGCAGAAAACTTTATGGTTCAACGGCGTTCGCGTCGATCTGCCGGATAATACCGAGGTTGAAGGCAGCGGTTATATTGCTACTTATAAGATAAAATCCGACAAAACAATTACATTGGAAGCTTTTGATAGAACATCAAGACAGTGGGGCAATAAACAGGTTGAGTTGCACGAGGGAGACACTCTTTCGCAAAATGGAGATACTATTACGATAGAGCGGAAGAATGGTCAGACAGAATTCTATTATGCAGTGCCGCCGGAGGTTAGAGGGGATTCCTCCGCTCCCGCAAAACCCGCAAAACCCGCAAAACCCGCACCGGCAAACCCAACTCCAGGCACCAAGCCGCCAGCAGTTGTGCCTGTGGCGCCCGAAAACGTGGCAAGTTCAGGAGGAACAAATTCGAAGCTGGCAGAGTCGAATGCAGTTAGCGCAAACATTACAACCGATGGCGGAACTATTCCTCAAGGGTCAACTTATGTTGTGAGGCAGGAAGGCGATGGAGTTGAGATTGGAATTAATACCCATGGAAAGCCGGCGCCTCGCGTAACTTTCCAGTACCTCGCGGATACCGACTTCAAATTGACCAACGGCAGGGATGTACATAAAGGAGAAACGCTTCTGGTCGGACTCAACGGAAAGGCGCTGGCGATTTACAATCCGGCTAAAAATTCTATAGAAGCGCTTAACGGTACAGCGAGCGTTCCGGACGGCTTGACAAATGCTTCTAATCAAAAAGTCTCATTTACCTTGATCGGCCGGTCGCCCGATAATCCGCTGGTATTAACAACAATGCCAAAAAATCTAAATGCTCTTAAGCCGGGCACTTTTATCAAGGTTGACAACATGATGCAATATGTGGCGGTTGTTGACGGGCAAAAGACGCTGGCCGCGGTTGTAGATGATAGGCCTGATATTAGTGCCATAAATCGGCCGGATGGCAATGGCGAGAAAACGGCATATTATGTTTCTTCAGAAAAGAAAATATATGTAATTGATATTAATAAACAAAGAGTGGCATTAAAAGAGGTTGCTAATAGCTGGAGCGGCAAAACAGTAGCGACGAGATCATTTGAACAGCCAAAACCGGCGCCAGCACAACCTGCGGCACCGCCGGCGAAACAGGCAACAGCACCAAAACAAGTCAGTACAGAGGCGCCTGGAGAATACCGTTATGACTTGGACAGGGATCGACTTCAAGCGGGAAATAAAGAGTTAACCGATATATCCAAACAGTCTGATGATTATCAAAAATATGCGGTTATAGATTTTCATCATGTTGTGGGGCGCACAATTCAAGGAGCGTACCGGACATATGTCTCGCAGGAAATTAGAAAAACAGACGGGAGCACTCCGCTAGCAAAAATTAAAGGGAATACGGCATTTAAATTTAAGGTCAACGCAAATGGTGAAGTAGTGATAACATCTGCTAAGATAGGAGAAACAGATACAACTAGTCATTTTAAGAGCGCAACTAGTGGTTTGAAATTTCCTTTGCCAAGGGTAAAAATAAGCTTTAGGCCTGAAATATTTAAAGAACAATCAGTTGGTTATGGAACTGCAGTTGAGGTTCATGATGCTAATCCTAACGCCGGACAAGGAAACGGCGTGGCTAATATTGGAGAAGTTCAAACTACTTCCGGCGTGAAAAGTAAATAAATTTAAAAACCCCTGAAATCCGCGGCGGTTTATGCACGAAGTAAACTTATGGATAAACTTGCCGTTTCAAGAAGATCACTTTTATTGGGTGGAGCTTCACTGCTTCTCGGCTGTCAGGTAAAAAGAGAAGTAAAAGCTCCCGAACCTGCTCCGGTAACCAGAATCTTTTACGACCGCAGCGCTACGGTAACAATAGTCAGCGCTCCAATTTATGCAACCTCTGAATATCTTGTATTCCACTATGCCGCCATCGAAGAAGCGGTAAAACCCGCGATCGATCAAGGAGCAATGGTTATAAGCTGGGGAGAACTACATAAAGAAGCGTCCGACCAGCCGTCAACGCTTGAGAGCTTTGTCTCTCATATATTGCCAACGTTGCATGATTCTCATTATGATGACGGGATTATCGAAACCCTGCCGTCCGGCATGGCGGCCCTTAGGGAGCTTAATGAATATAAAAGGACGGGAGTTTTAGGCCCGGTTTGCAGTAAGTGGATTGGGCGCCACCCCAATCGCAAAGCGATTGGGGGACTTTTACAAATGGCCAAAAACAATCAGGCAAATATCTACGGCTCCAATTGCGCCGATTTCGATGAATACTATAAAAAATACCGAGAAGACAACGAAAAGCTGGGCGAGGTTATCAATGAAAACACTAGGCGATTAATCCTCAAGCTGATCGCGGACGGCAAAAAGAGAATATGGGCGTATGGCGGCGCCTACCATAACGATTTTACAATAAAAGAAGGGATAACAATCGCCAATTTTGGCGCCGATTTGCATGCCAGGCTGGGCAGGGATTTTATGCA
>JBAZPF010000006.1:0-27262 GCA_041648295.1 Candidatus Margulisiibacteriota bacterium | reverse complement strand
TTTTCTTCCTCTTTTGGAAGCTCAAAAAGCTCTAGCTGTGTCATGTTAAAAGGAGCGGCGACCGATCGGAAGCGAGCTGTGATGTCATCGACTGGAACAATTCAAGCTGTTTTACGGTCATGATATTCTTAACGCTTCCCTGCGCTTTCCCGTTAATAAGTATAAACGGTTTTGCCCGTTTTACAACTACTCCCATGTTTTTTAACTCGTTAATGTCGGTCAACCGATTTTCCTGCCGGGCGCGGTAAATTCTCCTGGCCGCGGTCGGCCCAACCCCCGGGATCTTAAGAAGAGATCGGAATGGCGCTTTATTTATTTCAAGAGGGAAGCGTTCCGCGTTCTTAATGGCAAAGGCCATTTTAGGGTCGATCTCCAGCGAAAGGTTCTGATCATTCTGGAGCACCATTTCATTGATGTCGAAATAATAAAAGCGCATCAGCCAGTCGGCCTGATAGAGGCGATGTTCCCTTAAAAGAGGAACGGGGAGGGAAGTGAGGGAGGAGGAGGGAGTAGGAGGGATGTAGGCGCTGAAATAAACTCTCTTGAGTTCTTTTACTTTGTAAAGCCAGGAAGTTGTTCGTAGAAGTTCAGCGTCGGTTTCTTCTGCCGCTCCTACGACAAATTGCGTGGTCTGTCCGGACTTTAGCAATCCTTTTTGTATTTGCTTTTGGATCATATTGACCGGCTGGATAAGGTCCAGCATGAAATTCTTTTCTTCCGCGATCGCCTTTAATCTCTTGGGGTTTGGGCTTTCAAGGTTCACGGACATCCTGTCAGCCAATCGCGCTCCTCTTTCGATAAGATTGGAGGGGGTGTGGGGCAGGGCTTTTAAATGTGCATAACCACGATATTTGTATTTGAAGCGCAGTATCTCAAGCGTCTCGATCATCCTTCCCATGGTGTAGGCCGTGCTTTTTTGAACGCCGGATGTTAAAAATATCCCTTCAAGATAATTCCTCCGGTAAAGCTCCATGAACAGCCTTGCCAGTTCTTCGGGTTCAAAACCTGTCCTTTCAAAGTCGTTGCTCACGCGGTTCACGCAGTATTTGCAGTTGTTCTTGCAGGAATTGGTCATCAGCACTTTTAGGAGCGACACGCATCTGCCGTCGGGCGTGTAGCTGTGGCAGATCCCGGCGGGAGCATTTGACCCAATATAGTTCTGGTCCTTCGACCTTTTCTGTGGAGCCGCGGTTGACGCGCAAATGTCATATTTTGCGGCATTTCCTAATATTGTTAACTTCTGTTCAGTATCCATAATGCAAGGGATCAGAATTTCCTAAAGAGTCCGCGTACTGTTCCCTGAACGGCAACATCCTTTACATATATAGGTTTCATGGTCGAGTTGGCCGGCTCGAGACGGATGCGGGTCTTTTCACGATAAAGCCTTTTAAGAGTAGCAGATTCGTTGTTGATCAGCGCCACCACCACGTCGCCGTCATCCGCCGTTTCTTTTTTCTCTACCACTATGAAATCTCCGTTTAGTATGTGGTCCTCGATCATACTGTTGCCCTTTACCTGGAGAATGTAACACGGCTTTCTGCCCACCAGCGTTGCCGGGACTTCCATCTCTTCCCTCTGCTCGACCACCTCGATAGGGGCTCCGGCGGCGATAAAGCCGTGAAAGGGCAGGAGCACGCCTTTTACAGTAGCTCCGGCCAGAAGCTTGATGCCTCTCGGTTTGTTCTCTCTCTGGATATAGCCTTTTTCTTCAAGCGCCTGCAGATATTTCTGTCCGGCGCGGGGGGAAGCGAATCCCGCCGCCCGGCAGACCTCGCGAATAGACGGGGGAAATCCTCTTGATTCTATGTAGTCTTTTACATAATTGAATATTTCCTGCTGCTTTTGGTTTAAGTTCATGACTTGCTCCTCCTTAATGGTATACAATTGTATACCAGAGGGAAAGTTTGTCAAGAGATTTTTTTGTGCAAGAATCTATATAGGATGGAACCTGAGAGTAAAACTCTCGGTTCCATCAGGTGAACAGAGAAATAATTAGTATTTCTCGTTGGAACCGCGACTTTTAGTCGCAGGTTCCAACCCTAGATAGGATTTTAGGTTTGTGCTATACTTTCCGCGTTAATGGAAAAGAACTCATGAGAAAAATATTTTTACTTATTGTCATAATGATGCTGGCCCTTTCAAGTTTTTCTTTTGCCTTGAGCGCGGCCCAAAAAAGCGCCGCTCTGCAGATTGCAAAAATGAAAAGGGATGAACAGCTTTTAAAGAATAAACTCGGCAGTAAAACCTTAAAGCCGGTTTTGCCGGAAAAGAAATCGGTAAAATACGGCTATCCGCTTGAATTCGGCTTTTCACTTGGGCTTCTGGCCAATATTCCCGGCGGGCGCCTTGATCTAAAGTGGAACGATCTTTTTGACAGCAACCTCTCCGTTAAAACCGGTCTTATGTATGCCGACGGCAAAGACGCTGACAGCATTGAACGCAAACATGCTCTGATCTTTGTCGATGGGCTATGGAGGCTTGTCCAGCCTGAAGATAATCGGGTGGGCGTCTATGCCGGCGGGGGGTTGAATTATCTCGCTTTGACAACTGGCCACGTGTCCGGCGCAGTGGCGGGAGAAATCTATGCCGGACTTGACAGCAAAATGGGAAAGAGCGAAACGCTTTATGTGGAAATGGGATTTGGGGCGATACGCACCGGCTTTAGCCCCACATATAAAGGGTTGAACGCGTTTCTTGGCTACAGGACAAAGATCTAAATGACGGTAAATTACGATCCGAATAGAAGGGACTGGTCGCCGGCGGAGGCGAGGGAGTATTTTACGTTCAGTATTGGGCTTAAAACCTCTGACCTGGACGCCATCTACTACGGAGAGCTGATCACGCTTTATAACCCGAACATTCAAAGAACGACAATTGAGGATATTCCAGAACACACGGAGGAAAAGCCTAAAGAACCTTCTAAATCGGAGATCGAAGCCCTTCGTAACATGCTTGCCCCGGACCTGACGCTGATGGCCAACCCCTCGTTGATCAAAAAGATCAAACCGCCTGAAGATAATTAATAATTTCCCAATTAATAATGAACAACTTTGTGTGCTTCGCACTTTATAATTAAATACATTGTTATTAATTGTGTCATTGTTAATTGTTAATTAAATTAAATACTTATCTATTGCTCCGTCCCTGACTATTTTAATGATCTGCTTTATCGGTTTTTCATTTATGGTTTCGTATAAAGCAACATTCACATCGAGGATATCATTGATGCTCACGATCATATTAAGCTTTACGCCCGGTGTTATCAGCGAGGCATGGACATCTTGTTGCGAGGGGATGGGGAGGTTGCGGTCGGGGTGGGAATGGTAAAAGCCGATCACCTGGATCTTATTTTTCGCAAAATATTCATAAACGGAAGCGGACATGTAAGAAGCCACCTCGAATTTGTCTTTTCCTTCAAACCCGGCGAAATTATTAAGCGGGAATATTCCAAGGATCACATTTTCTCTTCCACCCAAAAAACCGCCCGCCTCATAAGGCAAATAGTTCAGGCAGTGCTGGACAATGGTATTGAAATGCTTAAGGGTCATGATGTACATGGGGATTAGTGTAACAAATTATGCGATTTTTTGCTATAATACTAAAAAGAGGGGATCGAAATGGCTAAAAAATATAATGTCTGCGTTCTTGGCGCCACCGGCATGGTGGGCAAAGAGATGATGAAAGTCCTGGAGGAGAGAAATTTCCCGATAAACAAATTCCTGCCGCTGGCTTCCGAGCGCACCGCCGGGACCAAAGTTTCATTTCAGGGAAAAGAATATACGGTTGAACTGGCGGAGCCAAAATCGTTTGAAGGCATGGAGATCGGGCTGTTTTCCGCCGGAGCCAAACCCTCCGCGGCATTAGCGCCCGAAGCGGTTAAAAGAGGCTGTGTTGTGATCGACAACACCTCGCATTTCCGCATGGACCCCAATGTCCCGCTGATCGTGCCGGAAGTGAACGGCCATGCCATTAAAAATCACAAAGGTATAATCGCCAATCCCAATTGCTCGACCGCGCAGATGGTGCTTGCGCTAAAACCGATCTATGACGCGGTTGGAATCGAACGCATAGTGGTTTCAACCTACCAGTCGGTTTCAGGCTGGGGAAAAGAGGCGGTTGAAGAACTGCTAACCCAGAGCAGAGCTTTGCTGGCCGATCCGAATGCCAAAGTTGAGGTCAAATGCATATTTAAACGCATTGCCTTTAATGTCGTTCCGCAGATCGACCAGTTCATGGACAATGGTTATACCAAAGAAGAGATGAAAATGGTCAACGAGACCAGGAAAATATTTGAAGATAATTCGATCAAAGTGACTGCGACGACCGTTCGTGTGCCGGTCTTGATCGGCCATTCGGAATCGGTCAATATCACCACCAAAAAGAAGCTCTCGGCCGCGGAAGCCAGAAAGCTGATGGCCGATTTTGCCGATGTCAAAGTAATGGACGAGCCGTCCAAAGGCGTTTATCCGACCCCGATCGACTGCGTCGGTAAAAACGAGACCCTGGTTGGAAGGGTGAGGGAAGATATTTCGCAGGAGAGAGGCCTCGAAATGTGGATTGTTTCCGACAACCTGCGGCGCGGCGCGGCTTATAACGCGGTCCTGATCGCAGAGAGGATGATAACGGATAAGCTTATCTGATCAAATATCTATTCTTATGGCGCAAAAAAGAGTTGAAATTTATTATTCGGGGAATGTCCAGGGGGTGGGGTTCAGGTTTACCGCCGACCGTCTGGCGCCGGTATTTAAAATAGCCGGTTATGTCAAGAATACGCCTGACGGCAAAGTTAAGATAGTCGCCGAAGGCGATGAGGAAAAACTAAAGTCATTCCTGACCGCCGTTCAGAATGAGATGGGGCATTATGTCAGGGACAAAGAAATTGACTGGTCCCCGCCGACCGGAGAATTTAAGGATTTTGGATTGAAGTTCTGATCTGAATTCTGGAGGTGCGTCATGATCGGATCAAATGTTTTAAAAGTCATAGAAGAGCGCTTTAGTGTGCGTGATTATTCCGACAAACCGATCGAAGAAGAAAAACTGAATATAATTCTTGAAGCGGCGCGGCTGGCGCCGTCCGCTTCCAACACGCAGCCCTGGCATTTCTATGTCGTAAAGGACAAAAAAAAGATCAAAGAGCTCGGGGCAAAAATGCCGCTGGGTTCAAAAGTCGTGATCAATTCTTTTGTCGAGGAAGCGCCGGTCGTGATCGTGGCTACCGCCGGGCCGATCGATATGTTCCATAAAGTGATGTCTGCTATTATCAATAAAAAGTGGTATTACCTTGACATGGGGATATCAATTGAACATATGGCGCTTACGGCATGGGAACTTGGGATCGGTTCATGCTGGGTCGGCTGGTTTGATGAAAAAAGGGTAAAGAAGGTTGTTGGAATCCACAAAAATCAGGAAGTAATCGCAATGCTTGCTCTGGGTTATCCAAAAGAAGGGCTTTTGCCGCATCCCAAAAACAGGAAAGCATTGAACGAGATAGTTAAATATATTAATTAACAATTAACAATGACACAATTAATAACGATGTATTCCTCACTTCCGTTCGGAATCTACTGTATTAAAAAATCGCCGAAGGCGATACAATGTTGTTAATTGAGAAATTGTTAATTAAAAAGGAGTTTAAACTTTCAATCCTCTTTAGCCAGTTCCTTTAACTTCCGATGATACTCCAGCGCGCCCTTAATTTCCTTCATGTCCTGCCAGGTTATCCACTTGGGTTTCCCCGGCTCTTTGGAGGGGTTGCGGAGGAGGTAGGCGGGATGAAAGATCGGCATGACCGCAATGTCTGTTCCCGGCAGTTTTTGCCACTTACCGCGTATTTTAGAAATAGGTTCGTCGCTTTTTAAAACCGCTTTAATGGCCGGCGCTCCCGCAAGGATTATTATTTTTGGTTTGATAAACGTTGATATCTGCGCCTGAAGATACGGCCAGCAGGCTTCCTGCTCCGGGGCAAGAGGCGCGCGGTTTTCCGGTGGGCGGCATTTAACCGTATTAGCAATATATATATCATCCGGCCTTTTGATCCCGACGGAAGCAAGTATCTGGGTCAAGAGCTGTCCGGCGCGGCCGACGAAAGGTTCACCTTTAATATCTTCATCCGCTCCCGGCGCCTCGCCGATAAGCATCAGATCGCAGGGAACCGGCCCGGTCCCAAAAACAACCTTTGTTCTGCCTTTGGAGAGCGGGCACTTTTCGCATTTTGAGGCGATACTTTTTACTTCTTCGTATGAAAGGGTTGAATAATCGGGTTCTTTAGAAAAAAGGCTCATTTATAAAATATTAGCAGGTAATACGGGAAAAATCAAACATTCGTTTGCGTCAAGGGTTGTGTTAAGGAGAAGCAATACTATTTAATTATTAAAAGAGCTTTTTTAAGTTCGGGGAGTTTGTTCTTAATAATATCCCAAAGTATATCAATGTCCACGCCAAAATATTCGTGGATGAGGATGTCTCTTAATCCGGCGATCTTTTTCCATTCGATCTGTTTATGTCTATTTCGCAGTTCGGCCGGGATATTCTTTGCGGCCTCACCGATAATTTCGAGGTTCCTCACGGTAGCATCAATGGTCTTATCGTTTGATTTGAATTTATCAATATTCAGATTATCGGTATAAGATTCGATCTTTTTTATCGCAGATAAAATATCTTGAATGAATACTTTATAATCCCTTGACATATCTGACCTGTTTTAGAATTATCGGCCTTAAAGTTGGTTTTATCGCGCTGTCTGTCACAAGATCGACTTTTGTTTTAAAAATTGATTCCAGGAAAAATTTAAGGCCCATATAATTGTCAAAGGTTTTGTTCTCAAATTGGACAAGTACATCGACATCGCTTTTGAGGTGAGTTGTGCCGCTGACTTGAGAACCAAAAATGCCCAACTTTTTTACTCCGAAGCCTTTAATTGCGTTCTTATTATCTATGATAAGATCGAAAACTTTTTTCTTGGTCATGAAGGGATTATAACAGAATAATGCAAATAAAAACAAGCTATTTGACTTCAAATATTCATTATCCTATGATTACGCCATGAAGATAAAAATCGATAAACCTTCAGATCTTATCCCTTACATTGAACATACAAATCTAAAGCCGGAAGCCACGCCAAACGATATCATTAAATTGTGCGAAGAAGCGAAAGAATATGGTTTTTTTGGGGTTTGTGTTAATCCTAGATATATTGAGCTTGCCAAGAAAGAACTTAAAGATTCGAAATGCAAGGTGGTTGCGGTCATCGGCTTTCCTTTGGGAGCCAATCTTTCAGAAAGCAAAGCTGATGAAGCGAAAAGGGTTATCGGTCTTGGCGCGGACGAGGTTGATATGGTTATCGCAATTGGCGCAATAAAAGCCGGAGATAAAGATTATGTCCTTAAAGATATTAATGGAGTGATTGAAGCTGCCGGTGAAATTCCAGTGAAAGTTATCATTGAAACAGCTTTATTAAATGATGATGAAAAGAAACTCGCCTGTGAATTGTCTAAACAGGCCGGCGCTGCCTTTGTTAAGACCTCAACCGGTTTTTCAACGGCAGGAGCGAAAGAAGAAGATATTCGGCTAATGAGAAGTGTTGTTGGCGATAAGCTTGGCGTAAAAGCGGCTGGCGGGATCAGAGATTATGAAACCGCGAAAAGGATGATCGAGGCGGGGGCGAATAGGCTGGGGTGTTCAGCATCGGTTGAGATTGTTGCTGAAAAAGGAAAGGGATGATGGAATTTATTAAAGATAATGATAATGATCGTGAATTTGCCTATAAATACGCTTGGGATTGGTTTAAGCATCACGCTGAACAACGATATTGGGCATTTAATTATTTTTTATTAGTAATAGGTGCTTTGGCTTATGGGTATAGCCAAGTGAAATGCGACGAATGGCCTATGCGAGTTGCCATAGGAGTGTTTGGGCTGGTTATTTCTCTTGCGTTTTTATTTATAGAAAAGAGGAATAATACTTTAGTAAATGATGGACGTGCAGCTTTGCGCGATTTCGAGAAAAAGTATATTAAACTGGGGAAAGACAATGAATTCGATGGTTTCATGAGATACGAAGAGGACAATAGACTAGGTTGTCCATGGAACCTGATTTGCCATAAATTCTGGTTTAGATCTGTAATAATTGCTTCATTTGGTGCTTCAATATTTGCGATTATATATGCCCTTAAACCGCGAATTATATATTATCTGTCTTGTTTTTCCGGTTATTTAATATTAATAACATTGATTATAATGAGCTTCTTTAGCGTTTTGTATTTCTGTCTTAAAGAACGATTTTGGGAGGGCTAAAAGCCACAACGTTTGCCTGCCTCGGAGGATAAACCCACAGACAGGTTCATGATCGTACTGAAGATGGGGGCAGGTCAGAGAGGATATCTTTCTCCTCTTCTAATGTTCTTTGCCTTTTCTAAGTATTCCCTTAAAAGTTTTTCTTCCGTCACTTTTTGCTTTTGATTCCAAATTGTCAAAATATGTTGTTTTATAAGACTGGCTGTTGCTCTATATTGTTTTATTATTTCTTCTTTTGACCATTTCGCTTCTTGCATTTCTGCGGCATTTAGTAATATCTCCAATTTACTTTCATCGCCAAAGAGCAATTTGTCCCATTCCTTCCAGTAAGAACCCTCTAAAGATGCTGGCAATTGAGATATTAAATTGAATTCCTTAAGATCCTCTTTTGTATATTGTGCATAATTGCTTTCAGTATAATATTCGACAACATACCACCTTGCTTTAAATTTTGGAGATTCAATAAATCTTTCCAATATGGGGGTAGAACTCAAAAAGAATCTTGCTTTTTCCCAATATGTTCGAATTGGATTGGTCTCAAGAACTACAGAATAAATCATAATGGCTGGATAGCGTAAAGCATATGTGCAAACGACGGTATTTCCAAACGCCCTTAAATTGGCTATCTCAAGGCCGTCATAGTCGTCCTGATTTTCTTCAACTTGCTCATATTTTCTTTTATCAATTTTCTTTATTAGCTCATTGGAAGCCCGGCGTTTCATCCCGTCGGCATCGCCAATCATGAGACAATAAGAAAAAACTTTCCCAACATCAATCATATCTTCGTATGTCTTGACATCGATAAGATTGACATATAAAACGCTGGCGACAATAAAGAAAAATAATAGCAGGGTCATAGTTAAGAGTTTTAGTTTTTCCATTATAAATTTCTGTCTTTTATTGAGCAAATAATTATAGCTGTTAGAATCGCAATCCCTAATACTTGTAGGATTGTTGTATAAAAATCGGTAGTAGGTAGAAATCCCGGATGCGTGCTTGGGTCAAGCTTTCTACCGCTAATAACAACATAATTTATGGGATAAAAGCACCTTAAAAATATTAATATTCCGCCCATCCACAATGCTGCTAATTGTTTTTTATTCATATAATGCAACACCTCACAATATCATTGTACCTCTTTTATAATATTCTTTATACAAGTATACGCCATTTCCCTGTCCATAAGATTTCTAGCGCTTAATTATAAGAAACAATCTTCATAGCAGTTGAATAAACAGTAAGCCAGAATAAATATCCAGCGGGCGCAATTTTAGAGTGGATAAAAATTGAAGCAAGGAGTGGTAAAAATGACGAAAATCACAGCAGTTGACGAAATTGACAGCAAAATATACCTAGTCCGAGGACATAAGGTAATGATGGATTTTGAGTTGGCAGTGCTATATGGGATCGAAACCAAGTACTTAAAACGACAGGTTAAGAGAAATATCAGCAGATTTCCTGAAGATTTTATGTTTCAGTTAACAACAGAAGAAAACTTGAGGTGCCAAAATGTTACCTCAAGTTATGGCGGCATACGTTATTAGTCTTATTCCTCGCTGTCCCAAAAAAGAATCCGGGAAAGTAGTATAATTTCCGTCTTAATGATATAATTTTCCCATAATGACAGTCAAACTCTTAGACACCACACTCCGCGACGGCGCACAGACCGAGGGCATTTCGTTCACGGTCGAGGACAAACTCAAGATCGTCCACTTACTTGACGACTTCGGAATACATTATATCGAAGGCGGATGGCCGGGCTCGAACCCAAAAGATATTGAATTCTTCAAAAAGGCGAAAGCAATAAAGTTTGCCCATGCCAAGCTGGTTGCTTTTTCTTCCACCCGCAGGGCAAATATCAAAGTAGAAGATGACAAGAACATCGCGACCCTGATCGAGGCCGGAACTCCGGCGGTCTCGATATTCGGCAAAACCTGGGATTACCACGTAACCGACGCGCTGGGCATTTCACTTGAAGAAAATCTGGTCATGATAAAAGACACGATCGCTTATTTGAAATCCAAAGGCCGGGAAGTGATATTTGACGCGGAGCATTTCTTTGACGGATATAAGAGCAATCCTACCTATGCATTGAAATGCTTGAAGACCGCCGAAGAAGCCGGGGCCGATGTCTTGTGCCTATGCGACACAAACGGAGGTTCGCTCGCGTTTGAAGTGCAGGATATTATCGGAGAAGTAAAAAAGTTTGTCAAAGCGGAGCTCGGGATACATGCGCATAACGATTCGGAATGTGCCGTTTCTGTTTCTGGCATGTCGATCAAATGCGGATGCACCCATGTGCAGGGAACGATCAATGGTTACGGCGAGCGTTGTGGCAACGCCAATCTCTGTTCGATCATTCCCATTATCAGATTAAAATTGAAAATGGATTGCATCTCTGATGAGCATTTAAAAGGACTTACCGAATTATCAAGACATATTGCGGAAATAGCCAATCTCCCGGTATCCGCCCATCAGCCGTTTGTCGGCCGCTCCGCGTTTTCGCACAAAGGCGGGATCCATGTTTCCGCGGTGCTTAAGCATCCCAAGACGTATGAACACATAAATCCCGAACTGGTGGGCAACGAACGCCATGTTACGGTGTCAGAACTGTCCGGCATATCCAATCTGATTTACAAAGCCAAAGAATACGGCGTTGACCTTAAAAAAGAAACCCCGGAAATCAAAGGATTGATCAAGGTTTTAAAAGAGATGGAACACCAGGGTTATCAGTTTGAAGAAGGGGAGGCCAGTTTTGAGCTTTTGGTCAAACGCGCCCTGGGTGTTTTAAAGCCGGCTTTTGAGCTTGAGGAATTTAAGGTTGAAACAAAGAAAAAAGGCGAAGAGGGGCTTGATGTTGACGCCTGGATAAAGATAAAAGTAAAAGGGAAGGATTATGAATCAAAAGGCAGGGGAGACGGTCCGATCAATGCTTTGGACAATGCTTTGCGTAACGTGCTGGAAGACATATATCCGCAGATAAAAGAAGTAAAGCTTACGGACTATAAAGTAAGGGTGCTCGATTCGCAGGCCGGCACCGCGGCCAGGGTAAGGGTTATCGTTGAGTCGTCCGATGATAAAAAAGACTGGGGAACGGTGGGGGTCTCAACAAATGTCATTGATGCTTCCTGGCTGGCGCTAAAAGATTCGATCGAATACAAGCTGATGGGTTAGACTGGGACCATCCTGGTTCCCATGAATATTTTATATCTTTCTATTTCTTCTTTATTCAAATATTTGATATCAGCGGGATTTAAAAGTTTGAACGCGGCGCCGAGGTCCTGTTCCGTTTTTGGCATTAATTGAGTCCCAAGCACGGTCCTTATGTATTCGACCGAGGATAGCGCGCGACCTTGCGGATCGGAATAAAGAGAAAGGGTTCCATCGCTCAGCGAAGACGCATTTACCTGCAAATCCAGCATTGCCTGCTCCGCGTACAGGGCGGAATAAAAAGCTCTTAATTCATGTCTTGGCGAATTTGAAGTCCGCAATCTTTCTTTTAACTCCGGGCCCGACTTTAAATATCCAAGCGAATAAGCCAGAGCCGAAAAAACTTCCAGCCCCGATAACGGGACGACGCCGATATTCCCATCAAATATATTATGTATGTCCCTTTTCGGCGAATTATTTATCCCATAATTGTTCAAAAATATGGTCTTTTCCGGCGAAACCAAAAAGACTCTGGCTTCTTCATTAAACACATCAGTATCGGCTTTATTGGCCAGTACCGGGGAAGCAATATGAGATTCCTCTTCATCAACCACGAAGCTGCGCAAATGATTGTTGCCTCTTTTAAGGTGGGAACCATAAACGACCGTTTCGCACCGTGCGTTAAAATCTTCTAATATATTCGCCTGTCTTAAAAAATCTCTACCCTGCGCGGATATGCTATCTGCGTTTAGGGCCAGAACCACGTCCTGTTTATGTGACCTAACATGCTCTGAAATTATCTGATGAATAGCTGTTTGAGGGACCGCTTCCTGTTGGGCATGGAGTTGGGGAGCCAGACATTTCCTGTCAACCGTGCCGGAACGGGAAAAAGACACTCTCCCGACCATGGCATTTGCCGGCGGGAAGGATAGAAGATAATTACTCATGACAAATAGTTATCTTGACAGGATTAGGGAAATTTCAGGTGATATTAATTTATGAGGTGGGAGGCTCGATGAAGACCGGGGGTTCCTGATCGACCATGGTGGGAGCATTATCAATTAAAGTTGTTCCCCCAGACGGTTGTATCGCGGCGGAAGATCTCACCGTGGAGAGTTCTTTTAGGATCTGATCTATTTTATCTAGAAGTTCGTCGTAGGAGCCAAGTCTCTGGTCGGGTTCAATCTCGGTCATTTCGCTTAATAGATATTCGATCATCTTTTGTGCGCTGTCATTGCCTGTTATTAATCCGAGCGTAGGAAGGCCCTGCGCTTTTAAACCCATGATATAATTAAATTTATCTTGAGGTGTCAGATCCTGCCGGTCTTTAAGATCTTGAGGAAGAAACGGATTCTTCCCGGTAAGCATGAGAAAAAGGATCACGCCTGCCGCATAGATATCGCTTCTATGATCCATGTCCAAACCGAGCATCTGTTCGGGGGCCATGTATAGAGGAGTGCCAACAATACTGCCCGGTCTGGGCCGAGACAATCCCCAGTCTATTACTACCGCCTGGCCATTGTTCCTTAAGATTATGTTCGAAGGCTTCAAGTCTCTATGGATAAATTTTAATTCGTTCCCTTTGCGATCTTTTGCTTCATAGGCTATCTTCAGGGCATTGCATACATCTTTCAAGATGCGTAACGACCGATCGAGCGGAAGTACACCCGCTTCAGTGATGTGCTGAAGGAGACTTGGGCCTTCAATATATTCCTGGGCTAAAAAGACTCCTTTTGAATCGGCCAGATCTCCACTGTCAATGTATCTTGGAATATTATCCGAATTGTATCTTGATAATACTTCAAGGATTTTTCCTTCTATTCTTAGAGCTTGAGCATGTTTTCTACTGGTCATTTTAAGCGCAACCATTCCGGATTCATGCCTAAATTCGGTATCGTAACCCTTAAGTACCACTGCCATTCCTCCATAGGCCAGCCCCTCTCTGACGAGAAAGTCGCCGATGCGGGAAGTGTCATTTAAATCCGATGGAAAATCCCGAATAATGGGATGATCATCAGGAAGGTTGAACCTGATCTGCTCCGATGGTACATGATCAGTTATGGGGGGTCGCTGTAAAAGTATCGAACCAGGAAGAATGGGGGGATTGATAAGTACCGAACCGCTAACCTGCGGCAGATTTGCGGTTGCTTTGACAGGAGATTCCGATGACAGGCCTAATGTCCCTGCCATTTTTCGAAATGCTATTCCAACTCTTTCAAGTATTGCCATATTAGTAATCTCCGTTACTCTTTTGGGGGATACCATTTCCCCTCACATATATATCGTTAAAAACAAGAGAAAATTTCATCTTTTACCCCTTTACATTATATTAATCGTATTTTAGGAGCATTTTCTTGTATAAAGCGCCTTTTGAAAAGGGACTCAAAAAATGGTATAATTTTTTAAAGGATCAAAGATATGAACCAACCAATAACCTCGAAAATCAATAGCGCGAGCCTCCTCGAAATAGGCGGGTGCGGGCTGGCTTCATTAGCCGCCGAATTTGGCACGCCTCTTTATGTTTTGGACGAGACCACTATCAGGAGCAGATGCCGCGAATATAAATCCGCGTTCAAAAATCGTTACGACAATACTTTGGTGATCTATGCCTGCAAAGCGCTGTGCAATACGGCCGTCCTAAAGATCATGTGCGACGAGGGGCTTGGCCTGGACGTTTCTTCCGGCGGGGAGTTCTATACCGCAAGGAAAGCCGGCTGTGACATTAAAAAAGTTTATTTCCACGGCAATAATAAGACCAGGAAAGAGCTGGAAGAAGCGGTGGAGGCGGGGATAGGCAGGATAGTGGTTGACAATTTTGACGAGCTGAAACTGCTTGATGAAGTCTCAAAAAAGCTGAATTCCAAAGTTGATATCCTTTTCCGGATAAATCCCGGAATAGACGCTCATACTCATGAATTTATCCAAACCGGCCAGATCGATTCAAAATTCGGGATCGCGAAAGACCTGGCGGTTGAAGCGGTGAAAATGACCGTAAAAATGAGCCATGTAAATTATGTCGGGATACATGCCCACATCGGCTCGCAAATATTTGAGGTTAAACCTTTCTTGTCGGAAATAGAAGCGCTTGCCGACCTGGCCGGAAGGATTAAAAAAGAAACCGGGCTTGAAACTTTGGAAATTAATATGGGCGGGGGTTTGGGGATAGATTATTCCGGATCGGATGAGGTCGTTTCCGTCGATTCTTTTGCCGAAGAAATAATCGGCCTGTTTACAAACCTGTTTCCCGGTGGGCCCAAACTCATACTTGAACCGGGACGTTCGATAGTCGGAACGGCCGGGGTTACGCTTTATACCGTGGGTGGGGTCAAAGATATACCGGGCATCAGGAAATATGTTTCCATTGACGGAGGGATGTCCGATAACCCCAGGCCGATACTGTATGACGCAAAATATGAAGCCCAGATAGTGAACCGGGCGGGCGGCGGCAAAAAAGAAAAAGTAACGGTTGCCGGCAGGTTCTGCGAATCGGGCGACAAGCTGATAAAGGACATCGAACTTCCGGAAATAAAGGTGGGAGATATTCTGGCGGTGTTTTGCACCGGAGCATATAACTATTCCATGGCTTCAAACTACAACCGGGTCGGCCGTCCGGCCATGGCGCTGGTCAACAACGGCATCCCGACCTTGATCTTCAAACGCGAATCATACGAAGACCTTACTTTAAACGATGTGGTGATGTGATGCAGTTAAGATGGGCGCTTGATGTCATTGATGTTTCAATCGTCGCCGTTTTCTTTTATTACCTGATATTATGGCTAAGGGGAACGCAGGCGGCAAATCTGCTCCGCGGGCTGATCCTGCTGGCAACGCTCTATATCGCGGCGGAATTTCTCCATTTGCGGACATTGAACTGGCTGTTTGAAAAGTTTTCCGCGGCGATACTGGTCGTCCTGATAATCGTTTTTCAGCCGGAATTAAGAAGAACTCTCGAGAGGCTGGGGAGGGGAGGGTTCTTGCGGCGGATTGGAATATCCCCGCCGTCTTCCTCATGGTTTATCCGTTTGCTTGTCCGGGCGGTGGAATGGCTGGCCGAAAACAAGATCGGAGCGATCATTGTTCTTGAAAGGAATACCGGACTCAATGATTACATCCGTTCGGGCACCAGGCTTGATTCCCTGCTGTCGATGGAGCTTCTGGTCTCTATTTTTGAGAATAAATCGCTTTTGCATGACGGCGCGGTCATAATCCACGGGGAGAGGATCCAGGCGGCAGGCTGCCTGCTTCCGTTGTCGGAATCAAAGCTCCTTGATAAAAGGTTGGGGACGCGGCACCGGGCGGCGGTGGGGCTTTCGGAGATCAGCGACGCGGTCGTGCTTATTGTGTCTGAATCGTCAGGGACGGTTTCGATCGCGGAGAACGGCTATCTGACGCGCTTTGTAACTCGCGAGATCCTTGAGGAAAAACTGTTTTCGTTATATCGCGAACAATATCAAATGCCATGGTCAAAAAAGAAAAAATAACCGCGCTTTCGATAATTAAAAAGCAAAATATTTCCGCGCTGACCGCTTACGATTATCCAATCGCGAAACTGCTGGATGAGTCCGGCATTGATATAATTTTAGTCGGTGATTCTCTGGGCAACGTGATGCTTGGCTATCGCAATACCATTCCGGTCACGATGACGGAAATGATAATTCATACTCAAGCGGTATCCCGTGCGGTAAATCGGGCGCTAGTTGTTGCTGACCTGCCGTTCGGATCATATCAGAAAGGAACCAAAGAGGCATTATCAAACGCCATTGATCTGGTCAAGGCTGGGGCGGAAGCGGTAAAGCTTGAAGGCGCGGAATATCTGGATGAGGTTAAAAGCATGATCAGGGCCGGGATCCCGGTCATGGGACATTTGGGCTTTACTCCGCAATCGGTAAATAAACTTGGGCATAAGCTTCAAGATGTAAGCGTCAGGGATGCCAAAAAGCTTGAGGCGGCCGGATGTTTCGCGGTAGTTTTGGAAATGGTGCCGCCCGATACGGCCCAAAAAATTACAAAAGCGTTAAAAATACCGACTATCGGGATAGGATCGGGCCCGCATTGCGACGGCCAAATACTGGTAACCTACGATATGATTGGATTATACCCGAACCCGCCGAAATTTGTGAGAAAATACGCGGATCTTTCTTCAGATATAACAAAGGCGGTCAAAAATTTTATCGCTGATGTCAGAGCAGCATAAGCTGCTGGACGTTTTGAGCCTTGATGTCGGTCTGAAAATTTATAAGCCAGATGAAAGCCGCTAAAAAGTAAAGCAGCAGTATTGAAATTCCGACGACCGTCAACAGTTTTTTTTGTTCCATTTTAATTCCTTCCGTATTTTGATATAATCAAATTGCCCCCGACACGGTTCGAACGTGCGACCTAGTGTTTAGGAAACACTCGCTCTATCCAACTGAGCTACGGGGGCGGAAATTACGATGAATATCATTCTAATAGGTTTTATGGGAGTTGGCAAGTCGGAGGTTGGACGAGGCCTGGCCGCGCGCCTGGGCATGGAATTTATTGATACCGACGAGCTGATCGAGGGCACCGAAGAGAAAAAAATAGCGGAGATATTCGCGGAAAAAGGCGAAGAATATTTCAGGGACCTCGAAACCGAGATCATCAAAACTTTGGAGGATTACGATAATTTTGTGATCTCGACCGGCGGCGGGATTGTATTGCGCGAGGAAAATGTTAAAATGCTCAAAGAGATCGGGCCGCTGGTGCTTTTAACTTCGAGGCCGGAAGCGATCTTTGAACGGTTAAAAGATGCAAAAGACCGGCCGCTGCTTGAGAAAGGCGATAAAATGGAAAATATCAGCCAAATACTTGGAAAAAGGAACCCTGTTTATGAAAAAGCCGCCGACTTCAAAGTGGACACTTCCGATATCGCGCCGGAAAAAGCCGTCGAGGAGATCGCAAAATGGCTAACATAATAAAAGTTAAATTAAAAGATCGAAGCTATAGCCTCATTATCGGGAGCGGGATACTTTCGGACATTAAAAAATATATCGGCAAGCTCAATAAAACGCAGGTAGTCATAATAAGCGACCATACGGTCGGCGGGCTGTACGGCAAATGGATAAAGAATAATCTAAAAAACAGCAATGCTTTTTTACTTGAGCTTCCGCCGGGTGAAAAGCACAAAACACTTTCCGCGGCGGCGGCGACCTATGATAAACTTATCGACCTGAAGATAAACCGCGACGCGCTGATTATCGCGCTGGGGGGCGGGGTGATCGGCGATCTGGCCGGATTTGTCGCGTCTACTTACATGCGCGGCGTTGATCTTATCCATATCCCCACAACCTTGCTGGCGATGGTTGACGCTTCGATCGGCGGCAAGACTGCGGTCGATCATCATAAGGGAAAAAATCTGATCGGCGCCTTTTATCAGCCAAAAATGGTGCTGATCGACATTGACGTGCTCGCGACCCTTCCTCCGAAAGAATTAAAGAACGGGCTGGCGGAAGCGGTTAAATACGGCGTCATAAAAGATCCCGCGATCTTCAAAATGCTTGAAGGCAACCCGAAGGTAACGCCCGCATTTTGGCAAAAGCTGATCTATCTTTGCGCAAAGATAAAAGCGGAAGTCGTTTCAAAGGATGAAAGGGAAATGTCCGGCTACCGGATGATATTGAACTTCGGCCATACCATCGGCCATGCGGTGGAATCCTTGACCGGTTATAAAGCTTTTAGTCATGGGGAAGCGGTGGCGTTCGGGATGGTTGCCGCGTCGCTTATTGCCAGGAAGATAAAGCTAATCGACCAAAAGACCTATGAAAGAATTAAAGAAATGGTGACGCGCCTTAAGCTTCCGGTTAAAGCTAAAGTCAGCGCCGCGAAGATACTGCGTTCCATCAAGCTTGATAAAAAAGCCAGGTCCGGAAAGGTAAGGTTTGTGCTGCCGGTTTCAATCGGCAGGGTGACGGTCCGTGAAAATGTTCCCGAAAATATCATTAAGAAAGCATTGCTGGAGCTGGGATGCAAATAGATATTGATAAACAATTTGAAATAATAAAGAAGGGCACGCTTGAGGTCATTCCTGAAGAGGAGCTTATTAAAAAACTCAAGAAGGGCAAACCGCTAAAGATCAAATGGGGAGCAGATCCTTCGGCTCCCGATATCCACCTTGGCCATACCGTTATCTTAAATAAATTGAGGCAATTACAAGATCTGGGACATGAGGTTATTTTTTTAGTTGGAGATTTTACCGCGCGGATCGGCGATCCCACCGGAAAATCCGAGACCAGAAAGCCTCTTACGGAAGAAGAAATCGTTAAAAATTCACAAACTTACCAGGATCAGGTCTTTAAGATCCTTGATAAAAATAAGACAAAAGTGGTTTACAACAGCCACTGGCTAAATGATCTAAAGATAACCGACATTATAAATCTTGCGTCAAAGTATACCGTGGCGCGCATGCTGGAGAGAGAAGATTTTATGAATCGGTTTGAGAAGGAACGGCCGATATCCATCCATGAATTCTTGTATCCTTTAATACAGGGATATGATTCGGTCCATCTTGGATCAGATGTTGAGATTGGGGGCACCGACCAGAAATTTAACATGTTGGTGGGAAGAGAGCTTCAAAGAGAGTTCAAACAAGAGCCGCAAGTAATCATCACCCTCCCGATTCTCGAAGGTTTGGACGGCGTCCAGAAAATGAGCAAATCTTTGGGCAACTATATTGGCATTACCGAACCTCCATCGGAAATATTCGGCAAGACCATGTCGATCTCCGACTCGTTAATGCTTAGATATTACGAACTGATGACCGATGTTCCCCTGGACGAGGTTAAAGCGATGCATCCCAAAGAAGCGAAAAAAAGGCTGGCAAAGATATTTGTCGCCCGGTTCCATTCGGAGCAGGCGGCGATCACCGCGGAAGAAGAGTTTGAATCCACTTTTTCAAAAGGAAATCTGCCGGAAGAGATCAAACTGGTTAAGTTGAAGGAGAAGGAGCTCACGGTCACTAAACTTCTGGTTGAAATCGGCATGGCGTCTTCCGTGGCCGAAGCAAAAAGATTGATCGTGCAGGGCGGGGTCAGGATAGACGGGGAAGCGGTAAAAGATGAAAAAGCGGTCGTAAACCTGATTTCGGAAAAAGTTATTAATGTCGGCAAAAGAAAATTTGTGAGGGTGAAATGCGCGTAGGAATTGGATATGACGCTCACAAATTAGTTTCCGGAAGAAAATTGATCCTGGGCGGAGTGGAGATTAAGCATCCGACCGGTTTGCTTGGCCATTCCGATGCCGATGTTTTGGTCCATGCGGTCATTGACGCTTTGATCGGCTCGGTCGGAAAGGGAAGCATCGGCGACTTTTTCCCGGATACCGATCCCGGTTTTAAAGATGCATCGAGTATCGGCCTGCTCGAAAAAACGGTAAAGATCATAGCTGATGAGGAATATTTGATCAGCAATGTCGATTCAACGATAGTTTGCCAGGACCCCAAACTGGCGCCCTATATTTCTAAGATGCGCGAGAATCTGGCCAAAGCTATGGGAATAGATGTCAGCCAGGTGAATGTTAAAGCGAAAACGGAAGAAGGGCTTGGATTTACCGGACAGAAGCAGGGCATATCCGCGTACGCTGTCTGCCTGGTGCATAAGAAGGTTTAGTATGAAACTAGGGATCAACATCGATCATATTGCAACGTTGAGACAAGCCCGGATGGAGAGCATTCCCGATCCGGTCGAAGCGGCTAAGGAATGCCTCGCCGGCGGAGCGGATGGGATCGTTTGCCATTTAAGAGAAGACCGGCGGCACATACAGGATGAAGACGTGAAAAAATTGCGCGCGCTAAAAACCCGGCTCGATCTTGAGATGGCCGCGACCGATGAAATGGTTCGTTTTGCTCTGAAGCTTAAACCAGACCTGGTGACCCTGGTCCCTGAAAAAAGGGCCGAGCTGACGACCGAAGGCGGCCTCGATGTCAAAAAACATTCAAAAAAACTGAAAATAATTGTTGATAAATTGCAGGATAAAGGGATCCCGGTCAGCTTATTTATCGATCCTGAAAAAAAACAGGTTGAAGAATCTGCGGTTGTTCGGGCCAAATTCATCGAGATCCATACCGGCATGTACGCTAATGCAAAAAAGGCGGATAAGAGAGCGCTTGAGCTGGAGAAAGTAGGCATTGCCGTCCAGCAAGCGCGGCTTATCGGCTTGAGGGTAAATGCCGGCCACGGCCTTAATTATCAAAATGTCGGAGATATTATAAAGATCGCTGGCGTGGAGGAATTAAACATTGGATTTTCCATAATTGTGCGAGCTGTTTTTATCGGTTTAAAGAACGCGGTGCGCGAAATGAAGGGGGCAATTAAGTGAAAATTGCGATCGGCTCCGACCATGGGGGATTTGAGCTTAAGGAAAAGATCAAGGCATATCTTAAAAAGAAAAAAATAAAAGTGGAGGATTTCGGGACCGATTCTTTGGAATCCTGCGATTATCCCGATTTTGCTTATTTGGTGGCAAAGGCGGTGGCGAAAAAAAAGTATGATCGGGGCATCCTGGTCTGTGGGTCGGGGGTGGGAGTTACGATCGTAGCCAACAAGGTGCCCGGCATCCGTGCCGTAAACGCTTATAGTGTCGACATCGCAAAACAAAGCCGCCTCCACGGCGACTGCAATGTCCTCTGCCTGGGCGGAAGATATATTAAAAATGACAAAGCTTTGAAGATCGTTGAAACCTGGCTAAAAACTCCTTTTTCAAACGAAGATCGTCACCTGCGCCGTATAAGGAAAATCGAATCTTGAAGGCTCTGATAATGGCCGCCGGTTACGGGACGCGCCTTGAGCCGCTGACGCTGGCAGTCCCCAAACCGATGGTCCCCATCGTCAATAAACCCTGCATGCAGCACAATCTTGAGCTGCTGCGGCGCAACGGCATCCACGAAGCGGCGGTAAATATTCATTATCATCCCGAACAGATCATGAATTATTTTGAAGACGGCGATGAATTCGGCGTAAGCCTGATCTATTCTTTTGAAGAAACGCTGCTTGGCACGGCCGGAGGGGTCTTGCGCATGGCCGAGCTGCTGGGAGGGTTGGATGACGCTTTCCTGGTCCTTTCGTCCGATGCTTTAACCGACATCAATCTCCGCCACATGATTGCCTTTCATAAAAAGAAAAAAGCCTTGGCTACGCTGGCGCTGGCATCAATGCCGGACCCGTCGCATTTTGGCGTGGTGACGCTGGACCAGAACGAAAAGATCACGGCTTTTATGGAAAAACCAAAAAAGGAAGAAGCGCCCGGCAATTTGGTAAACACGGGAATATATATTTTTGAGCCGGAAATATTAAAGATGATCCCAAAGGGAAAATTCCATGATTTTGGGAGGGAGCTTTTTCCGAAATTGATCGCCAAAAAAGCGCCGGTTTACGGCTACCAGATGATCGGATACTGGAGCGATGTGGGCGGGCTTGATGCGTACATCAGAGCGAATTATGAAGCGATGAAAGGGGACGTGCGCGTTTTTATCCCCGGGAAAAAAATATCCTCTTATGGATGGGCGGGCAAGAATTCCCAGATCGATGAAAGCGTCAAATTTGACGGCTGCGTCATTATCGGCGACCGGGCCGAGATCAGGCGCGGAGCCCGTCTAAAGGATGTGGTTTTGGGGGACCGGTGCGTGGTAGGAGAGAATTCGGTCATTAATGGGAGTATAATCTGGTCGGATTCGTCCCTCTCAAAGAACAGCCGCATCGAAAAAAGCGTTATCGGCAACTGGTGCCGTCTGGGCGAAGGTGTTGAAGTGCAAAAGAATTCGATCATCAGCAACCGCTGCCAGATCGGCCAGGGGATTCGCATTCCAGAGGATACCCGCCTTAAACCCAACGAAATATTGTGATATAATAGTTCCGTAACGCGTAAAGCGTAATCCGTAATGCGCAAGGAAAAGCATGCTAATTACTGTTCTAAAATCTAAAATTCATATGGCTACGATAACTTCCGCAGAAATTCATTATGTGGGAAGCATTGCCATTGATAAAAAGCTGATCAAAGCGGCCGGGCTTTTGCCCGGAGAAAAGGTGGCGGTCCTTAATTTTGACAACGGACAGAGATTTGAGACCTATGTTATAGAAGGCGGGACGGGAGAGATCGGGTTGAGGGGGCCGGCGGCGCGCCTTGGAAAAATTGGCCAGAAGCTTATTATCCTGTCTTATGCGCTGATGACTCCGGCGGAATATAAAAAATTTAAGGCGAAGATCGTTTTTGTGGACGAGAAGAACACGGCCAGAAAATGAGAAAGTTCGTTTTCATAATCTTATTATTATTTTCCTCTATTTGTTATGCAGAATTAAAAGTTGTAGCCCCGGCGGAAGTATTTCAGGGAAGAAGCTTTATCGTATTTGTTTCGTCGTTTAACGACGACGGATCTCCCGAAGCTTTAAAAGGAGCGTCGGCCAAATTTGACGGCAAGAAGATATCTTTCTACCGCTACGAGGACGGCTTGAGGGCGATAATCGGGACCGAACCGGAAAAAAAGACCGGGGATTATCCTTTAAATATTGAAGCGATCTATCCGGACGGTAAAATTGAAACCAAGGAGCTGTCCGTTACGGTCAGTTCTCGGATATATCCCAAAGTGTCTTTTTGGCTCAAACCTGCTAAAAAGAAACTGATGGCCCCGACACTGATCGAGGATGAGTGGGGGCAGATCCAGTCAAAACTTCTTCAAGAATCCCAAAACAAGCTGTGGGACGGATATTTTAAGAAACCTGTACCGGGGATCACTACCATGTACTTTGGCACCAAGGAATACATTAACGCAAAACCCCGCAGCCGCCACCGCGGCCAGGATTTTAGGGCCAAGGTTGGAACGCCGGTTGTTGCCGCACATAACGGTAAAATAGTGGTTGCCCAATTTTTTAAAGCTTTTGGCGGAACAGTTGTTATAGACCACGGGCAGGGAATAAATACGCTTTATTTCCATCTTTCAAAAATATTCGCGGAAGCAGGCCAGGACATACGGAAGGGGGAAAAATTCGGGCTTTCCGGGAATACCGGCATTTCTTCGGGCCCGCACGTGCATTGGGGCATGTCCGTGCATGATGTCCGTGTTGACCCGATCCAATGGGTGCAAACTGTTATTCCATAACCGTAATGACAAAATCCAAATGACAAATGACAAATTGTTCAGAATTTTAGACGCAAATATAAATCGGGCCATGGAGGGGTTGAGGGTGGTGGAAGAAATCGTCCGTTTTATCCTGGACGACAAAAAACTCACTCTTAAAATTAAGAATCTGCGCGCTGAATTAAAAAAAATCGTTTCCAAACTGCCCAAAAAAGAACTGCTGTCCGCGCGCGCTTCGTTGTCCGACGTCGGCGGAAAACTTTACACGAAGAGCGAAAGTAAGAGAAGTAAAACTGAAGAACTGTTTTATTCCAACATTAAAAGGTGTGAAGAGGCGGTCCGCGTGCTTGAGGAATTTTCGAAATATGTTAATCCAAAGCTGGGGAAAAATTTCAAGGCCATCCGCTTTAAGCTTTACGATCTTGAAAAGCAAATTGCCCGCCAATTGACCGCTTCAGAAGGCGACGGAGTTTAAAGCTTTCACAATATCATCTTCCGAATAATCGGGATTGAGCTCTTTGGCTTTTTTTATGATATCGCCAACCAGCTTATAGGCGTCCTCAAAACGCCTGGAACCTAGAAAGCTTAATAATTGTCTCCAGAGCCTCAAATCCCCATTGAATACTTTCAAGGTCATTGACGTCCTTTCTTCCGCATCGTCAGCTTTCAGCAAATTCGCGAAGATCAGTATCTCCGGAAAATATTTCAGCAGGCCTTTATCCCGAAAGAGGCCTCCTACCAGAGATAGTATCTCGCTTCTTAAAATATTTTGCACGATCTGCAAGCGGTTTTCTCCGGAAGAGGGGCCGTGCGGCAGTTTTTCGGCCACATGGGCCGGCGGATACTCCACAGGATAATCGTCGGTGGTATAATCGAGCAGTATTTTGGTGGCGCTGACGGCTTCAGTTATCTCCGTCCTGGCCGGCTGGCCTTTTAAATGACCTTTTATTATTTGGCTGTAAAACAACTTTGACAGCTCATATTCGAACCATTTTTGCGCAGGCTCGGGAACCTTTAGTTCTTTTTGCCGCGCCCCGTTGCTGCACTGGTCGATCTGGATTAAAACCGGGTCAGAGCAATCAATGTTTGGCGCTTCCGTGTTTAGATAATTTAAAAGAACATAAATTACCTGCCAGGTCAGTTCGACCGTTCTAATTTCTCTCCCCGAATATGCGTCGGACGACAGGGCCCAGAGCATTCCCGTCAGAATTCTCCCATCGGCGCGTTTTAAAATATTTAAGATCAGACTAGCGATCGATCTTTCGGAGTTGTGCAAAACGGCGTCGACCAGAAAAAAGATGCCGATCGGGTCATCATTTAAAACAGTTTGGGCTATGCGTGAGGCCTCGGGGCTTGAACCTTGTTCGTCGAGCAATATTTTTGTCAGATGATTTGAAACCGGATATTCTTCAGGCTGAGGCTTGTCTTCTTCAGTAAAAAAAAGCTTGCTTTCAGCGCCAACCATTTCTTCGATCAGTTCATAGGCCCTAACTTCACCCAACCTGCTTGTCAGCTCGATAATAAAAGGAGCGATCTTATTTCTGTTGTCGACCAGCGCCGCCTTCAAGACCGCCAGGCGCCCTTCGTCTGAAGAATAGCGATCATATAATTTCTCTATCATTGCCGGAATTTCTTCCGGTTTTGCCATATCAAGCTGATAAAAGACGTCAAAATAGATCCTTTCCGTGCTTACATAAGCGATCTCTCCATAAAAAAACAAGTCCTGATTTAATTTTGCTTCCCTGATAATATCGTCAAGGCCGATCTCGCTCGGGATCAGCAGAAACCTTTTGGTAAAGCCCTCCCTGAAGAGCTGATTAAAGAGGAATAACGAACAAAACGCCTGCCATTCGGACCGATCGTAGAAAACAACTTCCTTCATCAATTCGGCCGCCTGGCCCAGTCGGAAAAACCAGTAAAAAGGATCGTCTTCGTTGAGTGCTATGTCCGTGAGGGACAAAAATGGAAAGCTTTCTTCTATACCGGAACACACTAATCTTAAAAAATCGTCCGTACGGACCTTGCCGCCGGATTTATTCAAATTATCGAGGGATATGGCCATGTTAACCACGCTGAATTCATGGACACCGGCCATGCCCAGCATCTGAACGGTGTTGTCAAAATATCCGCTGGCCAGGATGTGCGAGGTGTCGATCGCCCACTGGGCGGGAGAAATGGCAAAGGGGGAATCAAGATGAACAGGGGGTGATAGCGATGGAGCTTTTTCTCCAAAATTATCATTGGCGGGCGGCGCCGTAATCGGAATTCGTGTAAAGATTACTTTGCTTGTTTGCATATCTTGATATTTATCGTTTCTTAAAATCGGAGATTTCAGCTTTAAATTATTTAGTATTAGTTGTAAAATAGGGTCATGAAGAAGATCAGGATCGCGCTAATCCCCGGCGACGGCTCCGGGCCGGAAATGATGGCCCAGGCGGCAAAGGTTGCCAGAAAAGCGGCGCTTATGGACGACATCGAAATTGAATTTATTGAAACTCCGATGGGCTGGAACGCTTATGATAAATTCGGAGATACCCTGCCGCCGGAGTCTTTAAAAAAAGCGAAGGAAATCGGATTGATATTCTTTGGCGGGGTAGGCGATTTTAAACACGATTCAACCATCGGAATGGAAAGACCCGACCTTAAACCCGAAGTTAAAGTATTGCTGGCGCTGCGAAAAGACCTTGAACTGCTGATAAATTTCCGCCCGATCACATATTTTAAATCACTGTCGCATCTGGCGGGGGTAAAGCCGGAATCGATACCGGAAGCGGGCGTGACCCAAATATGGGTCAGGTTCCTTCTGGAAGACAGCTATTACGGCAACCAGGACCTGATGGGCCAGATCCCTGATGACATAAAGAAAAAGTTCGGGATCAAGCTTAAGAAGGACGTGACCGGAAAAGAAGCGATGATCTCGGATATCGCTTATTACAAGAAAGAAACGCTTGAGAAATATTTCAGGTTCGTTTTTAAATACGCCAAAGAATTGAACTTGCCCCTTATTGCGATAGACAAATCAAATGTCATGGCCCGGTACGATTATTGGAGAAAGATCTGCTCCGAGATCGGGAAAAAAGAATTTTCCGATGTGAAACTGGTTTATCAGCTTGTGGATTCGGCCAACGCTTTGCTTTTTACCCCCGCCAAACTTCAGGGCGTGATCGCTTGCGGCAACGAGCACGGGGACATTCTTTCTGACGGAGCGGCGGTGGCGGCTGGAAGCATGGGGATGATGTGCAGTTCGGCGATCAATCCTGACACCGGGGCGGCGATGTTTGAAAGCGGGGCGGGGACGGCTCCGACCATTGCCGGCCAGGACAAGGCCAATCCGCTGGGCCGGATATTGACCGCGGCTCTGATGCTAAGGCACATTGGCGCGAAAAAGGGAGCCGAGGCGATAGAAAAAGCCGTAAACGGCATTTTAAACGACGGATTCAGAACAGAAGATCTGCTGACAAAGTCTGATGATCGCAAGAAACTTTTGGGCACTGCAGGCATGGGCGAAGCGGTCTTGAACAGGCTATAGGTTAATACTTTCCAAAACTGAAATTATTTTGTGTCGATTGCGATACTAAGATAATGCAAATTCCTAGTTTTAAAGAGATTACACCTGCCTGGTTAGATCAGGTCCGTAGATATATTCCAAACGCGTCGCCACTGCAAGCTCGACAAATGTTGAGCCGCGTATTGCATCCGCTTGCTACCGAGACCAATTTGCCTGCTGAAATATTGACAA
>JBAZPF010000005.1:0-33092 GCA_041648295.1 Candidatus Margulisiibacteriota bacterium | reverse complement strand
GCGAGATTTGACGACCGCGTAACCGGCCATATTCCAAGATTCGCGCCCAACGCCAAGATTATCCATATCGATGTCGATCCGGCGGAGATCGGAAAAAATGTCAGAGTTGATATCCCGATCGTTGGGAATGTAAAATTCGTATTGAAAGAACTTCTAGAGAAAGTTGGACCAAAAGAAAATCATGCGGATTGGATCGATCAAGTTGAAGAATGGAAAAAGAAATATCCGCTTTCTTATAAAAAAGACGGATTAAAGCCGCAGTTCGTGATCGAAGAATTTTGCGATCTGGTCAAGGATAAGGACGCGATCATTGTTACCGAAGTGGGACAGAACCAAATGTGGTCGGCCCAGTTCTATAAATTTGAAAAACCAAGGTCTTGGATATCTTCCGGCGGATTGGGGACGATGGGCTTTGGCTTGCCGGCGGCGAACGGCGCGCAGTTCGGGCGTCCGGACGCGATCGTGGCCGATTTTGCCGGCGACGGATCGATACAGATGAACATTCAGGAGCTGACGACCGCAGTGAATAATAAACTGCCGATAAAGATCTTTGTGCTGGATAATAGTTTCCTCGGAATGGTGCGGCAATGGCAGGAGCTTTTATACCAGAAACATTATTCGCATACCGATCTTTCTAACAATCCCGATCTGGTAAAAATCGCGGAAGCGTACGGCTGCGCGGCCAGAAGGGTTGAAAAAGTCGAAGATGTGCGCGCGGCGCTGGAATGGTCGTTGACCATAAAAGATCGTCCGTGCCTGATCGATTTTATCGTGGCCAAAGAGGAGAACGTATTTCCGTTTGTGCCTCCCGGACAGGCGATAAATGAGATGATCTTGGACTAACATGAAACATACAATATCAGTAATAGTAGAAAATAAGCCAGGTGTCCTGTCGAGGGTGGCGGGGCTTTTTGCGCGGCGGGGATTTAATATCGAATCGCTGGCGGTGGGCGTGACTGAAATACCATCCGTTTCAAGAATGACGATCGTGGCCGAAGGCGACGAGCGTGATCTTGAGCAGATCACCAAACAGCTCTACAAGCTTATTGATACTCTAAAAGTGTTTGATCTTCCGGCGGATAAAGCTATTGAGAGAGAATTGATATTGGTCAAAGTAGCGGCCAACGACAAGAACCGACAGGAGATAAATCAGATCGTGGACATTTTCCGCGGCAAGATCGTAGACGTGGCCGAAAATTCAATGACCATAGAAATAACCGGTGATGAGAGTAAGGTGAACGGGGCCGAAAAACTGCTCTCAAAGTTCGGGATCAAGGAACTGGTCAGGACCGGCAAGATCGCTCTTCAACGCGGAAGCGCCGAGTAGCCCTACCTTGTAGAATGTCCCCATAGATGGTAAAATATCATTAGTAAGGAGTGATAGATATGGCAAAAGTATACTATGACAAGGATGCGGATTTTAAGGATTTAAAGGGCAAAACAATAGCGGTGATCGGGTTTGGCAGCCAGGGTGGGGCGCAGTCGCAAAGTTTAAGGGATAGCGGCTTGGATGTGATCGTGGCCGAAGTTGAGGGAACGCCAAACTGGGAAAGGGCGAAGAAAGCCGGCTTTAAACCGGTAACGGCGGATGAAGCCGCGCAAAAAGGCGATATCATTCAAATGCTGATCCCCGACGAGCTTCAGGCCAGAGTTTATAAAGAAGTAGTCGCCAAACACATGAAGAAAGGGAAAACGCTGATGTTTTCCCACGGCTTTAACATTCATTTCCATCAGATTCTCCCTCCTCCAGAGGTTGATGTGGTAATGGTCGCGCCAAAAGGCCCGGGCCCGATGGTCAGAAAAATGTTTGAAGAAGGGGCGGGAGTTCCGGCGCTGATCGCCATCCATCAAGATGCTTCAGGAAAAGCCAAAAAGACCGCGCTGGCATATGCCAAAGGAATAGGCGGGACCAAGGCGGGGGTTTTTGAAACCACTTTCAGAGAAGAAACGGAGACCGACCTTTTTGGAGAACAGGCCGTGCTCTGCGGCGGTTGTACGGCATTGGTCAAGGCCGGGTTTGAAACGCTGGTTGAAGCCGGATACCAGCCGGAAATGGCATACTTTGAATGCATGCATGAATTAAAGCTGATCGTCGACCTTATGTATGAAAAAGGGATCGCGGGCATGCGCGCGGCGATCTCAAATACCGCCAAATACGGCGATATAACCGTTGGCCCCTACCTGATCGACGACAGCGTTAAACAAAAAATGAAATATGTGCTTAACCGCGTGCAAAACGGTTCATTCGCCAAAGAATGGATAACCGAGAACCAGGCGGGACGACCGGTATTTTTGGCGCTCTTACAGAAAGACAGCCAGCATATGATCGAGATCGTGGGCGAAAAGCTTCGTGCCATGATGCCGTGGCTCAAAAAGGGGAAATGACTAATTTCGAATGACCGAATGACGAATTAATGAAAAAATTATTATATATATTATTAATATTGTTGCTAGTCACAGCCGTTTCGGCTGAAGGGAAAAAGATGGACAAAAAACAACTCTTTGCAACATTTGATACTTCGCTGGGGAAAATTGTTTGCGAGCTGTATTCAAAAGAAGCTCCGCAGACCGTGACCAACTTTACCGGATTGGCCGAAGGTAAAATAAAATGGACCGATCCAAAAACAAAAGAAGTGGTTCAAACCCCGCTTTATAACGGAACCGTCTTTCATCGCGTCATCCCCAATTTTATGATCCAGGGCGGCGATCCTTTAGGCCTGGGTATCGGCGGACCGGGATACCAGTTCCAGGATGAGATCTCGCCGAACCTTCATTTTGATAAAGTTGGTCGGCTCGCCATGGCGAACTCGGGACCAAATACCAACGGCAGCCAGTTCTTTATTACGGTTGCCAAGACCCCGTGGCTCGACGGCCACCACACGATCTTTGGCCAGGTGATCAAGGGGCAGGATATCGCGGACAAAATCGCAAACGCGGAAAGAAGCGAGAATGACCGGCCGGTAACGTCAATCGTCCTTAACTCGATCACGATCACCAACAAGCTTTGATCACTCATATCATCGAATTGATCGTCCACTTTGTCACAGCCACTATTTCACGCGCGGGATATCCGGGCGTTTTTGTTCTAATGCTTTTTGAATCGGCCTGCATCCCCATCCCTTCTGAAATAATCATGCCTTTCTCCGGTTTTCTGGTATCGCTTGGCAAATTCAATCTTTTTTGGATCACCATTACCGGAGCGGCCGGCAATTTGGCGGGGGCGGTGATAACTTATCTGATCGGTTATTACGGCGGACGGCCATTTGTCCTAAAGTACGGGAAATATTTCTTTATCAAAGAAAAAGAAGTGCATCACGCGGAAAAATTCTTTGAACGCTGGGGGGACTTTGCCGTATTTATGGCCAGGAACCTGCCGATCGTAAGAACGTTCATTTCTTTGCCGGCGGGCGTGGCGGAGATGAACTTTATTAAATTCTCGATCTATTCTTTTATCGGCTCCATACCCTGGTGTTTTGCGCTGGCTTATGTAGGAATGGTCCTGGGCAGCAACTGGATGATAATCAGAAAATACGGAGATATTATCGATATTGTTGTCGGTGTCGGGATCGTGATATTTATCGGAAAGATAATTTGGGACTTCTATCACAACGGCAACGGAAAAAACGGGGATAACGACCGCAAAAAAAAGTAACTCGAGCCATTTTCCCAAAACCATTCCTCTTATCATATCCAACATTTTTCATTTTAAGTGAAATTATTTAGAGAGTCATCGATAATAGAGCAGGAGACTATGGGCAGAAAACTCACCCGAAAAGGGGAGGAACGAGGAGACAGTCATGAATATTAACTTTCCATCATGTACGGGTAAAATAATATTTGGTCGTGTCATAAAGGGACAAAGGACAGGAGTTGAGGCAAATAAACCATGCATTGGAATTATTGATCAGGCAAGAATGATGAGCATGAGAGGGCAATCCGGCACTGCGATAAATATGCTGACTGGGATCAGCGGGGAAAAAGCCGAGACTGATCAGGGAAAAGCTCGTTTTCAAACAGCGGTTCAAATAGTGGGCAATTCTGACAATTATAGATATAGGTTGCGTGTAGCTGTGTTGGGAGTCAGGGTTGAAGAACTTGAGCAAGCGAGGGGGCTGTTCCGTCAGGTTGAAGATGAGGCTAATGATAAACACAGGACCTGGGACAATTTGACCCGAGATCTTATTCTCGGTGATATGGCATCAGCATATCTGAGCATGGGCTGGGAATTTGGCGCCATGAGGATTGTTGATTCAATGAAAGTGAACGATTATGAAAAAAGGAATTGGGTTAGAAAGATAGCCTATCGTCTACAAGACCAAGGTGAAAATAAAACGGCAGAAGAATTCCTGCTTCGGCATCAGGTTGATGATCTAAGAGCAGCCAACCGGCTTAAATAAATGGGCGCGACAGGACTTTCCCGCTTTGCGGGATCCCGCAACAATTATATTTTTATATAATAGAAGCGGGAGAACCTGTGACTTTCCCGATTTCGTAAGGCTTAATCAATGGGCGCCGTTGGGATCGAACCAACGACCTCCTCGGTGTAAGCGAGGCATTCTACCACTGAACTAGGCGCCCATATTAAAAATGGTGGGCGCGAGAGGGATTGAACCTCTGACCTCTTCCGTGTGAAGGAAGCATTCTACCACTGAACTACGCGCCCTTTCTGGTAAAATTATACCTTATCTTGAAGGCCCCTACAACTTATGATAAACTTGGCATTCAGGGCCCTTAGCTCAATGGTGGAGCAATCGACTCATAATCGACAGGTTATAGGTTCGAATCCTATAGGGCCCAATCTAAATTGACTCATTCCTCATCAATCCCCTCCGCCATTAATTTGCCGGGCTTTTTAGGAAGCAGGTGTTTTGGGAAAAACGCGAAATTAGCGATCAATGTCGGGATCACTGCGCTGGCAATGACCGTTGCTACCAGAAACGAGTATTGCGACTGATTGATAATGCCGTGCGAAAATCCATAGATCGCCGAAATAGTGCCAAAGGTCAATCCGGTAGACATCAAAAGCGTGTAATACCACCTCTCCGAACGCTCTTTCCTGAAAATACCGATCACAGGGTATAGCCCGAATATCTTTGAAATAACCTTGCCGCTGAATAAAACCAAAAATATCACCGGAGCGGCGATCAATGCCGAAACCGAAACTAATGATCCGGCCCTGATAAAGTAGAAAGGGGTAAGAAAGCCGACCGTCATAGTGCGAAGACGCTTTACCCACTGGTCTTCACGGGCGGCAAATTCAGCCAGGAGCATACCGGCGATATACGCCGGCAGTACCGCCTCGCTTCCCGACCATAACGCCAGCGCGCCAAGAGAAAAGAGCACAAAAAGTATCCATTTTGCGCGGATGGCCGCGGTCCTTTTGCCGTAAATCCTGGTTAACAATGAAGTGGCAAATGGGAAGAGGCCGAGCATGATCGCCCCCGCGCCTATAAACACAACCGTCCGGTAGGTGAACGGCGCAAAAATAAGCCCGAGTGCGATAACCGTGCCCAGATCATTGACAAAGCACGCTCCCAATATTCCTTTGCCGAATTCGGTCTTGTTAAATCCGGTCTCCAGCATCACGGCATAAACAACCGCCATGGAGGTGGTGGAAAGAGCGACGCCTGCCAGCCAGCTCGCTTGCGAACCCCAGTGGAGAATAAAGTAGGCAAAAGCGGTGCATCCCAAAAACGGCGCTAAAAAACCGATCAGCCCGACCACGATCACTTCTTTCCATTTGGCGTTAATTACCTTCGGCTCAAGTTCCGCGCCGGCCAAAAAGGTGAGCAGTACCGCGCCGATCGAAGCCAAAAAACGAAGCCATTCTAAATTACCGCCAAAAGCATTGGGACCAAAGAAATGATTGATCAAAGCGGCGGCAACGACGCCGACGCATATTTCAACCAGCGCGATTGATATCCTTAAATGATAAGCGATAATTGCCGAGCAGACGGCCAGCCCCAACCATAAAGAAGCGATCGCATAAATACCTTCCATCCGTTTTCCTCCCTTTCAGTTCACAAAAAAACCTCTACCATTTAATAGGTAGAGGTTATCAGTCCTTCGACAAGCTCAGGACGGTTCCTGGCGAACCTCATCGCCTTAATGACTTTATTATATCAATTCTTTTTTCTATTTCAAGCTGGGGCTCGCTATTTGAAGGTTTTGGAGGATTAAAAAACCATTTGAACGTTTAGTTTTCTCCTTTTATTTATTCTCTTCCTGGATCCATTCCTTGATCTTTTCCACCCGCGGCAGCGGCTTGCCTTCGTGCTTTAATTTCTCATTGATCACCAGGCCGGGCGTTGTCATGATATATTTTCCCATTTCAGCGTAGTCAGTCACTTTGACTATATCGGCCTGAATATTTAGTTCCTGGAGCGCTTGTTTAACGCGCCGTTCCAGGTCCTGACAATTGGGACAGCCGGGGCCTAAAACCTTTATCTCCATTGTTTTCACCTCCTGGTCATGGTAGATAGAATATCAGATAGATGCCAATCAATACAAAAATAGCGCCGCTGATCTTATGAACATAAATTGAGAAGTCGCTAAACTTCTGCGACTTCAGGAAAAACTCCGCCATTCCAGTTGAAACCCCTACTGCGAAGATCAACCCCGTATGCGCTAAGGCGTAAACGAACAGCAGGGAAGTCCCGTACAGTAGATTCTGTTGTGAAGCGACAAAGGTTAGGATAAAAGCCAGGACCGGAGTGGCACAGGGAGAAGAGGCCACTCCAAAAAGCATCCCCAAAAAGAACGCTCCGATCAACCCCTTTTGTTCGGGCTTGACCATCTTAGGGGTCGGTATCTGGAAGTTTAATATCCCCATCATCTGCAGCCCCATCACGATAGCGACCGCCGCCATAATATATTTCCAAAAACCGCCGACATCGCCAAGCAAAGTCCCCATTAGCGAGGCAATTGCTCCCAGGATGGTAAAGGTGATGGAAAGGCCGATGACGAAAGCCAGGGAAAACGAAAATGATCTTTTAACGTCCCCCTCGGCATAGCCGCCGACATAGCTGATGACCAGTGGGATCGTTATCAGAACACAAGGGCTGAAAGAAGAAATCAGTCCGGCGATAAAAACACTGAAATATGCAATGAGTGGATTTGATAGGTCCATTATTTATTCAACCTGAGTTCCTTAATTCCCTTCAGCAGATCTTCTTTGCTCATGCCACCTTCATATTTTGCTTTAAGCTTGCCGTGTTTATCATAGAAAAGAACCGTCGGGATCACTCGCACTCCGGCGGCTTTGGCCAGCGCCCGACTTTCATAAACATCCAGCTTTAAAAACACCGCTTTCCCGTTCTGTTCTGCGGCCAGCTCTTGCATTATTGGATTCATCTTCCGGCAGGGGATACATTTATCAGACCCCAGCTTGACGACGACCGGCACGCCGGCTTTTAAGGCCTCGGCCAGCGTTTTGATATTTTTCGTCGCTAACGCCGCGCCTGCCTGGTCATGATCAACGGCGATCAGGCCGAACCAACCGACTAACGAAAAAAGCAACAATATTAAGGTTAAGCTCCTGAACCCGGGATGTTCTTTCATTTTGCCACCCATCATTATACTCCCTTAAGAAAATATTGATTTTTGAGAGATAGCGCTACATTTACCAGCGAGATCATCACCGGAACTTCAACCAGCGGGCCGATCACCGCCGCGAACGCCATCCCGGAATTGATCCCGAAGACCGCAACGGCTACTGCGATGGCCAGCTCAAAGTTATTGCTGGCGGCGGTAAATGAGAGCGTCGCGGTTTTGGCATAACCGGCGTTGAATATTCTGCCCATAAAGAAACTTAAAAAGAACATCGCCACAAAATAGATCAGCAAAGGGACCGCGATGATCAGAACATCAAAAGGGAGCTGGACAATAATGTTCCCCTTTAAACTGAACATAACGACAATCGTAAACAGCAAAGCCAGAAGAGTGATCGGGCCGATCTTTGGCAGAAAATGGGAGTGATACCATTTATCCCCCTTAACTCTCACTAAAACAAAACGGGTCAGAAATCCGGCGATGAACGGGACCCCCAGGTAAATAAAAACGCTTTGGGCGACCTGTCCGATACTGATCTTGACCGCCATGCCGCTCAAACCAAAAAGAGGCGGCAGGATAGTGATGAATAACCAGGCATAGACACTATAGAATAATATTTGAAAAATGCTGTTAAAAGCGACCAATCCCGCGGCATACTCCGTATCACCTTCCGCGAGCCCGTTCCAGACGATGACCATGGCGATACAGCGGGCGATCCCGATCATGATCAGCCCGATCATATATTCCGGATAACCGCGCAAAAAAGTGATCGCCAGTAAGAACATCAGGCCCGGGCCGATGATCCAATTTTGGACCAGGGACAATCCCAACACCTTAAAATCCCGGAAGACATCCCCTAATTCCTCATATTTTACTTTGGCCAAAGGCGGGTACATCATTAAGATCAGACCGATCGCGATCGGGATATTGGTCGTCCCCACCGAGAACATATTAATGAACTTTTCCGTGCCCGGGAGTAAATATCCGAGGGCGACGCCGCCCGCCATTGCCAAAAATATCCAGAGAGTCAGGAAACGGTCTAAAAACGGTAAGTGCTTTTTCATATTATTTGCCTCCCAATACTTTATTTACATCGGCCAATAAGGCTTGGTAGGCCTTTTTATTTAAACTGTAAAAGGTGAAGTTCCCCCGGCTTTTTGACCGGAGCATCCCCAACCGGGCTAACGCTTTGAGGTGATGGCAGATCAGATTGTGCCGGAGATTGAGCGCCTTTTCCAACTGGCAGACGCAACACTCTTCTTGCCGCAGGAGACAAAGGATCTTAAGGCGGTTCGGCTCCGAAATGATCTGGAGCGCTTTGGCCATTGAGGAGAGGTCAAGCCGGCAGCATTTAGCGTTGCTGGTCATGGTTTAATTATATTAGCCGGTCAATGATATGTCAACCGGCATTGACATGTTAAAATAACTAAACGGAAATGGGGTAGGGGATGTGCTATAATTTAACCAGGGGGAATTAAAATGGCAGAAAATAAACAACCCGGTTTCGACGATCTTATGAAACAAATAGAGGATTTTGAAAAGACGATAAATGAACTTGCGGCTAATGTCGGCAAATTGAAGAAAAAACTGCTTGATAACAAGGGAAAATACGGGCCGGATATCGCGAGTTGGCCAAAAGAAGGCAAATAGAATAAATCCAAAATCCAAATGACAAAATCCCAACAAAGTATGCCCCGCTTGCGCTTGGCATTATTCCTATTAATTTTGATCCCGATCGGTTTATCGGCATGCACTGGAAATAAGGTAGAAATCAAGCCAAAAACATCCGTAGAAATATCTTACAAAAAATTCCCGGTACTGGAATACCATCTGATAAGATCTCCGGAAGCGCGATGGTCCAGAACGCCGGAAAACTTCGGGTCCGATCTCGAATGGCTTTATAAGAACAACTATTATCCAATAAATTTAAAAGATATCCTGACAAGTCTTGAAAGTATCCCGGCGGGTAAGAAGCCGGTCGTCTTGACCTTTGACGACTCTTCATCCAGCCAGTTCCGCTACCTGCCGGACGGCAGGGTCGATCCTGACTGCGCGGTCGGTATAATCAAGAGTTTCCATGAAAAGCATCCCGATGGCTGGCCGATGCGCGCCACCTTTTTTATTCTGATCAAGACCAACAATCCGGACAGGGATGTGTTTGGACAACCCGAGCATCCGGAATATAAAGCAAAAAAACTACGCCAGCTGGAAGAGTGGGGGATGGAATCGGCTTCGCATACATATTCCCACGAAAGGCTGAACGGAATGAGCCCCGAAGCTTCACGATACGCGCTGGCCCGATCTGCAGAGGCGTTGAGAAAACTTTCGGGCGTCGACCCGGTAAGTATTGCCCTGCCGATGGGGCTATATCCCACAGATGAATCTGTTTTTTCCGGAGGCTATCAGAAAATAAAATATGATTTTAAGCTGGCGGCGGAGGTGGCGGGGGGATTGCAGCCGGTTCCCTCATCAACAAAATTTAATCCCCATCACATAAAGCGGATACAGACAATCTCATCGGAATGGGAAAAGTTCTTTAAACGCAAGTAATCGCTTCCCAATTCTTGAAGGAAACAGCGGTTTCTTGTCCATTTAGGGTAAATTTCGTCATCCTCGACGAAATATTGCTCATTTTTAGCCCTTTTATCTCTATAATCCAGGTTTAAAAATTGCTTATACCACTTTGAGGTGCTCGAATATGAACGATCTGTTGCCGATAGAGAGGATTGAAAACCGAATCTATCTGATCAGAGGACAAAAGGTGATGCTGGATTATGATCTTGCGGAGCTTTATCAGGTTAAAACGAAAAGGCTTAACGAACAAGTTAGACGTAACCCCAAAAGGTTTCCCGTAGACTTTAAGTTTTCCTTGACCAAGCAGGAAATATTGAGGATGTCGCAAATTGCGACTTCCTCCTCCGGAGAAAAGTTAGAAAAACTTAAATATCATAAAAACGTAAATGCGTTTACCGAGCAAGGCGTAGCCATGCTTTCTTCGGTCCTAAATAGCGATCGTGCTATTGAGATTAACGTCTTAATCATGCGCGCTTTTGTCAAACTCCGCCAAATATTATCCAGTCACAAAGAGTTGGCCAGAAAAATTGAAGAGTTAGAAAAGAAGCATACCAAGCATGAAATCGAGATCACGACCATCTTCAAAGTGCTAAAGAAATTGATGGAACCGAAAGCGGATCTACCTATTAGGAGGATCGGATTTATAACGTAAGTCGAAGATGACAAGTGTTTTCATTAAGGCACGAATTACCCGCTTCTTGAAGGAAACAGCGGTTTCTTGTATAATATCAAAGGTCTTCTTATTTGGTTGTTAATTTGTCATTTGTTCATTTGTCATTGCGAATCCGCCGGAGGCGGATGAGTTATGGCCCCATCGTCTAGGGGTTAGGACATCAGCTTTTCAAGCTGAACGCCGGGGTTCGAATCCCCGTGGGGCTATTTTTTACCGCCTAAGGCGGTAAAAAATGGAGCATTTGAACAGTAGAACGCTGTGCTTTTGAGCATTTGAGGAATGTTCAAATGCGGTCAAATGTTCCAATGCTCCAATGTTCAGGGAGAGATGATGAGTTTTAGATTTGAAAATCTTGAAGTGTATCAAAAGGCCGTCGCCTTCGCGATCGAGATATCCGGAATAACCGATAACTTTCCCAAAGGCTCATATTATCTTACAGATCAGATCAATAGAGCCGCCATATCAATTTCGCTTAATTTGGCCGAAGGCAACGGGCGTTTTACTCAAAAGGACCGCAACAACTTCTTTTATATTGCCAGGGGATCGGCCTTCGAATGTGTTCCTTTATTAAAGATATTGAATGCTAAGAAACTGATTAATGAAGATCAATATACTCAACTGATGAACGAAATTGAAACGATCTCAAAAATGCTTTCGGGATTAATCAAGAAGGATTGATTAATAGCCAAAAATAATAAAGAGCTACCAGCCGCTCGGCAGTATCCGCTTATTGATTCCATTTAGATTTATATGTTATCATCTAATAAGAGGTGAAGCATGGCTAACAAAGAACAAGGCAGCAGCAAGAATGTTAAGAAAGTCGCGAAATTATCGCTTAAGGAAAAACGCGCATTAAAGAGAGAAAAACGCGCTAATAAAGCTTAAGACTAAATTTCCTTCAGATATTCCCGCAGTTTTTTCGCCCGGGTAGGGTGTTTTAATTTCCGCAGGGCTTTGGCCTCGATCTGGCGGATGCGTTCGCGGGTCACATGGAACTCGCGTCCGACTTCTTCAAGAGTGCGGGGATGCCCGTCATCGATGCCAAAACGCAATTTGAGCACCGTGCGTTCTCTGTCAGAAAGCGAACCCATTACTTCTTCAAGGTCTTCCCTCAACAATCCGTGCATCACGATCTCGTCCGGACCGGCGATCGCCGTATCTTCCACAAAATCGCCGAGGCGGGAAGATTCTTCGTCTCCCACCGGCATCTCAAGCGACAACGGCACCTGCGAAACCTTTATGATCTCGCGGACCTTATCGACCGATATGCGCGAACGTCGGGCGATCTCCTGCTCGGTAGGCTTTCTTCCCAGTTCCTGCAAAAGCTGGCGGCTGGTTTTCCTTAAACGATTTATAGTTTCGACCATGTGCACCGGTATGCGGATGGTGCGCGCCTGGTCGGCGATGGCGCGTGTGATCGCCTGCCTTATCCACCAGGTGGCGTAAGTCGAGAATTTGTATCCCTTGCGGTGATCGAATTTTTCGACCGCGCGGATCAGACCAAGGTTGCCTTCTTGGACCAGGTCCAAAAAGAGAAGCCCGCGGCCGGTATATTTCTTGGCGATCGAGACCACAAGGCGCAGGTTTGAGTTCACCAGTTTGTGTTTGGCCTTTACTTCTCCGGCTTTAACGCGCTTTGCCAGCACCACTTCTTCCGGGCCGGTCAAAAGATGGTATCTTCCGATCTCGCGCAGATACATCCTGACGGTATCGTCAAGTCCCATTCCGCGCGCTTCGGAAACTTCGCCGACGGTATCGTCGTCCTTTGCGCGCGCCTTTTTCTTTCCCTCTGTTATTTCAAACCCGTGGTCCAGCAAAGCTTCAATGGCGTCCAGATTCTTTTCCGGTTCGGGGTAAACCGCCAGAATTTCTTCGGGAGTAATGAAGCTTTTCTTGCCGGAGCGGATCTGATCGAGTATCTCTTTTTTATCTATCACAACGGGCCTCCTTATGCTTATCGGCACATGGTCCTTAAAATTTCACTCAAAGAATGATATTCGGAATTTAACCTTTTTACCGCGTCTAAATTCCCTATTTTTTCTTCCGCCATCAGGTCCTGGCGGACCTTGTCGATATGTTTTTTGACCTGGTAGCCCTTGACCGTATTTATGCAGTCTTTAACCATTTGCTTTACATCCCCCTGGGCCGGTTCCGCGAGCATCGCTTCCCTGACTATCCGTTTTTGCTCTTCAGATTCAAGCTCCGACAGAAGGGTACCGGCAGGGACCGCTTGTAGCTTCTTAAAAATTTCCCGGTAATTGGGATCGGAAAATTCATCCGTTTCCAGTCCGTCTTTGATCAGGCCGAAAGCTTCGTCGGACGAGAGCGCCAGGTTCAAAAGATTTTTTTCCGCTTCGGATATCTTTTCGGGCGGCCTCTTTGTGATCGACCGGAGCGGCTGGCCGGAAGATCTTTTATAAAAAGTCCTTTTCTTGACTTCGGCCGAGAGCAGGTCTTCTTCGGTCTTTAACAGCCCGGCCGCGTATTTAATATATTCGCGCTGGACGATCTGATTTTTTTCTTTTGCCATAAGCCCGGCGACTTCATAAGCGGCGCGCGCCCGGCCTTCGACTTCAGAAAGATTAAAACGGGATATTATTCTTTTTATCTTGAATTCCGTCGCCGGAACGGAGCTCTTGACGCATTCGGCAAAAGCGTCTTTGCCGGCCGATTTTATCAGCTCATCAGGGTCTTTGAACTTTCCAAGCTCCAGCACGCGGGACAAAAGCTCCGCTTCGGAAAGGACTTCATGGGCGCGTTCCATGGCCGCGTAGCCGGCCGCGTCCGAATCAAATGCCAGCACCGCGGTTTCGGCAAAGCGCTTGAGCAGCTTTGCCTGGTTCAAAGTTAAAGCGGTCCCAAGCGGCGCTACCGTATTTTTAAACCCGGCCTCATGGCATGAGACAACATCAATATTGCCCTCGACCAGGATCGCGAATTTCCTTTTCTTCACTTCATCAATCGCCAGATTTAAGCCGAAAAGCACATCTCCTTTGTTAAAAACGATCGAATCCGGCGAATTGAGATATTTCGGCTGTTCGTCGTTTAGGGCCCTTCCGCTAAAGCCGACGATGTGGCCTCTCAAATCAAAAATAGGGAACATGAGCCGGTTGCGGAAGCGGTCGTAATATCCGCTTTCCTTGCCGGGCAGGGCGAGGCCGGCGGCTTCAATATCTTCCGCCTTTGCTCCGCGGGAAAGCAAATGCTTGGTCAAACTGCTAAAACTGTCTTCGGCAAAGCCCAGCCGGAAAGATTTCAAGCTGTCGGCGGATAGTTTTCGCTTTTCAATATATTCCCGGGCATGGGCGCCCGAGTTTGAATCGAGATTACTTTCATAAAACTTGCACGCCAGGGATAAAATATCATATATCCGGTCCCGATAATTCTTTAAAATTCCTGAACCTTTTGTCTTTTCCACGCGGATCCCGAGCTTTTCGCCGACGATCTCGACCGCTTCCGGGAATTCAACTTTTTCCGTCTTCATGACAAAGGCGAAGACGTTGCCGCCTTCCCCGCAGCCGAAGCAGTGGAACAATTGTTTTTCCTGCGAGACCGTGAACGACGCGGTCTTTTCGGAGTGGAAAGGGCAGAGGGCGAGATAATTCTTGCCGCGTTTCTTGAGCGGAAGATAGTCCGATATTATCGAAACGATGTCCGCTTTTTCCTTTATTTCTTCTATTTTTTCTTTTGGGATCAAGCTGATCTCCATTCCCGCGGGACAAAAAGGTCCTCAAATTTATTGATCGCGAAGCGGTCGGTCATCCCGGCGATAAAATCAACGGTATGCTGCATCTGGTCCGCTTCCGGTATGCCTTTTCTGAATTCAGGATCATCGTAGTGGTAATGCCTGAAAAGAAGCGTCAGCATATCAGGGACTTTGCTCTCTTCCCTTTTTGCGAATGAATTTATGTACACATGTTCATACATGAAATCATAAAGTCCGTTCATCGCGTCCCGAATGCGGGGGCTCATGATGATATCCGGTTTTTCGCGGCTGTTGTCTATCAGGTCCGAAACAAAAGTATTCAGGATGTTTTCTCCCAGGATATCCATGTATTTGTCAGGGATCTCCTTTCTCTCCAGCACTTTTGCGTTTATCGCGTCTTCGATATCATGTCTTAAATACGCGAAACGGTCTGACAGTCTAACTAATTTACCCTCCAGCGTTTTTGGCTGCGGTTCTTCGCTTGGATGATTTCTGATCCCTTCGATCACTTCAGCGGTAAGATTCAATCCTTTTCCATCTTTTTCGATATATTCAACCACGCGGACGCTCTGGAGATTATGATAAAAATGAACGCCGAAATTCTTGAACAGGATATCATCAAGAGCGTGTTCGCCCCCATGCCCGAACGGCGTGTGCCCAAGATCATGCCCCAGCGCGATCGCTTCGGTCAGGTCTTCGTTCAAGCGCAAAGCTCTGGCCAAGGTTCTCGCGATCTGCGAAACCTCAAGCGTATGGGTTAAGCGCGTCCGGTAATGGTCTTCGACAGGGGAGATAAACACCTGGGTCTTGTGTTTTAATCTTCTGAAAGACTTACAGTGTATTATCCGGTCGCGGTCCCGCTGGAAAGCGGTTCGGTAGGGACACTCTTCCTCTTTGCGTTTTCTTCCAAGAGTTTTTGAAGCTCGCGCCGCGAACGGGGAGAGGAATTGATCCTCTCTCCGTTCGATTTCTTCCCTTATGAGCATTTAGCCCCCAGTTCTACTATTTAGTAGAATATGACGCCTTGGTCTTTTCTTTGATAACAGCTTGAGCGGCGGCAAGTCTTGCGATCGGTACGCGATAAGGCGAACAGCTGACGTAGCTTAAGCCGGCCTTGTGGCAGAACTCTACCGATTCGGCATCCCCGCCGTGTTCTCCGCAGATCCCGATCTTCATGTCTTTTCTGGTCTTTCTTCCCTTTTTGACCGCCATCTCTACCAGCTGGCCAACCCCTTCGGCATCGAGCACCTGGAACGGATCGTTCTTGTAGATGCCTTTTTCAACGTAGGCCGGAAGGAACTTGCCGGCGTCGTCGCGGGAGAGGCCAAGAGTCATCTGGGTCAGGTCGTTGGTTCCGCAGGAGAAGAACTCGGCAACTTCCGCGATCTTGTCCGCGGTGAGCGCCGCTCTGGGGATCTCGATCATGGTCCCGACCATGTACTCGATCTTCACGCCAAACTTCTTCATGCTTTCGGCGGCTGCGCTGCGAATGATGTCCACCTGGTTCTGAAGCTCTTTAACTTCTCCGACCAGCGGGACCATGATCTCCGGTTTCACGGTGATCCCTTTTTTCTTGAGCTCGCAGGCGGCATCGATGATCGCCTTTGCCTGCATCTCGGTTATTTCCGGATAGATAACGCCGAGTCTGCAGCCGCGGTGGCCAAGCATCGGATTAAATTCGTGCAGGGAGTCGATCTTGTGCTGGATCTTTTCCAAACTGACTCCCATTTCTTTTGCCATTTCTTCCTGCTGCGGTTTTTCGTGCGGAACAAACTCGTGCAGGGGCGGATCGAGCAAGCGGATGGTTACCGGCAGCCCCTTCATTGCTTCGAAGATGCCGACAAAGTCGCCCTTCTGCATCGGCAGCAGTTTGGCCAGCGCCTTTTTCCGTCCGGCGGTATCGTCTGCAAGGATCATTTCTCTCACTGCCTTGATGCGATCGCCTTCAAAGAACATGTGTTCTGTGCGGCAGAGCCCGATCCCTTCGGCGCCAAAATCTCTCGCTACCTTGGCGTCGTTTGGCGTGTCGGCGTTGGTGCGGACGCGAAGCCGGCGAATCTTATCGGCCCAGCCCATGATCTTGGCGAAATCTCCGGAGAGGGTAGTCTTGATGGTCGGGACTTTTCCCTTCATCACTTCGCCCGTGCTCCCATTGATCGAGATCCAATCGCCCTCTTTAATAGTTGTCGCACCGACCTCGAATTTCTTTTCCTTATAATTGATATTAAGCGCTCCGCAGCCGGCGACGCAGCATTTGCCCATTCCGCGCGCGACCACCGCGGCGTGAGAAGTCATGCCGCCTCTGGCGGTCAGAATCCCTTCCGCGACGTTCATTCCGCCAATGTCTTCCGGCGAGGTCTCAATCCTTACCAGAATGACTTTCTTGCCTTCGCCTTGCCAGACTTCCGCGTCATCGGCGTGAAAAACGGCCTGGCCGGTGGCGGCGCCTGGAGAGGCGGGAAGCCCCTTCGCGATCACTTCTTTTTTCGCTTTCGGGTCAAACATCGGATGGAGAAGCTGGTCGACCTGTTCCGGCCCGATCCTTAGCACGGCGGTTTTTTGGTCGATGAGCTTTTCGTCAACCATGTCGCAAGCGATCTTCAGAGCCGCGGCTGCGGTCCTCTTCCCATTCCTGGTCTGAAGCATCCAGAGTTTACCCTTCTGGATCGTGAACTCGATATCTTGCATATCTTTATAATGTTTCTCAAGCTTCTTGTAGATAGCTTCGAGCGTTTGATATGCTTTGGGCATTACCTCTTCAAGCGTTTTCTGTTCGGCGGATGATTTAGTTGAAGCGTTTACCGGCTGAGGCGTGCGGATGCCGGCTACCACATCTTCCCCCTGGGCGTTGATCAGATATTCGCCGTAAAATTTATGTTCGCCGGTCGAAGGATTGCGGGTAAAAGCGACGCCGGTGCCGGAGTCGTTCCCCATGTTGCCGAACACCATCGCCTGCACGTTGACCGCGGTTCCCCAATCGTGAGGGACCTTATTGATGTTGCGGTACTTTATCGCCCGGTCTCCCATCCAGGAGCCGAACACCGCTTCGATCGCGCCCCAGAGCTGTTTCCAGGGATCTTCCGGGAAATCCATTTTCTTTCTTTCCTTGATCGCGGTCTTAAATTTTTCCACCAGCTCCTTAAGATCTTCGACTTCGAGATCAACGTCGAGCTGGATCCCTTTTTTCTCTTTTACTTCGTCCATGATCTCCTCGAACGGATCGATGTCTGTCTTTGACTGGGGCTTAAGTCCGAGCACCACATCTCCATACATCTGGACAAACCGGCGGTAAGCATCCCAAGCGAATCTTTCGTTTCCTGACTGCTTTGCCAATCCTTTGACGGTTTCGTCGTTTAATCCGAGATTTAAAACCGTATCCATCATCCCGGGCATCGAGACCCGCGCGCCGGAGCGTACCGAAACAAGCAGGGGATTGGTCTTATCGCCAAAAACGGGGCCCATCGTCTTTTCAATATGCTTTATCCCGTTGCTGATCTGGCCGTGAAGCGCCTTGGGATAATTCCGATTCATTTTGTAATAGACCGTGCACATCTCGGTCGTGATCGTAAATCCCGCCGGGACCGGTATTTTCAGCTTCCCCATTTCCGCCAGATTGGCGCCTTTGCCCCCCAGCAGATTTTTCATGTCCGCACCGCCTTCCGATTTTGTCCCCCCGAACAGATACACAAACTTTTTTCCCTTTGCCATTTTACCTTTCCCCTTTCTTTTTCCTTAACAAATATAGGAACAAGTGGAGCTGGGGGGAGTTGAACCCCCGACCTCTTGACTGCCAGTCAAGCGTTCTCCCAACTGAACTACAGCCCCATTTATCCGCCTATGGCGGGCAACTAAAAATGATAAACAACCGCTTCCGTTCCCCAGAGCTCTTCAAGATTATAATATGTCCTGATCTCCGGTTCCATAACATGAACGACTATCGCCCCGAGATCAAGTATCACCCATCCGGACTCGATCTCTCCCTCCCAGCGCACGTTTTCTTTTATCTTTTCGTCGATCTCCCTTGCGATCGCCTTTAATTGCGGGCGCGATTCGCCGGTCATGATCACCAAAAAATCTATACAGCGCGAGGCCTTTCTGACATTGAGGACAATGATGTCGTTTGCCTGTTTGTCCTCGCCGGCCTTGACCACGCGTTCTAATAGCTTATTCAAGTCGTGCCCTTAAAATATTCATCAACCGTCTTTTTTACGGTTTCATAATCGGGCTTCAAATAATAAATGCCTTTGATCATCAGGTCGCTTCCCGGGATCATCGCCATGTGTATCTGTCCGAATTCAACGATCTTTCTTATATTCAGCGCCATTCCCAGGATCTCCCGCGTATTCATGTTCGTCTCAAGCGAAGAGAACATTTTAAGGACGACCTGCGGCGACTTGATCAGATTCTCTTTTTTTAAAAACTGCGAAGCCAGGGCCTGCATAAACTTCTGCTGCCTTAATATCCGCTTAAGGTCGCCGTCATCGTGCCGGAACCTCAAATATGAAAGGGCGTTGCGCCCGTTTAATGTTTGCACTCCCGGCTTGAGGTCGACAAATAAATTCTGTGAGTTGTCTATATAATACATTCTTTTTTCAACATTGATCGTTACTCCGCCGATCTCATCGATCAATTTGGCCAGACTGTCGGTGTCGATGGTCATATAATAAGGTATTTTAATATTAAGGAAATTCTCGATCGTTGCCTTCGAAAGCGCTATGCCCCCATAAGCATAGGCATGGCTTATTTTATCCGGGCCGCGTCCGGGTATGGAGGCGATCGTATCTCTGGGGATCGAGACAACATTGACCTCATTTTTTATCGGATCGATATGCACGACCATTATAGTATCCGAACGATGGACCTGTTCTCCCTGGTCAAGTCCAAGCACCAGAATGTTGGTTTCCGCCAGCAATTTTTCTCCCGGCATCAGCGTCAATAAAGTTTCAAAAATCAAAAAGCGGGAAAATACCGCCAGCAGGAACCCGGCCGCGGCCGAAAATATGATAAGTACGACCAGCGAAAAGATCGCCCAGGGAAAAGAGCGTTTCTTTTCATTTTTGTCGGCCGGCGGCTGCGCCGGGACAATGACCTTTTCCGGTTTGTTTACGTATATTTTTTTTAAAAAATCGTTCATAATAGTTTAAGGTGCGCATTCCTGGTTTTTACCGTCGCCTCAAAGATCGGCAGTCCCTTCTTTAACAGAGCTCCGATCATTGAGCTGGTAGACTCGGCCACCGCCGCGTCAAGGTCCCGAAATGCCAGTTTTTTAACTCCTTTTACACCTTTGTAATTGCGGGTGTCTTCAATATGATCGGCCAGATAAATGATCTTATCAAGGCGGCTCATTTTTTCTGCCCCCACCGTATGCCGTTCGATCGCCGAAAGAATATCAGGGTCCTTTATCTTAAATTTCCTGCGCGCGATCACCGCGCTTAATTTCGCATGGAGCAGTTTGGGCTCAAACTTTTCCATCGGGCCTATCTTTAGGCCCCATGAAAGAGCTTGTTTAAGCATCCTTTTGCCGTCCATAAAACGGGAACAGTCGTGCAGTAAAGCGGCAACGGCCGCTTTAGTTTCAGGGATATGGTAATGACGGGCCAATTTTACCGCTTCTTTTTCCACCCTTAAAGAATGTTCAAATCGTTTTAAAGGCAGAAGCTTTTTAAGCCGGTCTTTGATGTCGTCTAAATTAATCATTATCCCTTTTCTTTGGCACAAAAAAAACCACGGCAGAAACAAATTGCCCTGGTTTGGTTATGCTTTAAACGACTTTAGATAGTTGAAACGGGAACAAAAAAATCTCCATAAAAGCTGTATACATTATATAGCTTAAACGGGTTTCTTGTCAATATCTTTTTTTTGATATAGAATAAAAAATATGCAGGGCAAAAGCGACATTGCGGCAGTGGTTCTGGCCGCGGGAAAAGGGGTCAGGATGAAATCCGACCTTCCAAAGGTGTTTCACGGCCTGGCTGGCAAGCCGATGATCGAGCATGTGGTAAACACCCTTAAAAAGATCGGGGTTGAAAAGATGTTTATCGTGGTCGGACATAAAAAAGAACTGATCATAGACCATTTTCGGGGGTCGGATGTCCGGTTTGTCGAACAAAAGGAACAATTAGGGACGGGACACGCGGTAATGCAGGCAGAGCCGTATCTTAAAGATTTTTCGGGGCGGGTTTTGGTACTGGCGGGGGACGTCCCTCTTTTGAGGTCCAAAACAATCCAAAAGTTGATCGATTTTCATGTTTCCCATCATTCTTCGGCGACGGTTTTAACCGCTGAATTGCCCGATGCCGGAAATTACGGAAGGATCATAAGGAACCAGGACGGACTAATCCTGAAAATTGTCGAAAAAAAAGACGCCAATCCGGAAGAATTGAAAATCCGGGAAATAAACACTGGCACTTTTTGTTTTGAATCAAAAGCCTTGTTCTTGGCCTTGTCCCAGGTTAAGCCGGAAAACGCGCAGAAAGAGTATTATTTGACCGATACCATCGAGATCCTCCGCCGCCAGGGCCTGCCGGTCTTTGCCTGCCTGGCTGATGACTACAAAGAAACGCTTGGAGTGAACACAAAGGAAGAATTGGAAGAACTTGAAGCCTTGATGCCGGACGATTAAAAATTAATTTTTTATTTCACTGAAATTTTTTAAATTCCAGTACGATACAAAAAAGGATCCCCCATTTAGCTAGAAAGGATGGTTTTCGTGTTAACAGCAAATAAGCCGGTAACAGTTTCTGAATTAACGATCTATTCCCTGGTCAGAGGGGTGCCGCGTCATAGGGCTTCCACCAATGTCAAAAATGATCTTGGCGTATTAAAAATAACTCATGCTTCCGTTTTTTCCAATCTTGTAGATAAACTGACCAGATTGCCGGAGACGCAATATAAAGGTTTGATGGAATCAATATCCAGCCTCAAGCGCGATTATGATATTTCAGGAGCGATACATTTACGTTTGCCCAAAATAGAAAAAATGCTAAGGACCGATTATTCCGGGATCCCTGCCAAATTGTTGTACGATCAGTATTTTGACAATGATACAAACACCTTAGATATAAGGCTCCTTTTGGCAAGCAAAAAAAAAGCTGCCTGAAATTTATTTTTTCTCCTCCCGATAAGAAGATATGCCTGGAAACAGCATTGTTATTGTTAAGAAGATGCTCGGACGGTTCAGCTCTGAATATCAAACCAGAAGAGATGAAGTAAAAAGCGAATTGTTCAAGAACGGTTTTATCTCCGCCGGTTTAACTGTCGGCCGCTTTGCGCGCCTCTCTTTTGAAAGTCCAGCCAGATTCATCTGCTGGATGGAAGTGCTCAGGATCGTCGGCGAGCCCAGCCACCGGAAGATCAGGTTAATAACTCCCTGGTACAGTCGGCTGGGAGGCATTGCAGTTGAAAAATTTCCCACCCGGGAACTCGCCAGCCATCTGTCAGCAGATATCCGCAATGTTGGTAAATTAAGAGAGTTAGACCTCGGCGATCTCAAAAGGCTTGAAAGAGAATTTAAATACAGATATTCGATCCATAACCAGCCGCCGGTTTCGCCGGACAAAGTGAAGCAATTATTAGAGGTCATATTTGAAGAGCGCACCATTTATGCGCGGTTGGGTGCCGATCCAAAGGTTAAAGATCCCACAAAAGTGCTAAGGTCCCTGGGGTGGGCTATCGAAAAAGGCAGACTGCCATTTTTGAATATCCGCATTTATCTGCGCGATCAAAATGACCGGTGGAGTATTTATTATCACAATGAAAAATTAAGTTTTAGGGATGGGGGAAAATACCTCGGAGTGCGGGATGTCCCCAACCGGACACTTAAAAGCATCGCAAGATCATCAAAAACATTATTTGACGTAGATCTGGCCAATCTGGACACCTTTGAAAAGGAAGGCATCGAAAGCGAAGCAGGAGAGGATATCAATGCCGATTTGAACGTAAGCAGAGGGCCGACACGTGCGCTTTTTATCAAGATCAACGGTCTGGATGCTGTGGTGCAAATAATGAACCGCATCGATTCAAGTTCCCGCCAACATATTCCGGAACTTCTTCCGCAAAGTCAGCAGGATGCAGAACTCATTAAGGGGGAGCTTTTAACCCTTTACTTCAGAGAAGTTAACGATGCCATAGACAAAATACAAAGCAGAGCGCGGATCTCTCCTCCTCTTGTTCCTCAGGCAACAGCCTTGGAAGAATCAATTGTTTTGCTTGGAAGCGGGTATAAGCATGAAAGAGCGACGCGCGCGGCAAACGCGGATGTTTTAACATCCGACCTTTTATTCCGGCCGGAGCTGGAATTGCCGAACAGCCAAATCGAATATTTAGAACAAATAAAAAAGCTTGTTGATGAAAACGGGGTGTTTGAGGGAGACCAGCGAGGCGTTGAAATGGGAGGCCTGTACTTTCCAGATCGAATGCCTGGAATGGAACATCATCGATTAAAACGCTTCGGAGATATTTTTGATGTAGAAATATTCAGCCCGGCGGTACACGGCAGAGAGATAAGGAACCGGATTGTCTTTGATACTGATTTAGTCGTTCAGAGGGCCTCATATGATGCTTACATGCTCCCGGGTGTTTCATATGACCGAAAGCAATATTACGAGGACCGCATATTGAACAGCGATCGTGTAGTAATAATACGCAGAGGAGGCTGGCCGGTTTCTTTTGCTTCGTTTTCTGAATATGAAATGTTTTATAATGGAGCGCCACTTTCCTATGCCTTTATTCACTTTGTAATGACCATCGGTCAGTTCCAAGGCTGGGGATTAACCACCTATTCGATCAAGGAATTATTAAGCAGCGCTTACTGGAAAAATGCCTGGCGAAATGAAGGCAAGAATTTAAGCTTTGATCCCGAAACAGAGAAAATCGAAAACCGCCGCTTTGAGATGTGGGTGTGCGCTCACAGCGGACGAGCGACAGTTTTTAATACTTTTAAGAGGGCGTTTCAAATGGTCAATGTGTCTGATCGAATAAGCCAAGCCATAGTATTAGACGCGCATGGGAAGATTACTCCGACTGAAGAAATTAATACGCGGGAACTTGACCTTAATTCTTTCCTTGATCGGGGCGTATATCCCCCAAATACGCGTTATCCTCAAGACAGTAAAGGGAACGTGGTTATTCCGGCCAGCGAAAGACAACTTGCCACCTTCCCCCAATGGCTTGAATTGATCGGTGGTGAGCAAGGTCTTAAGGACGGCAATGCTATTTATTTAACAGGAAAACTTTCGTATAATGATATCAGGAGATCAAGAAAGAAAGAAGCGGATAAATTTAGTGGAGGATCTGCTGTGGAAAAATTTGGAGATTGGATCAGGGGCGTGATTGTGAGAGGTAAACAATGAGCGGGACAATATTAAAAACAATATTAAAAACACTATTGCCGACCAATAATAGATATTGGGGGACATACGCTTCATTTATAAAAGTGCTGGGGCAGTCGATTGAATACCGTAACATGGTAATCACAATGGTTTCTTACCTTAATTTGAAGCCTGGCGATGAAGTGCTTGATGCGGGGTGCGGCAATGGGCAGTGGATATGCTGGTATCGCGACCTGGTGGGCAAGATAGTGGGGGTTGACGGACAGCCTGAAATGCTGGCAGCGGCCCGGTTAAAATTAGGGCAAGATAAAAAAGTTGAGCTTGTACATGCGAACCTCAACCAGCGAATGCCTTTTGCTGATGGGTCTTTTGATGAAATTGTTAATGTCTTAGTCCTGGGATATCTGCAGAACCGCGACCTGGCTTTAGACGAGCTGGTAAGAGTTCTAAGGCCAGGCGGAAGAATTGCGATCGCGACGCCCATCGACGGAGCTAAATTCTATAAGATTTTAAAGGAAGAGGCTAAACACCGCAAGAGCGAAGGATCATTTTTAAGGGATTTAAAACGCCTTCCGCTGGGTTTGATCGCGATTGGTTATGGGAAAGTGGCAGAACTTAAATGCTGGGTGGGGGAATATCATTTTTATAGCCAAAACGAACTGGAACAAGCTCTTGTGGAAAGAGGCCTTAAAATTATCTATTCCGGCCAGGCATATGCCAAACAGGGCCTTGTGATAGTTGCTGAAAAGCCCGGATTATAATATAATTTCGGATGGTGGACGTTCTTCTTAACATAAACCGTTCAATTTTGCTTTTTACATTGGCCGTAAATTTCGCTTTGGCTATTTTTATCTATTATAGGAATACGCAGAGCCTTATCAATAAAGCCTTTTCTCTGCTTTTATTGTCCATATCAGTATGGACGCTCAATTTTCTGGTCCAGCTGACCGCGTCGAATTACGGCACTTTATTATTCTTTAGGCGGCTGGCTCCCGCATCCGCATCTTTCATGGTCAGTTTCCTGTTGTATTTCTCTTTTATTTTTCCGGATCGAGAAAAGCCATTATCCATAAATGAGAAAATATTTATCTTTGCGCCTTCGTGCTTGTTCTCCTTATTTGCTCTTTTTACTCCCTTTCTGATAAACGAGATCGTTACCGGAAACCCGGTTTTCGGCTCATTGTATTATTTCTATGCATTTTTCCTGATGGCATTCTTTATCTGGAGCATTGTAAGACTTGTATTAAAATATCATGCGAGCAAAGACCAGGAGAAACTACAGATCTTATATGTGCTCTTTGGGATCGCAAGCGCGAGCGTTTGCGGCTTATTCACCAGCCTGATCCTGCCCTTGTTCGGGGTTCATTACCTTTACAGCTTTGGCCCCTTGTTCACTTTGATCACGGCCTTCTTTATCTCTTATTCGATTGTGCAGCATCAACTTCTGCACATAGAGGATTTCCTGGTAAAGGGGCTAGGGATAATATTGGCGATGATCCTTTTCTTGGGCACGCTGTTTTCCGTCATTGCCGGGAACTTCAGCTTTCTCCTGACTTTCTATACCGCCTGTATTGATCTGTTCTTTGGCGCGTTTGTTTATTTCTATAATTGGAGAGCGCGTGCGAACCGTTCTTTTGCACTGTTGATATTCTGCACGGCAGTTTGGACCCTTTGTATTTATATGTTCGCCAATTCCAGGGACTATAATAGCGCGCTTATCTGGAGCAGACTGGCGGCTGCCAGCATATTGCTGGTTCCGGCGCTTTTTGCGTATTTTTCAAGGGTTTTCCCGCGCGAAGAGGAACCGAAACTCAGGGACAAGATCTGGATGTTCGCTCCCGCGGCGATCTTAGGAGCATTGAGTTTTTCCGATCTTCTGGTAAAAGATGTGATTTTACGCAACTGGGGTTTTGAACTGGTCCTGGGCAATGGGTTCTTCCTTTATGCGCTATACGTAACGATAAATTTTATCTATGCCTTTTATGTCCTCTATAAAAAGAATTTAACCTATTCAGGCATAAGCCGAACGCAGATCCGTTATGTGTTTTTAGGGGTTTTCCTCAGCGCGGTATTCCCGGTGATCACGAACATAATAATGCCAATGGTCGGCAACTCCCAGCTAACCATCACTGGCCCGTCATTTATTATTGTAGGCATTGCGGTCCTGACTTATTCGATCGTTCGCCATCGTCTGATGAGCATTGAAGTCGTACTCCAAAAGGGCTTTATCTATATCTTTTTAGCTTTGCTTGCGCTTGGATTGTATCTGTTGTCGATCTTTGCGACCGAAAAGATCTTTCAGCATGATGTGGCATACAGCTTTATAATAATTCCAGGGATAGTGGCGATCATAATCGCATTAGCCTATCAGCCTTTGAGCCGCAAATTTATTGACGTTAGCGACCTTGTTTTCAGGGGAAGATACGATTATCAAAAAACAATCCGGCAGATAAGCCAGAAAATCGCGTCGGTGATAAAGCTCGAGGAGCTGTCGCGGCTTATCGTTTCTTCTTTTATCGACACCATGAAGGTTTCGGAGATATCGTTCCTTCTCCTCGAAAAAGAAAAAGAGCATTTTCGCTCGGTAACACTTTCATTGCCGCGCTATAAAAAGATCGAGATTGATGTTTCAAGCCCGATCGTAAGCTGGCTCTCACAGACTCTTGATATTTTAGTAAAGGATGAGATTGAGGACGAAATCGGCCGCCTGCAGGGATTAAAGAATGAAGGGGAGACAAAAAAGAAAAAGCTGGAAGAAGTAAGAGACGAGATGGAATGGTTGAGCGTATCTGTCTGGGTGCCGATCGCATTTAAAGGGGAATTAGTCGGCATTATCGCTCTTGGGGATAAATTATCAGGCGATATTTTTACCACTGAAGACTTGGGCCTGTTAAGTACACTTGCCAATCAGGCGGCGGTAGCATTGGACAATGCCAGGTTGTATGAAGAGGTTGTGAATATCAAGGATTATAATGAAGAGATCCTGCAGTCGATGGTTTCGGGAGTATTGACCGTAGATAATAAAGCAAAGATAATCACGTTCAACAACATGGCGGAAAAGATCACAGGGAGAAAAGCTGCGGTCGTAGTGGGCAAGACCTGCCGGGAAATATGGGGAGAAAAGGGCACAATAACAAACCTCATCGATGATATCTTAAAAAAAGAAAAACGCTATATTAATTTTGAGTCGGGAGTCATCTCTCCGGAAAGGGGCATGGTGCCGGTTTCTTTTTCTTCAACCATTCTCTATGACCACAACCGGAAAAAGATCGGCGCGCTTTTAACCATATCCGACCTGACGGATGTAAGAGAGCTTGAAGAAAAGGTCAGAAGGGCGGACAAACTTTCCGCCCTGGCGACCATGGCGGCGGGAATGGCGCATGAGATCAAAAACCCGCTTTCTTCAATGAAAGTGCTGTCGCAGCTGCTGCCGCTTAAATTCCAGGAAGAGGAATTCCGGAACAAATTCATCGAGATAATGCCCAGGGAAATATCACGCATCGACCGGATAGTCGAATCCCTTTTGGGCTTTGCCCGCGCCACCGCCCCGAAATATGAGAAAATGAACATCGAGTCGGTCATTGCTGACAATGTCCAGTATTTTACCGACCAGGCAAAGAACGCGGGAGTAAAAATAATAACGGAATACTCGCCTCTGCCGGAGATCATGGGCGACCATGACCAGCTTTCCCAGGTTTTTTCTAATCTGATCTTGAACGCTATCCAGGCCATGCCCGACGGCGGCCAGATCGGGATCAAAACCAGTGAAGGGAAAAAGATCGAAAATATCCTGCAAAATATCCGGGTGGAAGTAGCCGATACCGGCCACGGGATCACCCCGCAAAACTTGAAAAAGCTTTTTGATCCGTTCTTTACTACCAAGTATTCCGGGACCGGTCTGGGCCTTACCATAACCCACAGCATAGTGGACGGGCACAGAGGGAACATTGACGTTAAATCCGAACCGGGGAAGGGCACGGCCTTTATTATAACTTTACCCGTGAGCCAGGAATTGATATAATCCTTTAAGCATGGTAAAACCAGCACCGGTTATCCTGATCGAAGACGACCCCAAGGTAAGCGCGCAGGTCGCGGACATCCTGCGCGACCGTTACGAGGTCCTGGCTTTTGATAAAACCGCGGATTTTTTTGCCGCTTCTTCAGCCAGGCCGAACACCCTTTTAATCATTGATTTTGACCTGAAAGGAACTGACGGCATCCTCATATTTAAAGAATTAAAAGAAAAGAATCCTCATGCCCGCGCGATAATGATCTCATCATCCAACAATATCCCGCTGGCGGTGTCTGCCGCCAAGCAGGGGATCCTTGAATTTTTGCGAAAACCGATCATCGCCGCCGATTTCCTTTCGGTCGTCGAAAAATTGGCAAAAGAAGAAGATCTGCCGGCCTTTTTATGCGAAGGGCTCGCCGCCACCGAATGGCTTAGCGGCGCCAGCGCAAAGCTTTTGGGCTTTAAAAAAGATATTTTAAAATGCGGGATTTCCACTAAAGATCTGGCGCTCTTCGCGGAGCGGGGGATAAACAAGGCCGTTGTCGCCCATCTGGTCCACATCAACGGCCGGAATTCAAAAAAGAAACTGGTGCGTATAGATCTTTCGTCTTATGTCAAGGAATCGCTTGAGGGCCATTTTTGGGCGGCGTTGAACGAACTTTTATCCCCGCAGGGCGGGGAAGGCGTGCAGAAAGAAGAAGAACAGCCGGGCGTTATATTCATTGAAAACATAGAATCCGTATCCGAGCATTTCCGTTTGAGCATTATTGATTACCTGAACAAGAAAACCGCGCGCGAAATAAAGGTCATCCTTGGGACCAGCGACATTGATCAGGTCCGCCAGCTTAATAATTTTGAGGTCCTGACCGTTCCTCCGTTAAGGGAACGGAAAGAAGACCTTCCTGCGATCATGTCGGAGTATCTTAATGATAATTCAGTCTCAAGCGAGGTTTTGGAGTTCATGTCTTATTATAATTTTCCGGGGAATTATGATGAGCTTGAAAACTTAATAAACTCCGCACTGCCGGACGGCGATACGATCCATAATCTGGATTTTAACAAAAAGGTGTTCACTTCCTATATAGAATCTCTTGCCAACATGGAGAATTTAGCTTCGTTAAGAGATAAATTTGAAAAAAAGCTGATAAATCTGGCGTATAAAAAAACAGGAGAGAACATCCATTCCACCGCGCGTTTTCTTAATATGCCCAAGACCGTACTTGAAGAAAGAATGAAGAGTTTAAATCTTTAGGATCCGGTTCGCGAGCGCTTCCGCTTCGTCCGCGCTTTTAGCTTCAGCTATCACCCTTACGATCGGTTCGGTATTGCTGGGGCGGATATGCACCCAGGAATCTTTTAAGATGACTTTAATGCCTTCGGTAGTGTCCAGCGTCCCACTCTTAAAAACTTCTTTGACCTTGTCCATTATATTCTCCGCTTCCTGCTGGTTTTTGCACTCTATCTTCTTTTTGGCCGAAAAATATTGAGGCAGCGCGTTTATGATCTCGGATATTTTTTTCTTTTCCCCGGCCAGGCGGTCAAGTATAAGCGCGATCCCGGCAAGCGAATCGCGGTTATAGCCGACCTCCGGAAAGATCACTCCGCCGTTCCCTTCTCCGCCGATCAATGCTTTTTCCTTTTTGATCTCTTCCGCCACATAGACCTCGCCGATGCGCGTGCGCAAAACCACTCCGCCCAGCTTGTGGGTTATTTCATCTATTGCCCTGGTGGTCGAGAGATTGGCCACGACGATCCTTCTGCCGCTGTGCCTGGTCAGGAGAATGTGCTCAACGCAAAGAGCCAGCGTGTATTCTTCAGAGACCGAAACGCCCTTTTCGGTGACCATGGCCAGCCGGTCGGCATCAGGGTCCTGCGCAAAGCCGATATCTGCCTTTTCAGCATATACCGCCTCTCTTAGCTGGGCCAAATTTTCAGGCGTCGGTTCGGCTCCGTGCGGAAAGGGTTCTTTTATATCGGTATTTATCTCGACCACTTTACAGCCGAGTTTTTTTAACAACTGCGGAGTGATCAAAGATCCGGCGCCGTTGACGGAGTCGATCACTACTTTGAATTTTTTTGATCTTATTCTTGAGGCGTTAACGGTCTTTAATACTTTTTTTATGTGGCGGTCCCCGGCTTTTTTAAAAAATCTTACCGATCCGCCGGACCCTTCCAAAAATTCTTCCGACTGGTAAATGCCAATCAGCTTTTCCGCTTGTTCCGCGTTAAGAAAAATGCCGTCTGAACGGAGGAATTTTAATCCGTTCCATTCTCCGGGATTGTGGGAAGCGGTGATCATGATCCCGCCGTCAATTTTTAATTCTCTTATCATAAAACCGACAGTTGGGGTGGGGACGATCCCCAGATCGATGACCTTGCACCCGCAGGATAAGAGGCCCTGCATTACGATCCCTTTTATAAATTCTGACGACACGCGGGTATCAGTGCCAAGAACCAGCGTCCCGCCCTTAAAATAGGTCCCGGCCGCTTTGGCAAAATTGAGACAGACCTCGGGAGTCAGCGATTCATTCGCGATCCCTCTCACTCCGGATATGGAGATTTTCAGCATGACGAACATTATATCAAAAAATCTTGCAGTTTAAAAATAAATGTTATATCATACTTTCAAACAATGATTAAATTCGGAATGATCTCTCCGCATCCTCCGATGCTCGTGCCTCCGGTCGGGGGAGCAAGGATCAAAGACGCGGAACGCAGCCAGAGGGCATTAAGGGAAGCTGCGCGCAGGTTAAAGGCCATAGATAAAGATATTGACACGATCATCGTGATCACGCCTCACGGAGCGGTTTTAGGATCTTCCATCCCGGTTTATACCAGCCCGGTCTTTGAAGGTGATTTTGCCGCTTTTGGGGCAAGCAATCCGCGCTTTTCTTTTAAAGGCGATCCGGAACTGGCGGTTGCCATGGTAAAAGAGGATGCTCTTCTCGTTTCCCGCATGCCCGAGACCGTTCTTGACCATGGCGTGCTGGTCCCGATGTATTACATCGCGGAAGCCGGCGTCAAAAAACCGATCGTTCCGATCGCCATCGCTTTATTACCCCTTAAAAAACTTTTTGATTTCGGCAAGGTGCTTGCCCGCGCCGCCGAAAAGCTTAACCGGAAGATCGCGATCGTGGCATCGGCGGACATGTCCCACCGGTTGACCAATGACGCGCCCAACGGATTTGACCCGTCCGGAAAAGTTTTTGATGAAAAGCTGGTCGACCTGGTAAGGCGCAATGATGCGCAGGGGATACTTAATTTTGATGAAAAGCTGGCGGAGAGCGCCGGCCAGGACGCGCTTTGGTCGATCGCAATGCTTCTGGGCGCGTTTGACGGGATCGATGTAAAAAATGAGGTCTTGTCATATGAAGGCCCGTTTGGAGTCGGATATATGGTAGCAACATTTGAACCCACTAGTTGAATTAGCCAAAAAATCGATAGAATCCTACATCGTAAATAAAAAAAGGATCGATCCTCCGGAAAAATTAACGGAAGAGATGATGGGCCGCGCCGGCGTATTTGTTTCACTGAAAAAAAAGGGCGAACTGCGCGGCTGTATCGGGACTTTTGCTCCGACTACGGAGAGCATAGCGGAAGAAGTAATCCGCAACGCGATCGAATCGGCCACCCGGGACCCGCGTTTTCCTCCCGTTACGAAAGAAGAAATTCCGGAGCTTGAAATTTCAGTTGATGTCCTGACCGAGCCCGTCAAAGTCGCGTCAGTCAAAGAATTAGATGCAAAAAGGTTCGGAATTATAGTAAAATCAGGGATGAAGAGAGGATTGCTGTTGCCGGACCTTCCCGGCGTTGATACGCCGGAACAGCAGATCGCGATATCAAGGCGCAAAGCAGGTATCCATACTGACGAATCGGTCGAATTATATAAATTTGAGGTGAAAAGGTACAAATGAAAATAGGAATAGTCGGCGCGGGCGGATACGCGGGAATGAATTTGCTTTCGATATTGCTTCGGCATCCCGATGCGCAGGTGGTCTGGCTGATGTCGGAGGAAGCGCATAAAGGGAAAAAGATATCGGAGCTTTATCCGCATTTGCAGGGTGAATGCGATCTGCCCTGTCTTACGCTTGATGATCTTGATAAAAATTTAAACAATATCGATTTGGTCTTTCTGGCCCTGCCTCACGGAATCGCAATAAATTATGTCCCTAAAATGATCAAAGCGGGGAAAAAAGTGATCGACCTCGGCGCCGATTATCGTTTTAACGACGAAAAAGTTTTTTACAAATGGTATAAAGTGGAACATTTAGACAAGGCGATACTGGCGGAAGCGGTGTTCGGCCTGCCGGAAATAAACAAGGAAAAAATAAAAAAGGCGCGGCTGATCGGGAATCCGGGCTGTTATCCTACCGCATCGATCCTCGGTATGGCGCCGCTGGTAAAAAATGGATTGATCGACAACAATTCGATAATGCTTGACGCCAAGTCCGGGGTTTCGGGAGCGGGGAGGGGCGTTTCGCTAAAAGTCCATTTTTGCGAACGCAACGACGGCATTGTCGCTTATGCCGTAAATAACCATCGCCACATGGGAGAGATTGAATATCAGCTTTCTTTGATCGCCGGACAAAACTTCCCGGTCACATTTGTTCCTCACCTGATGCCTATGGACCGGGGCATTCTTGTCACGGGATATGCGAAATTAACAATTAACAATAAACAATTAACAATTAATGAACTAATTAAATTATATAAAGAGTTTTACAAAGACTCGCCTTTCGTGCGGATTTACGAATCAGGAGAACCTTGCACAAAGAACATCACCGGAACAAATCGCTGCGATATCGGTCTTTCGATCAATGAAGCCACTGGAACGGTTATCGTGATGTCCACGATCGATAATCTCATAAAGGGAGCGGCCGGACAGGCGGTGCAGAATATGAACCTGATCTACGGGCTGCCGGAAACCACCGGGCTTAAGCAGCTCGCGCTGTTCCCATGACCGTAACTTCACCCAAAGGTTTTTTATCTGCCGGTATCGCCTGCGGATTAAAAAAATCAGGCAAGCCCGACCTTTCATTAATATATTCCAAAGTGCCGGCCGTCGCCGCCGGCGTTTTTACCACCAATCAGGTAAAGGGCAATCCGGTAATTGTATCCCGCGCTAATTTAAACGGCGGCCTGGCGCAAGCCATCATTTCCAATGCCGGCAACGCCAATACCTGGACCGGAAAAAAGGGATTGGCCGATGCCTGGAAAATGGCCGAACTTACGGCGGACGCGCTGGGG
>JBAZPF010000004.1:0-33241 GCA_041648295.1 Candidatus Margulisiibacteriota bacterium | reverse complement strand
CGAACCGGTCAAAGAGCTGTTATTCCGGATGATCGGCGTGGCGGGGTGGACGCAATTTGCTAACGCTCAAGAATTATTGGAGTTTATTGGGCGGGTCAGAGCTACTTATCCCGTGCAAACTGAAATTCCTCCTGCTTTGTGACGATAAATACTTAGAGGTAAAAGTATGACTTCTCCAGTAAGTCGCACGGGTATCCAGTTGGGATCCCACTATATATTGATGAATAATGTCCGAACCACCGGGGATATTAATGGTATCGCCAGGCTGGTGCGGATCGCAGACCACCCGAGGGTGGCGGAAGCTACCAGGCAAGATATACGAACCACCCTTTCGGCCATTGATCCCCAAACAATTAGCAGGGTCGCCATAGAAAGTTTTTCCCCGGCACAAAATGCTTTTTTTAAGGAAGCCATATCCGCTGTCCCAGCTCAAGAGATCGACCTTAAAGTTGTTGAAGACCTGTCTTTGAAAGTATTTATGCGCGCGATCAATCTTCTCCCGATCCCGATCCACGTCCTGGATCATGAAGGTCATTTTATTAGTGTTAACAAAGCATGGGAAGAGGTCTTTGGCAGTCCGGAAAATGGCAGCTTTCGCAGCATTCTTTCGCCTGCTGACCAGGCCGATGCAAGCATCAGATTTGAACAGAAACGAAACGGTGAATCGGTTGACCCAAAAGATAGAACATACATAGGCGAAAACGGAAACGTCATTGCCCAGTACTGGGAAACGTTCATACGCGAGGAGAACGGAAACACGCGCATGGTCATAACCGTGGTCGCGGACCTTACCGCGCGCCATCAGCGAATAGAAAGAAAGATCATCGCCGAAAAACTGGGCCCCCTGGCGGAAGCGATCGGCCATAATTACAATAATTTGATCTGGCCGATATTTGCCCGCGTAGAAATGATCGCCAGAAAAGCATTTGATAACAAAAGGATACTTGATAATGCCACGCCGGGAAATTTGGAGCTCCCTGACGACCTTAATTATTCAAGAGAAGAATTACTTTTGAATACCAAAGCTATTATTGCCGGCACAAATGAAATTTCTTCGCTCTTTCTAAGGATGAGGGCCTTTACAAGCAGGCTTGTACAATATCTAAAATGGGGAGCGGGAATGATATATAGAGCTCCTTTCTCCCCCGATTTTTTCGACAACTATATTATTGGAACAAGCGCTCAATATCTGGATAATCCACATCTGGGCCATCAAATAAAGACCACAATATCGATCTCTTCAGGCGATCTCACGCTTGATGGAGATAAAGATGCCATTGCCTGTGCGATCGGAGAGTTGTTTAAAAATGCTATCGATGCGGCCGGCGATGTTAACAAGGTAAGCTGCACGATAAGGCAAAGAAAAGTAAAGAATAATGGCGGCCCGAACGTAACCGATTTTCGCGGGTTCGCAATCCCTGAGGGTGAATATGTCGAGATCATGGTAAAAGATGAAGGGAAAGGGATCCCTCAAAAGGACCGTGAGCATATATTTGACGCCGCCTTCAGCACCAAGGACGAGGCAGTACATGTCGGATTAGGTCTAACCATCGTTCGCGAAGTCACTATCGCTCATCACGGCTATCTTAACGTTGAAAGCAAGGAAGGGAAAGGATCTAGTTTTCACATCTATCTTCCGGTTGTTAAAAAAACAGCTTAAACGGTTTTAAATTTCGGCAAAAAGATTCCCGCCACCCCGGTCAAAAGCACCACCCATCCCAGCGCGGCGATCGCAAAAAGTATGCCCCAGAGATCGGCGATTACGCCAAAAACAACCACCGGCAATGTAAAAGCGGAATTAACCAGCATATTCTGGACGCCGAACACTCTGCCTCTTATCTGCCGCGGGATCTTTGACTGCAGTATCGTTTGAAGCGAAGAAGTGATATATATATTTGACAATCCCAGCAACATGATCAGGAATAGCGCCAGATGAAGGCTTGCCGTATTTGAAAGCCACAAGAGCGTTATCCCCGAGGCCAGAAAACTTATGACCACGATCGTTCCCAGTTTCAAATGATGCCGCAGCCGCTCGAGCGTGCCCATCCCAAGCAGCATCCCCACCCCGACCGCAATTATAAGGTAGCCGAAGTTCCTTTCCCCTATCATCAGGACCTTGCCGGCATAAGATATGGCCAGCAGTGAGATGGCGGCGATCGCGGAGGTTGCCACAAACAGTTTTATAAGGCTGTAACGGACGATCCGGTTTCTTTTTATAAACTCAAAGCCGACTCCAAGATCCCCCAAAGGATGGGCATTCTTTTTGCTCACCATCGCTTCCTTGAATTTGATGGGAACAAGCAAAATGGCCGCGCCGGAGACAAAATACAACATTGCGGACGCCACAAAAGTTCCTTTTTCTTGAAGCAGCCCGACCAGGGGAGCCCCAAGCCCAAGCCCCACAACCGACGAAGCCATCCAGGTGATCATAAACAATGAATTGGCTACGATCAGATTGTGTTTTTCTACCAGTTCGGGAATGGAAGAGCTTTCCGCCGGGGCAAAAAATTGCGCCGCGGTATAAACCAGCAAACTCAAAAGAAATATCAGGCCGACCGATTTAAAGATCAAAGGGATAATGAGCAAGATCAGCAGGCCGCGCAGGACATCGGAGATCACCATGATCCATTTTCTGTCCAGCTTGTCGGCCACCAACCCCGCCCAGGGAGCCACCAGGACCGACGGTATGCCAAAGGCCAAAAGCGGAAGCGCCACACCGGTGTTTGATTGAGTAAGCTGATAAACAATGATCATGAGGACATAAACAAAGATGCGGTCCGCCAGCTGTGAGGTCAACTGCCCCAGCCATAAGAATAAAAAGCCGAAGTTAGATAGAACGGACAGGAATCCGTAAACTTTTGGTTTTTCTATTTTTTCCATGTTCTTACATCCACATCAAGGTGTTCGCCGATCAGAATGTCGGGGCTCACGCTTTTGCGGAATATTCCTTCAACCCTTAAAAAATTAACCTCAAAAAATGTTATAACCTTAAGTATTTCAACGCCTTCTTTCAGCTTTTTCAGGGAAAAAGCCAATAGCTTAAAAAGGTTTTGGTTTTTCTGCCGCTCCACCGTGGCGGCATCGATCACTCTGATAAAATAAAACCCGGTGTTTATAAAAGCCTCGCTTTCCCTTAATTTCTGGAACGATTCTATGGTCCCGCACTGGCTCAAAATGTCCAAATTCCGGCCCTCGGCGATCATGAGCTCTAAAAGTGAAAATGTTTCGATCCTGCCTCCAAACTTTGAGGTCGGCCGCTTTGCTCCTTTGGCGATCACTCTAATTTTACCATGATCGCTGGTAAAAAATTTGACCAGCTTGCCGGTCTCATCAAACGGCTGGCTGCCTAATACTATCCCTTTTGTTTTGTAGAAAGCCATACTTTAAATTTTGTGCCCCTTCTCTCTTCGCTCTCGACTTCTATATCGCCGTTATGTTCTTTGATTATCCGGTAGGTTATGGCCATTCCCAGTCCGGTCCCGTTGTCTTTGGTCGAAAAGAAGGGATCAAAAACCCTTTTAATGTTTTCCGGAGCGATCCCCACCCCGGTGTCGGATATTTCTATCGACAGCCTCTTCCCTTCATTAACATTATACTCATTGGCCGCTACTTTCAACTCCCCGCCTTGCGGCATGGCGTCGATCGCGTTTAATACCAGGTTCATCAGCGCCTGCATCAGTTGTTCGGCGTCTCCTCTGACAATAAGATCTTCCGGAACGCTGGCCGATACCCTTATATTCTTCTTTTTACACTGGCCCTCGACCAGTTTCAAAAGGTCGTCAATTATTTTGCTCAAATTAACATTCGACAAAACGAATTTTTTGGGCTTTCCGATCCTTAACAGCGTTTCAATTATTGAATTGATCCGGTCCAGCTGGCGCGGGATTATATCCAGATATTTTCCCATGAATTCCCGGTCGTTTAAATTTTCCGGCAGGATCTGCGTCATGCCCTTTATGGAAGCCAAAGGATTTTTTATCTCGTGCGCCAGGCCGGCAGCCATGGTCCCCAGAGCCGCCAGTTTTTCCGACTGAAGCAGGCTCTGGTAAAGCTTCAAGTTTTCCGCCGAAAGGTCGTTAATGGTTTTTTCATAATAATAGCTTCCTCTAAAAAACAGATGATCGACCGCCGCCTGGATCCGGTCCCGGAGCGGCTGAAAAACCAGGACCGAGACAAAGACGACCATGACGGTGGCGCTGAACTCGCTAAAGCTGGTGAGGTTTTGAAACAGGCGGCTGGTCAGGATAATCGTCAGCGAATAAAAACCGGCGAAAAAAAACGTCAGCACGGAATAGACCAGTCCCGCCCTGATCACTACATTGATGTCGAGCAGCTGGTGTTTAACGATCGCGTAGACGATGATGGCCAGATAAGCCGGCAGAGCGAACTGGCTGACGACCGGCAGGTTGATATTATAGACGGGGAAAAAAGCGGTCAGTCCTCCGACCAGGCCGACGATCGAAGCAACCAGAACGTATTTCGTTTGGTTGGCGGCGGCGCCGCCGCTGTTCTGCAAAAAAACAATCTGCAGAACGAAAGCGGCCAGAAATAAAGTCACAAGATAAAGGGCGAAAATCGGATAGACGATTCCGGCGACCGGATAGAACAAATACCCCGGACGGGGCGCGATGTCAGCCACAAACCATGGCGTTAGATCTAACAGCAATAAGACCGCCGCGCCCGCATAGGCGAGAAAAAGAGCGGTCCGGTACTCCTTTGAGCGCTTAAGAAAAACCAGCACAAAATGGAAATAAAAGACCGGGATAAAGATCGCGGCGGCGATGTTGGCGCGCGTCCAGAACATGACCACCCCTTTTACGCTGTTGACGGCGCCCATAAACTGGCCAAAACACCAGGCGCCGATCGCGGCCGACAGCAAGGCCAGGATGATGTTCGGCATTTTCCGGCGGTCCTGGGAAAAAACAAAAAGGCCGAGCGCCGCCGAGGTCACAGACGTAAAAAGCAGTGAACCGTTATAAAAGTTCATCAATCAAATTTTATCATAAAAATGGTATAATTTATGGCAATTATGGCAAAAGAAGAAAAGCTTAATGTGCTGATAATCGATGACGAATCCGATATGCAGGAGACATTAAAGTCCATCCTCAAAAAAAATTACTCCCCTGTCGCCGCATCGAACGGGAAAGAAGGATTAAAAGAACTAAAAAACGGGAACTTTCACCTTGTCCTTCTCGATTTGAGAATGCCGGAAATGGATGGGATAGAAGTCTTAAAAAAGATAAAGGAGCTGGACAGTTCGATCCCGGTTATCATGGTAACAGCGAGCAAAGACCTGAGATCGGCGGTCGAAGCGATGAAAACGGGAGCGGAAGATTTTGTGAGCAAGCCGTTTGAAGTCGATGAGCTTCTGGCCGTCATCGAAAAGGCTCTTGATAAATACAAGCTGGTCCGCGAAAATCAGGCTTTGAAGGAAATATTAAAGGATTCCGAACGTTATTGCGATCTTCTCGGCAAGACCGAAAAGATAAAAAAGGTCATGTCGGTGATCGACAGCATCGCCAAAACAGACAGTACGGTTTTGATCTTTGGCGAATCCGGCACGGGCAAGGAAATCGCGGCCAAAACCATTCATAAAATGAGCGACCGCAAGAATAAGCCCTATATCGCCATCAACTGCGCGGCTATTCCTGAAAACCTTCTGGAATCGGAGCTTTTTGGGCACGAGCGCGGCGCTTTTACCGGCGCGCTTGACCGGAGGATCGGCAAATTCGAACTGGCCGATCAAGGGACGATCTTTCTGGATGAGATCGGATGTATGAGCATGGCGATGCAGGCCAAACTTTTGCGGATACTTGAAGATAAAAAGATTGAACGGGTCGGCGGGACCGCTCCGGTGGAAATTGATGTCAGGATAATTTCCGCCACCAATATCGATTTTGCCAAAGCCATTAAAGAGGGGAAATTCAGGGAAGACCTGTACTACCGGCTGAATGTTATTCCCATTGAAATGCCGGCCCTAAGGGAGAGAAAAGAAGATATCCCTCTTTTTATCGCTTATTTTCTAGACAACTTCAATAAAGAATTGAATAAGAACTTAAAAGGCCTGTCTGTCGGCGCGCAGAGCCTGCTCATGGCCTATGATTTCCCCGGAAATGTTCGGGAACTAAAAAATATCATCGAACGCGCGGTCGCGTTGTCAAAGAGCGATCAGATAACCGAAGATAATCTTTTTGGCCTGGGTTCCTCTCGATCCGGCATCGTTAATAAAACACTGAAGGACGCCTGTGAAGAATTTGAGAAGAGTTACATCTTGGGAATATTAAAGGAGAACAACAATAACCAGACCCAGACTTCAAAGGTTTTAAATATAGCGCGCACTACCCTCGCCTCGCGGATGAAAGCTTTAGACATCTAATGCAGGTTTCAATAGTAAAATGCGCAAGCTACGAAGAAGACGAAGCTTCTTGTGCGGTAAACAGATCGGTCGAGCTGATCGGCGGCATATCTAAATTCGTTAAACCCGGCCAAAAGGTTTTAATAAAACCAAACATGCTCGGCTCGCACGCTCCCGAAAAAGGCGTAACCACCCACCCTTCCGCATTAAAAGCGGTCGTTAAGCTTGTCCAAAGTGCAGGCGGTCATCCTTTCGTCGGCGACAGCCCCGGATTTGACAGCGAGCAAAAAGCCTTTGAAGTTTGCGGATACAAGAAAGTCTGCGAAGAAACGGGCGCTGAATTTTCCGATTTTAAAGACCTGACGGAACTAAAAGTCCCGTTCGGAAGAAGGTTTAAAGCTTTTACCGTAGCAAAAGCGGTAACGGAAGCGGATGTTATCATCAATCTTCCAAAATTAAAGACGCACGCGCTGACCGGCATCACTGCCGCGACCAAAAACATGTTTGGATGCATCCCCGGGCTTTTAAAAAGCGAATGGCACGTAAAATTGCCCGACCGCGATGCTTTTGCAGTGATGCTTTTAGATTTATTTTTAGGTTTAAAGCCGGCGATTTCGATTGTTGACGCGGTTTTTGCGCTTGAGGGAGAAGGCGGCCCGGCTTTTGGACCGTTAAGAAATGTCGGGCTGATCGCGGCATCCGCCGACGCGCAGGCGCTCGATCACACCCTCTGCCGCATATTGGACATCGATCCGCAATCGATCCCGACCATAAGCAATGATAAACTTTTTTATCCCAACAATATCGAATTGCTTGGGGAAAAGATTGAGGAGTTAAAATGCTCGGGCTTTAAAAAGATACCGGTTATAAGAGCAACCACATTTCCCGGTCCGGCATTCATCCAGAAGGTTCTTAACAGCCTGGTTTCAGAAAAACCCGTCCTGGTCAAAAGAAAGTGCATCCACTGCCAGATCTGCAAGCGGGTTTGCCTGTCAAAAGCGATTAGTTTTCCAAAGGATATCCCCGTATTTGATTACAATAAGTGCATCAGGTGCTTCTGCTGTGCGGAAATGTGCCCGGCTAAGGCGATAGAAGTTAGGCGCGGGTGGCCGGGAAAACTGCTGCTTAAATTATCTCGTTAGTTCCCTTATCAGTAGCGGCAGCCTTAATGATCTTTTCAATTGAAATTTCCGGTAGAACTGACGATATATCTCTATGCGGAGCTCGATCAATCTATCAGTACAAAGCCAAGTTAATGTTCCGGTTTATCCCATGAAAGATAGAAGGTTTGGGCCGGTAGTCCGGCAAATATCTAACCTTAGCAAAGAAATTACTTTCACATCTTTAAAAGCTGCAAGTGAAATTGAAAAAGATCCATCTGTTGTTGCCTGTTCTATAATAGCTGAAAATCGTTTGCAGGCAAAAGAGGTTTATTCAGGTAAGGATTCCCCCCCGCTTGTACGGCTAAACCCAACTTATGGGTTTGTCTATGCTCTGAAGGAAGAGGTTGCCACATCAATTCCCCTTACAGTTTATCAAGCACCAAACATCCCTCATCCGCGAGCCGCAGTTTTATGTATAAGTGAACTTATGCGACAACATTCTTTGCAAGATAGGCGCGAAGGGAATAACAATGGCACTAATTATTCATATTCAGATAGGCCAGAAGACTGCTTTCCCTATCAGAGAATTTACGGCATGACTAATTCCGGAAGAGTTTATACATCATTGGCAGAGCTGCAAGAAAAACTGCCTGACATCTTTCAAGGTTCATTTGCCGATCTGGGAGGGGGTTTTGGCTGGCCGTCATTCCTTTGGGCTCAATTTGCAGGTTTGCAACATCGTGTGGCGATGTTTGAATCCAGAACTGATTTGATAAATCGATCCAAATATAGCTTAAGAAGGTTACAATCATTCGGATTATTGACTCAACAAGTATCAATTTATCATGCTGATTTTCTTACGGTCGACCTAACCCCTTATAATACATTACATGCTTACCGGCCCTTTTTGGTTCAGGCAGGAGATGCATTGGAACTTGCCGGAAGTTGTTACCGGGTAATATTTGAAAGATTGGATCAAATTCGTTGGCCGGGGCGATATTTTATTGGAGTCATTTCGAATGGGCTGAATGAAATAGCAAAAGATTTTGGCTATCAGCTTGTATTAAAAACATTCGGGCGCGAGGTCTATAGGAAAGATTAAGGAGACTAAGAACGGGTGAGGGCTCTTGCCAGGTTTTCCCTTTTCAACTGTTTTAATGCCTTGATTACCTGTCTCTTGTTCTTTTCAAGCGTTGGCTGGAGCAAAGCCTTTCCCTTAATTAAAAAATCGCCCATGGAACAGCATAGATATTTGTTGCCACCTGATAAATCCTGTCTCCGGCATAGACTATGATGCCGCAGGAAACTTGCGGATGTGATTTAAGAAATTCCCGCATCGGTTTGGTGTCGCCAAAAGCAATCCGATCGGAGGACTTAACTTCAATTCCCACTCCTTGTCCTGCCGACAATACAACAAAATCAATCTCTGTTTCCTGGGCCTTTGGTCTCCAGTAATATATTTCAGGGGGCGTCAACTGCAAAGAAGCCCAAGATAATATTTGCTGTAAAATAAAGTTTTCCAGGTATCTTCCTTTGACGCGCGCTTCTTTAAGCTTTAAGACCGAATGAATACCGGCCAGAAAACAGGAGGAGCCCGAATCAAACCAGTAATATTTTGCTTGTTTATAGGCTCTTTCGTTTTTAACCGCGTATCCCTTTAGCTCATACAATAAATTTGTTTCCTTTAACAAACTAATATATCTGCTGACATTGGTTCTCGTTTCCCCGCAAGCTTTTGACAATTCATCCTGCACCGATTCCCAGCCGGTCGCCTGCGCCAAAGCTTCCATCAAACGGCGAAAATGCTGAGGGTATCTGATCTTGACCAAATCTTGAATATCCCGCTGAATATAAGTGTCAATATAACCGCTAAGCCTTTCCAATGCTATTTTATCGCTTGAAGCAAGCGCAACCGCCGGCAAGCTCCCCCGCCAGATTGCATGGGTCATGTCCATGTTTGTTTTAGCGGCAGCATCTTTAATCTCCTTTCCATTCCAGATATCATCAAAAAGCCCTTGGGGAGAGAGCCCTTTCATTTCTCTATAAGCAAAACCCGGCAAATGCAAATATTTGGCCCGGCCTGCCAGCGTTTCCCTTGGCGCTTGCCGTAAAGAGATATTGCCGGAGCCGGAAAGGATAAATTTTCTACGACGATCGGATTTATCAACAAAATATTTAACGGCGAGCAGCAGCTCCGGGCAGCGTTGTACTTCGTCAATAATAGTCGGCTTGTCTTCCAAGAATAATCCTTTGGGATCTTCTTTGGCTTGTTCAAGCATATCAGGATCATCCAGGGTTATATAACGCCAATTTTTCAAAAAATCCGCATGCTCTAAAAGAGTGCTTTTGCCGACCTGCCTGGGGCCGGTCAATACTATTACAGGATGCGATTTAAGCACATCCTGAATTCGCGTCTCCAACCAGCGAGGAATATATTTCATATTTTACGCACCCCGAATATAAGTGTATCATAAACTCATGCACAAACAAACAAATTATTATGCACAGATTGACAATAAAATTTGCACAGAACGCTAAAGGCATTAAGACGGCGAAGTATGCGCGTTTCCCAGAGTCAGTGTTCTTATCAAATCTTCCCTTTTCAACTGTTTTAACGCCTTTATTACCTGTCTCTTGTTCTTTTCAAGCGCTGGCTGAAGCAACGCTTTTTGAAAGCTTCTTTCCTCCCCTTTTGGGATGTGGACCGCTTTGCCGGTGAACGGATCCATGCCGGTGTAATACATAGTCGTCGAAGTTGTCATCGGCGTCGGCGTGAAGTTTTGGACCTGTTCTATCTTTATATGATGCCTTTTTAGAAAAAGCGTCAGCTCCAGAGCATGTTTGAGAGTGCTTCCGGGATGGGAAGAAATAAAATACGGCACAATGAATTGTTTTTTCCTGTGCTTTTTGTTCAATTCATCGAATTTCTCTTTAAATTCCATAAATTTTCCGATCTTTGGTTTTCCCATTAGCAACAGAACTTCCTCGCAGATGTGCTCCGGCGCTATACTTAACTGCCCTCCAACATGATACCCGACTAGTTCATCCATATATTCTTCATCGAGCAAGGCCAGATCGTATCTTATGCCGGATCCTATAAAAAGATGCTTAATGCCCGGCATCTGCCTTATTTCTTTCAATAATTTAAGCGACGGCTTTAGTGAGTGATCAAGATTTTCGCAGATCGTCGGATAAATACAGCTGGCTCTAGTACAACCGCCTTCTTTTTTACAGGCCATACCGTACATATTTGCGGTCGGGCCGCCCACATCAAGGATGTTTCCCTTAAAATCCGGCTGGGTCATGATCTTTTCTTTTATTTCCTTCTTAATTGAATCCAGACTTCGGCTGGTAATATATTTTCCCTGATGCTGTGAGATAGCGCAGAACGAACAACCGCCAAAGCACCCGCGATGCGAAACGGTTGAGAATTTTACAAAATCCCAGGCCGGGATTTTTTTGCCTTTGTACATTGGATGCGGAGCACGCACAAAGGGCAATTCAAACAGTGATTCAAATTCTTTCTGCGTCAGGTTTTGGGGAGGAAAAACGACCAGATACCTCCCCTGGCACGGCTGGATCATTATTCGTGGATTTTTCTTCCTTCCCTCAAGATAATAAAGTTTGAACGCCTCCGCATATTTTTTCTTATCGGATGATACTTCTTCAAATGAAGGCAGGATCAGAGCATCTTTATACTTTGATATATCCTTTTCAATTATCGCGGTATTACAATATCGCGAAGCGATTCCTTCATTTGTCATTTGACATTTGTCATTTGTCATTTTTGCGATCAGCAAAATTCCCTTCTCGCTCATCCCATAAGTTAAATAATCGGCTTTGGCATCAAAGATAAGGGATCGCCTGACCTTGTCATCCCAATAATCATATTGCGCAAACCGGCGCAGGCTGGCCTCCACCCCTCCCAACACCACCCTCACCCCAGGAAAAAGGGATTTAACTTTGTTTGTGTATACAATGCAGGCGCGGTCGGGACGATGTCCGCCTTCATTACCGGGAGAATACATATCGGTGCGTCTAATTTTTTTATCGGCAGTATAATTGGCAACCATGGAATCGAGATTGCCGGCGGAGACGCCAAAAAATAGCTTTGGCCTGCCCAGTTTTAGAAAATCTTCATCTTTTACAGGTTGTGGGATCATTCCAACCGAAAAGCCATTAGCTTCAAGATATCTGGCGATCAATACCGGGCCAAAACTGGGATGGTCAATGTAAGCATCGCCGGAAATGAGGATTATATCGAGCTGTTCGATTCCGCGTTTTTTCAGGTCTTCTTTTGTGGTAGGTAGAAATTCGGGCATTTAATTGAGCAGCAGCTTGGCTTTGATCTCCGGGATCTTTTTCTTTGCCGCTTCTTCTCCCGCTTTGATCAATCTTGGCGCTTCATCAATATCAAAATGCCAGATATCTTTGGGGATTTCCGGCTCAATCAATACATCGGCGGATTTTCTGCTTTCATAAGACAGGTTACGGACCATAAGATCATAGGACCGCCCTAATGTTTCGAATTGATTTTGGGGGTCATGTTTAATAGGTTTTCCCGGAACTACATCTACCGCAATCACAAAATCAGCCCCCATTTTTCTGGCTACCGTAGTCGGCAGGTTGCACACAATGCCCCCATCCACCAGAAAGTGCGGGTCCTGATTAACCGCCGAAAAGATCCCCGGAAAAGCGGACGAAGTCGCGGCCGCTTTGGCTACCTTTCCCTCGGTCATTACCACATACTCCCCTGACCGCAAGTCGGTCGCCACCGCCGCGAACGGTATTTTAAGATCGGAAAACTTTTTATTGCCGATTTTTTCGACGATGAACTTTTCCACTTCATCGTTTGCAAGGATGCCTGTCCTGCCGAAAGGAATGCGCAAAAATTTAAACCAGACCAGTTTTTTCGCTTCCGTCTCCATTTTATTCGGGTCCATTCCCGCGGCAAAGATCGCACCGATGATTGCACCGGCGCTCACTCCGGCAATGTAGTTTATGGGGATATTGTTATCTTTTAGAATTTTTAGGACGCCGATATGGGCAAAACCCCGCGCCGCCCCGCCCCCCAGCGCCAAACCGACCTTCTTTTTAAAGAAATATTTTAAAAAGAGGTCAAAGAGGGACACGTTTATACTCTAACCACTGTAGCGGCCGAGATCCCCTCAATCTTGGTTAGTTCCGAAAGTTGCTTGTCGGGAACATCGCTGTCGACATTTAAGACCATGACCGCGGCTTCGTTGACTTTTATACGGCCCACATCCATGGAGGCGATGTTTATCTTCGCCTGGCCAAGAAAGGTCCCGACTTTTCCGATCATTCCCGGTTTGTCGATGTTGTTAATAATAAGGAGGTATCCTTGCGGCACAGCATCTATTCTAAATCCGTCGATCGAGACCAGCCGGTCCCCCAGCTTCTCAAAGATCGTCCCTCCGACCTCATGGTCGCCTTTTTCAGATTTTACTTTTACGGAAATTAGCGATGCAAAATCCTTCACTTCTTTATTCTTAACCTCGGAGATATCAATGCCGCGTTCCTTGGCGATCAAAGGCGCGTTCACAAAATTCACTTTCAGGTCCATGATCGGTTCGAGCAGGCCTTTAAGGACGACGGTTGTGAGCGGAGCCACGTTGAATTCGGCCACCTCTCCGGAATATTCGACCGTGACCTTGCTGACGGCGCCTTTTACGATCTGTGAAGCCAGCTTGCCCAGCTTTTCCGCGATGCTCATGTAGGGACGAACCGGCGCCAGAAGTTCGGGCTTCATGCTCGGGATATTTACTGCTGAACGGGCCGCCCCGCCCTTAAGCACTTCGATTATCTGCTCCACAACATCCACCGCCACATTGATCTGCGCTTCAATCGTAGAAGCTCCAAGGTGAGGCGTAACTACGATGTTATCAAGTCCAAACAGAGGAGAACTCTCCGTTGGCTCTTTTTCAAACACGTCGAGGGCCGCGCCTGCGACTTGGCCGCTCTTTAATGCTTCGGCCAGATCCTGCTCATTTATTATCCCTCCGCGGGCTACATTTACCAGCCTTACGCCCTTTTTCATCTTTTTTATACTCTCGGCGTTCACCAGATTAAGAGTTTCTTTTGTTTTTGGGACATGGAATGTAATAAAATCGGCATTTTTGAATATGGTGTCGATATCGGCAAGTTTTACGCCCAGGCCTTTGGCGTATTCTTCGGTAACAAAGGGGTCATAGCCCAAAACATTCATCCCCATTCCGATAGCGTAAGAGGCCACTCTTCGTCCGATCTTTCCCAGCCCCACCACGCCGATCGTTTTGTTTAACACCTCAACGCCCTTGAAAGATTTTTTATCCCATACGCCGGATTTTAATTTTGAATGCGCTTGCGGGATCATTCTAGCCATGGATAGGAGCATTGCCCAGGTATGTTCGGCCGCTGCAACCGTATTTCCTTCCGGAGAATTTACCACGATCACGCCGTTCTTCGATGCGGTCGGGAGATCAACATTATCAACTCCCACCCCGGCGCGGCCGATTATCTTCAAATTTTTTCCGGCTTCGATGATCTTGGGCGTCACTTTGGTTTCGGAACGGACAATTAAGGCGTCATATTCCGGGATAATTTTCACCAATTCATCTTCTGATAGGCCCGTCTTCATATCGGCTTCAAATCCTGCGTCGCGGAGCATTTTTAATCCAACTTCAGCGAGTTTATCTGATGCGAGTACTTTCATAATAGAGGATCCTCCTGTTCTTATAAGATTATATCATTATCTTTGCAATCGGCGCAATAAATGCTAAAGTATTGGCATGCCGGAACTACCAGAAGTCGAAACCGTTCGACAAGACATTTTGCCCCATCTAAAGGGAAAAACCATAAAAGCCGTGGCCATTAAAGATGTCAGGGTAATTAAAGGAATTTCCGCGTCTTCATTTAAAAGATCCGTCATCGGAGAGAGGATTGAGGACATAGAAAGGCGGGCGAAGTATCTCCTGTTCAGAATGAGATCGGGTAAATACATGATGGTCCATCTGGGCATGACCGGAAGATTGCTTTTATCTCCGGATAAATATGTAAAAGTGTCTTTAAAACTTTCCGGCAATAAAATGCTCTATTATTCCGATCTTAGACTCTTTGGAAAATTAAAATTCTTTAATAATTATCCCGAACTGATGCTGGGGCCGGAGCCGCTTTCAAAAGAATTTTCTTTTGACGTGTTAAAAGAAATATTAAAAGGCCGCAAGGCCCCGATCAGGTCCATACTTCTTGACCAGAAGCTTATTGCCGGCCTCGGCAATATCTATGTTCTGGAATCGCTTTTTAACTCCGGGATCGATCCAAGAAGGCCGGCAAAGAGCTTAAAAGACCATGAGATAAAAAAGCTTCATAAAGAGATAAAAGCGGTCCTAATAAAAGCGCTTGGCCATAGAGGGACTTCTTTCAGCTGGTATCGCGACGCTAAAGGCAAAAAGGGCGGTTTCCAGCTAAAGTTAAACGTCTACGGCAAAAAAGGCGAGCCCTGCCCCAGGTGCAAAACACCGATCAAAAGGATCAGCATCGGAAATAGAGGAACTTACTTCTGCCCCAAGTGCCAGAAGTAGATCAGCGCAGTTATGAAAAAACAAAATTTGCCGGAATTCATAAAAGCCCTAAAAAAGCCGGGCGTAAAACTGGCCGAGACGCATATCAGCTGGGTCCTGATCGGGCCGCGCTATACTTTAAAGATCAAAAAGCCGGTCAAATTCAATTTCCTCGATTTTTCCAGCCTGGCAAAAAGAAAGCATTTTTGTGAAGAAGAATTAAAGCTTAACCAGAGATTTTCCCCGTCGATTTATCTCGGTCTTGTCCCCATTTTTGCGAAGGACAAAAGAAAGATAATAGACTACGCGGTAATGATGAAAACTCTCCCTTCGGAAAACAGGCTCGATCGGCTTCTATCCAAAAACAAAGTAACGCCACAAATGATTAAAAAGATCACGGAGGAAATCTGGCGTTTTCACCGCCGGGCCAAAACCGGTAAAACGATATCTAATTTTGGAAAGCCCGATCATTTGCGCCGGGTTTATGAAAAAGATTTTAAGGCCCTTAACCAATTTATCGGCAAAAGCTTGAGCGAAAATACCTATCGGCAAATCCATGCTTTTACCACACATTTCCTTGCCCGCCGCCGGGATTTGTTCAATCTGCGAATAAAGGAAAAGGCGATCAGGGACATGCACGGGGACCTTCACTCGGAAAACATTTTTTATTATAAAAAACCCTATATTTTCGATTGCATAGAATTTAATTCTGATTTCAGGTATATCGACAGAGCGGCCGAGATTGGTTTTCTCCTAATGGACCTGGAGTTTCGCGGCAAAGCAAACCTGGCAAAACTTCTTCTTCAAACCTATCTGCAAAAGAGCCGGGACTATGATCTCCTGAAATTGCTAAACTTTTATATATGCCATTTCGCGCGCGTGGAGGGCCTGGTTTACAGCCTCTCGGGCAACTTTAAGTTAGCCAGGAGATATTTACAATTCGCGCTAAGTTATGTAAAAGCAAAACCTTGCCTTATAGCGGTAGGCGGGCTGATCGGCACGGGGAAAAGCACGCTGGCCAAAGCGCTGGCGGGAAAGCTTGGAGCTATTATCTTGCAAACAGACGCAATAAGAAAGGAATTTGAATCTCCCTCTCCTTACTCCCTTGTTTGCATACGAAAAACCTATCAAACCCTTTTCTCCCGGGCGGAAAAGCTGCTCAAACAAGGCCGCAGTGTCGTTCTGGACGCTTCATTCTCCAAGAAACTTTTTAGAAAGCGGTTGATTAAATTAGCGGTAAAAACTAATGCGGATTTTTTGTTTGTAGAAACCGTTTTGCCCGATAAATTAATTTTAAAGCGGCTCCAAGAGAGGCCAAAAGGCATATCCGATGCCGGTCCGCAGTTATTAGTTCCCTTTAAAAAGAACTATGAGCCTCCAGCCGAAATCCATGCCTACAAAGTAATCACGATCGGCAGTAAGAAAAGCATTCTAAAGAAAGTATTGGCTCGCATCGGGCCTGGCTTTTAAGGTCTGCCCTAAAGCAGCTCCATCGCCGCTTTTTTGTTAACAACTGAAATCCCCCCCTAAAGTTAACGATATATACATAGAATCGTTTAAGATCACCAAGGAGAGACAAAAAATGGTTAGAGTTTATGGTTTGGTTAAAGGTTATACCCCTGTTAATGTCCACATGCCGGAAGGAAATAAGGTCAAAATAAATATTAGGACCGATTTACTTAGTCCTGTCGGGAAAACAATTGTCGGCACGCTCCATTTTAACGGCACCACAGTTTATATCCCCAAAGATAGTAATCTTACTATCGGCAGCTCTCCCAAATGCGAGATCAGGTTAAAAGATCCCGCAGTCGAACTTTTTCACGCGATGATCTCTTCCGTAGGAGAAAATGTCACCATTGAACATCTTCTTCGCAGCGGGAAAACAGCGATTCTAAGCTCTTCTAAAGAAATAAAAACGATCGGCGCCCAGGACGGGCCTTCCCCACTGGTGAATGGAGACAAGATCGTTTTTGCCTTAAGCGGTGATAAAAAGTTATTGGCGGTTGATTTTAAACTGCGCCAGTCTTTTGAGGCGGAGATTCAGGAATCATTAGTCAATCAGCTGCAACCCAGACCTCCCATCGAACAGGTTTCAATTGAACAAGCTTCAGCCGGACAGGCTTTAGCCAAGGTTGAAGACCAACCTCTCCCGCTAAAAGCCATAGTCGCGGGAACCCCTTTTGCCGCATGCAGGACAATCGACGATGTTCTTACTCTATATCCTGACAAATTAGAAAGGGCAAGAAAGACAGATATGATTTATTTCTTTATTACTTCTTTATTGTGTTCAGGCATAAACCTCGCGACCTCGTTTTTAGTATTATCTTCTATTGACGCTATATTTAATCCCGCCGTATTGATCCCGTATCTCGTTACATCAGTAACCACTGCCGTTATTACAAGTCTTATTGTGTTGAGATTTGCAAGCTCAAAAGCTCGTTTAAATAAACCTCTTGCAGACGTACTATCCAAATCCGATCCGGATAAAGTTTCCTGCGCCTTAGCCTATAAAAGTGACGATGAAAGGAAAAAGGTGTTGTCTGTTCTAGAAGAATATGATCCAACAGTCGCTGACGCTATAAAACTTCGTCTGCCTGATGACCTGCTGGAAATAGGGACTAATATTCTTTTTAATGAGATGATGCGCACGCCGCTATCCGGGCACGTTCGAGTTGAACCGCCCGCTCTGCCATCAACGCATAAGCGGGTCGCTGAACAGCCAGCAGCAGTTATCGGCAGTCCAGCCGAAGAAGAGACCATTGAGGAAGAAGTTCCTGATCAATCGCGACGATTAAAATCATAGCCGAAAGTTAATGATATAAGTTTAGTCGAGGACAAGTTAATAATAATGAAAGTAAAATAAGGGGAGATTCAATGCAATCACAAGTTATAACTATTAATAATATGATAAGGATTCCTGGCGGGGAATTTAAAATGCGCGGGATCAACATGGGCCGGGCTTTTCGTGAAGGAGATCCTAAAAAGAACAGGACTCAAAAAGTTTGGGTTGAAGTCTCTCCTTTTAGCATAAGACAATATTCAGTAACAAGAGGTGAAATACTTGGGTTTATAGAAGAGACCGGTCGTGTCTTAACAGAACATCAGCTTAAAGTTGGGGTATTAAATTTTCTTAAGAAACCACTTAGTCTCGACAAACCAGCTGTACATCTGACAAACGAAGACATGATAGCTTTTTGTGACTGGATCGCTAAACGAGAGAACAAGCCAATAAGACTCCCTACTGAAGCAGAATGGCTCTGGGCTTTTGGAGGAGAAAAAGGCAAAACCGAGCTTCGAATGTTCCCCTGGGGAAATGAATGGTCTGATAAAAATGTGCCGGCACGCACAGACAACCATTTTCATCGTCAGCCCGATTTAGTAATGGCCCACCCACAGGGGGCCAGTTATTGGGGGGTTGAAGGATTTGGAAATGTTTTGGAATTAACCTTGGATTATTTTTGGCGGGATTATCCAAAAGAATTTAGCGCTGCTTCTAACCCTTGTCGAAATACAGCCTGTGATCCTTTGCAATACAGGGTGACCAAGGGCTTGTCTTTTTACATGAATCCCATAGATCCCAATAAGCCCAGTGGTGGGAGTGATGACTTACTTAGAGGTGGAATTTTACCAGATGAAGCTGTGAGTATATTTCCTCGATATGGGAAAGCAGCTGACGATTCATTGGGTATGGATATTGGTTTTCGCTATGTGGAAGCAGAGACAAACTTATCATCGTTTCCCAGAAAATCTGCAATAATGCCACAAATTAGGCGGAAATTAGGCGGATAGGGCAAATCACAGCAGTTCCATCGCCGCTTTGACGCCAGCGCCGAAGTTTATCTTGGCTCCCAGCCGCTTGAAGAGGACCTCGACCGCCGCCCAGGCACCGATAATATCCAGCGAATCAATATAGCCAAGATGGCCGATCCTGAAAATCTTCCCCTTAAGCTCACCCTGCCCCGGAGCGACCTCGACATTGAACTCGTCCCGCATCGCCGCGCGGACCGCTTCACCGTCAACCCCTTCGGGCGGGCAGATCGCGGTCACGGCCGGTGAGGCGTGAGAATCGTCAGCCAGCAGTTTAAGGCCAAGCGCCTTGGCTGCCGTCCGGATCAGGTCACGATTGAATTTATGCCGGGCAAAAACATTCTCCCGTCCTTCTTCCTGCAACATCTTGATCCCTTCGCGCATGCCGAAGATCAAAGATTCAGGCGGTGTGGTGTAGGTATGGCCTTTAGGCGCTTCTTCTTTCATTAACGCCCAATCCCAGTAATGCTTGGGGCACTTAGAAACAGCATTGGCTTTCCAGGCACGAGCCGAGATGGAAACCGCCGAAATTCCCGGCGGGACCATGAAGGCTTTCTGTGAGCCGGAAACGACGACGTCGAGGTCCCATTCATCGGTCTTTAATGGCGCCGCCATCATACCGGAAACTGCGTCAACAATAATCAGCGCGTCCGGCTGATTTTTTCTAACGGTCTTCGCCAGTGTTTCAACGTCGTTCAGAACGCCGGTCGAAGTCTCGTTTTGCTGGAACAGGACGGCTTTGACCGGCCCCTTCTTGAGTTCGGCTTCGAGCACTTTGGGATCGGCCGGCTTGCCGCGCTCAAACTTGACGTCGTTAACATCAACACCGTAAGCCTTGCAGATCTTGACAAAGCGAGCGCCAAAATTACCGATATTAAGCACGATGACCTTGTCGCCGGGAGAAAGAGTGTTGACGACGGCCACTTCCATGCCGCCGGTGCCGGAAGAGGGATAGATGAAAATCTCATTTTTGGTTTCGTAAGCCCAGCGCAGGCCCTCCATGACCTCTTTCATGACGGCCGAAAAAAGCGGACCGCGGTGGCCGATCATGTCATGGTTCATAGCCGCTAAAACTCTCGTCGGTATGGGGGTGGGTCCGGGGATCATCAGATTGTATTTAATCAATTTTCTGCCCATAAAAATCTCCCTTTCTCTCAGTCTCTTTTCCAGTCAACTTCTATATATTTTTCATCTTGTGAAAAGGTGTATTTGTGCTCGCCTTTGTAAGCCATGCTCAATGATTTGCCGATATGCATGGCCAGGCTGGAAGAGGTTGTGGTTACATCGATCCCGCCGTCAACTTTTGAGATAGCGGACACCTTGTATTCGGGATTGTCCTGCTCGGTGGTGCGACTCTCATGCTTGATCAGATTAACGATGTCGTTCTCATGATCCTTAAGGAAAGCACCCCTTACTCTTACCAGTCCTCCGGCTTCTTTCTGCTTTTTTGCCCGAAAATCTTCATAACTGCGGTCGGTTTCTTTTCTCATTTAAACCACCCCTTATCTCTTGGTGTATTGGAACGCTCTGCGGGCGCGCTTCAAACCGTATTTCTTTCGTTCTTTTTCACGAGGATCCCGTTTTAACAGGTCGTTCACGCGAAGCACTTTTCGCAAGTTCGGATCGGACACCACCAGCGCTCTCGCGATCGCCATTCTCAACGCGTCTGCCTGGGCCGCGACCCCTCCCCCTTTGAAATAAGCGGTTACGTCAAATTTGCCCTGACTGTCGGTCATGACAAACGGGACGTTGAATTCTTTCATAAGTTTTGGCCGGTTGCAGAAATAAACATTTGCCGGTTTATCGTTCAATACGACTTTGCCGGAACCGGCGCTAAGCCAGGCCCTGGCAATCGCCGTTTTACGTCGTCCGGTGCCGTAAAATCTGGCGGCGACATGCTTTTTAACCTTTGGTTTTGGCGCATGATGGACCGGCGCATGATGAACTGGAGCATGAACTGGAGCCTCATGCTTCACTTCCGGTTTTGGGGCTTCCGCGGCAACTGGTTCAGGCGCAGCCGCAACTTTCTTTTTTACGATCTTTTTTGGGGCGGGTTTTTCCGCCGGTTTTTTCTTTACGATTTTTTTCTTTTCCTCTGACATTAAATCTTGACCTCCTTACGGTCGTTGAATTCGAGGACCTTGCCCTCTTCTTTCAGATCTCCCGCGTGTATCTTCAATTTCTTCATGATCGTTTCCCCAAGAGTGTTGCGCGGAAGCATTCCTTTGACTGCCAGATAGATTATTTTCCGCGGGTCTCTTCTTTTTTTCTCTTCAAAACTAAGCAATTTGTCCCCTCTGACGTATCCGGAATGCGAAAAATAGGTCTTGTCCTTTTCCTTGTTCCCGGTCAATTTTATCTTTTCAGCGTTAAATACGGTCACAAAATCGCCGCAATCCATGTGCGGAGAAAATATCGTTTTATGCTTTCCCCAAAGTATTTGAGCTACCTTTGAAGCGAACCGGCCCAACACTTTTGAGTCTGCGTCAGCCAAATATTTTTCCCTTTTTATATCCTTCGGCTTTGTCGTATAAGTCTTGTTTGACATTTTTTCTCCCTGTCTCCTTTAATAAATTACTCTGATAAGGCAAAGACCGTGCGGCGAGGCCGTCGCCCCGGCGCGCTTGCGGTCCCTGGCTTTTAGAATTTCATTAATTTCGTCCGGTCCCTTCTTCCCTCTACCCGCTTCGATCAGGGTTCCCATGATCGCCCTTATCATCTTATAAAGGAAGCTGTTCCCCCTGAAACGAAATTCTAAAACCCTGCCCATCGGATCGTTCTTTTCAACTATGTCGATCGCGTCGATCCTTCTTATCGGGCTGCCGATTATCTCCTGGGCGAACGATGTAAAATCGTGTTCCCCTAAAAGATAATCCGCCGCCTTTCTCATTGCCGCCGCGTCTAATCCGCCTCGAACATGAAGGGAGAAGTTCCTTAAATTGAACGGGAGATCCCTTCCTTCAAAAATACTGTAACAGTATTCTTTGCCTCTGGCCGAAAACCGGGCGTGGAATTCTTCCCCGACCTCTTCAGCTTTAAGTACCCTGATATCGGACGGAAGTAAAAAGTTCAATGCTCCCTTATAATCATTCGCGCTAAGCCTTGAACCGCTTTTAAAACTGACCACTTGCCCAAGGGCGTGAACCCCCCGGTCGGTCCGTGACGCACCAATGATCGGGATTTCCTCGCCAAGCAGCTTTTTCAATGACCTTTTAAGTTCCCCCGAAACGGTTGGAACTTCTTTTTGTTCAGCAAACCCGAAATAGCCGGCCCCGTCGTACATCAGAACCAGCCTGATGTTGCTCACACCAGCTCGAGCAGTGCCAGCGGAGCGGCGTCGCCGCGCCTAAAACCTATCCTGGTGATCCTGGTAAACCCGCCGGCCCTTCCCTCAAACCGGGAAGCCATATCAAAAAGTGTCTTAACCAGCGTTCGGTGTTTAAGTTTTAACTGCGCCTGCCTGCGGGAATGGACATCCCCAACTTTGGCCAGTGATATCAGTTTTTCAACTATCGGTCTAACCGCTTTGGCGCGCGTAAGCGTCAGTTTGATCTTGCCATGCTTAACTAAAGCGGCCGCTTCATCATATAGCATTGCCAGCCTTTGGTCGGTAGGCCTGCCGAATTTTTTATTTCCTAACCTATGTCTCACTGCCGGAAACCTCCTCGCCCTTTAACGACAGTTTATATTCGGACAGTTTTTCCCTGACTTCGTTAAGGGATTTTGTGCCGAAGTTCTTGAATTTCATCAGTTCGTCCTGGGAAAATGAGATCAATTCCCTAACCGTCTTGATGTTGGCGTTCTTCAGGCAATTCAATGATCTGGCCGAAAGCTCAAGGTCTTCCAGGCTCATATCGAGCACGCCCGATTCTATCTCAATATTCCTTTCCTTTTCACCGGGCGTTACGTCGATCTGTTCTCCAACATGCAGAAAAAGATCAATGTGCCGTGAAAGTATTCGGGCGCTCTCCCTGATCGCTTCTTCAGGTTTTATCGCTCCGTTAGTCCAAACGTGCAGGACCAGGCGGTCATAATTTATCTCTTGTCCGACGCGCATTTCCTCGGTCACCACGTTAACTTTTAAGATTGGAGAGAACAGCGAATCGATGGGAATATACCCAACCGGAAGAGTTGATTTTTTGTTTCTTTCCGCTGGAGAAAAGCCCTTTCCTCTTTCAACGATCATTTCAATGCTCAATTTGCCTCCGCTCTCAAGCGTAGCGATCTTGTGATCGGGGTTGGCGATCTCGATCTCGGCATCATGCTCTATGTCCCCGGCTTTTACTTCTCCCGGCCCCTTTGCCTTCAGCGTAATCACTTTCGGGACATCGGAAAACGACTTTAACACCACTTCTTTAAGGTTCAGGATTATTTCCAGGACATCTTCAACTACGCCCGGGACAGTTGAAAATTCATGCGAGATATCTTCTATGCGGATGCTGACGATCGCCGCCCCTTGAAGGTGCGCCAGCAGGATCCTGCGCAATCCGTTCCCCAGGGTTGAACCGTAGCCTCTTTCAAGCGGTTCAACAATAAACTTGCCGTAACTTGGAGATTCTTCCTCGTATTTCACCCATGGTTTCTCGCCTAACATAATCATTATATAAACTACCTCCTATCTGGAATAATACTCAACTATCGCCGACTCTTCGATCAACCTTTCGGTGTCGTCCTTCTTTGGAAGCCTGCTGATCGTTCCCGATTGGTCCGCCGCGACCGTAAGCCATGCCGGCGGGACATATTCTTTAAGCTTTTCGCTTATCCGTTCAAGCATCTTGGCTTTAAGTTTTATTACTTCGTTCACTTTCACTTCAAACGAAGGGATATTCACTTTCCGGCCGTTGACGGTCACATTTCCGTGATGGACCAGCTGGCGGGCGGCCTGCCGTGAAGGCGCAAAGCCCAGCCTGAAGACCACATTATCAAGCCGCCTCTCCAAGAGCTCCATCAGTTTTTGTCCGGTCGCGGCCTTGGTTTTTGCCGCTCTTTCAAAGTAGTTCCTGAACTGGCGTTCGGTCAGTCCGTACATGCGCCTGGCTTTCTGTTTTTCTCTCATTCTGCGTCCGTATTCGGTCATGCGCATTACCGCGGCCCCGTGCTGGCCGGGCGGATATTTTCTTTTTTCAACCGCGCATTTTGACGAAGTGCATCTCTCTCCCTTTAAAAACAGCTTTTCTTTTTCACGCCTGCATTGGCTGCATGATGATTGTATCCTGCCCATAACTACACCCTCCTCCGCTTCTTGGGCCTGCACCCGTTGTGCGGTATCGGGGTAGTGTCTTTTATTGAATTTATCGTCAGTCCCACGGCCTGGAGGGCGCGGATCGCGATCTCTCTCCCCGACCCCGGGCCTTTGACCAGAACGTCAACTTCTTTTAGACCGGCTTCAAGAGCAATGCCGGCGGCTTTTTCCGCCGCCATCTGGGCCGCGAACGGCGTACCTTTTTTAGTGCCTTTAAAGCCGACTCCCCCGGCTGAAGCAAAGCAGATCGTGCCGCCTTTAGGATCAGTTATGGTTATGATAGTGTTGTTGAACGTCGCCTGAATATGAGCTACCCCGGCGGTCACTCCCTTCCTTATTTTTACTTTTTTCTTTACTGGTTCAGCCATAGATTATGTCTTTTCCTCCTTTTTCCTTCCCGAACTGACGGTCCTGCGCTTGCCGCGTTTGGTGCGCGCATTCGTGCGCGTTCTCTGCCCTCTGGCCGGCAAACCTTTGCGGTGGCGCATCCCGCGGTATGAACCAATATCCATCAGCCTTTTAATGTGCAGGGACACTTCTTTTCTCAAATCGCCTTCAACCGCGATATCCTTGATCACGTCCCTTAATTTCAAGACGTCATTCTCCGAAAGATCTTTGCCCCTGGTGTTGGGATCGATCCCGGTCCTTTTTAATATCCTGGCGGACATGGACGGCCCGATGCCGTAAATATATGTCAGCCCTATAACCACTCTTTTTTGAGGCGGTAAATCCACCCCGACAAGTCTTACCATTTTATTCCTCCAATTATCCTTGTCTCTGCTTATGCTTTTTTATTTCGCAGATAACCCTTACCCGCCCGTTCCTCCGTACTATTTTGCATTTATCGCAGATCTTTTTTACTGATGCTCTTACTTTCATTTTTTTACCTCATCCTGTAAGTTATTCGACCCCTGGTCAGGTCGTAAGGCGAAAGTTCGACTTTAACTTTATCGCCCGGCAGGATCCGGATAAAATTTTTCCTGATCTTGCCTGAAACATGAGCCAAAATTATCTGCCCGGTCTCAACCCTTACCCTGAAGACCGCGTTGGGCAGCGCTTCCGTTATTTCGCCTTCAAGCTCAATTACATCTTTTTTCGACATGTTAAAATTTCCACCCCATCCTCTTTTACCAAAACCGTGTCCTCAAAATGGACCGACAGGCTTTTATCGGAAGTGATCACCGTCCATCCGTCGGAAAGGGTCATCACTTCTGATCTTCCAATATTAAGCATCGGTTCTATCGCCAAGGTCATGCCCGCTTTAAGCTCTACCCCTTCTCCCCGATTGCCAAAATTCGGGATGAGCGGGTCTTCGTGGAGATTTTTTCCGACTCCGTGTCCGAAAAGATCTCTGACCACCGAATAACCGGATTTTTTTGCCCGGCTTTCTATCGCATGAGATACATTTCCGAGCCTTGCTCCGGCTTTAACCTCTGCTTCTCCGTCTTTTAGGGCTTCCCTCCCGATTTTTAAAAGCTTTCTCGCCTCTTTGCCGGCGTTTCCCACTTCAAAAGTCCTTGCCATATCCCCGTAATATCCGTCCCAGATCGCGCCGATATCCATTCCCAGGATATCGCCGTCCGCCAGTATTTTTTTATCTGACGGGATACCGTGCACTACTTCATGATTTACGGAAATGCAGGTTGCAAAGCGGTAACCTCTATATCCCTTAAAAGCCGCTTGCCCGCCTTTTTCCAAAATCAGCTTTTCCGCCACCCTGTCAATTTCGAGCGTCGTGACGCCGGGCTTAATATATTTTTCAATGTCCGCCATAACCTCTGCCACGATCCGGCAGGCATGCCTTATCTTTTCAACCTCTTCCGGGGTCTTGATCGAGATCATACACCGAGAGCCTTGAGTAACCTTTCAAAAACTTCATCTATGGAACCGGCCGCGTTGATCGTTATCATATGGCCCATTTTTTCATAATATTTAACGACCGGCGCCGTCGACTCTTCATACACTTTGAACCTGGTCTTCATCACTTCTTCGTTATCGTCGGCGCGCTTATAAAGCTTGCCGCCGCAACGGTCGCAGATCCCCTCTTTTTGGGGAGGATTGAATTTTTCATGGTAAACCGCTCCGCAATTGGGACAGCTCAATCTCCCGGAATTCCTTTCAATAACCGATTCAAGCTGGACCTTGAAATAAAGGACTTTATATTCCTGACCGGCCAGGATCCCGGTCAACGCTTCCGCCTGCGCCAGGGATCTCGGGAAACCGTCAAGAATAAAGCCCAATTTGCAATCGTCTTTTGAAAGCCTCTGTCTGGTGATCTCGATCGTTACTTCATCCGGCACCAGTTTTCCTGCTTCAACGAACTCTTTGGCTTTTTTCCCGATCTCCGATCCTTCGCGGATCGTTTCCCTTAAAATATCGCCCAGCGCGATATGCGTAAGCCGTATTCTTTCGGCCAGTTTTTTGGCTTGCGTTCCTTTGCCCGATCCGGGCGGGCCCAAAAATATTAATATCAAGATAAAAGCCCTTCATACTGGCGCGTTACCAGGTGTGTTTCTATTTGCCTCACCAGGTCAAGGGCCACGCCCACGACGATCAACAGCGCGGTACTGCCCAGGCCCTGAAAGCTCGTTATCATGGTAATTCCCTCAATGATCGTCGGCACAACGGCAATGATGCCTAAAAAAGCCGCGCCGACCAGAGTCAGCCTTGAGATCGTGTATTCAAAATAATCGGCGGTCGGTTTTCCCGGCCTGATCCCCATTACAAATCCGCCGTACTTTTTTATATTTTCAGCCAGTTCGGTCGGATTGAAAGTTATGGCCGTATAAAAATAAGTAAAGAAAAATATCAGCGCGAAATAGAACAGCATGTACCAGACATGACCGGGCGATAAAAAGGTGGCAATCAGCGTCAACGGGAAAACCGGGACAAATTGTGCGATCGTCGCCGGGAAAAGCAAAACTGATGAAGCAAAGATGATCGGGATAACGCCTCCTTGGTTGATGCGCAGCGGTATATAAGTGCTCCCTCCGCCGTACATCTTCCGGCCTACTACTCTTTTTGCGTATTGTACTTGTATCTTTCTTTGTCCTTCCTGAATGATCACGATCGCAACGATCATCGCCAAAAACGATATAAGTAAAATAATCACTCCAAGGAGGCTCGCTCCACCCCTTACCAATGTGACCGTCTGGCTTATATACGCGGGGATGCGCGAAACAATGCCGACAAAAATTATCAGCGAGGCGCCGTTGCCAATTCCGCGTTCGGTTACCAACTCTCCCAGCCACATCACCAGCACCGACCCGGCGGTAAGCGTTACCACGCAAACAACAAGGAAAAGAGGGAAAGGCATGGTTTCCTGCACCACTCCCCTTAACCAAAAAGCCATTCCAAAAGACTGGAAAGCGGCCAGGACTACGGTAAGATAACGGGTATACTGCGCGATCTGTTTGCTTCCGGCTTCGCCTTCTTTTTTCAATTCTTCAAGCTGAGGAATGACCACGGTCAAAAGCTGCATGATGATGCTGGCGTTGATATACGGCACGATCCCCATCGCAAAAATGGAAAATCTCATCAGCGCTCCACCCGTGAACAGGTCTAAAAAACCCAAAAGATTCCCCTGGCCGAAAAGGTGTTCAAGTTTAAGGGCGTCAACTCCGGCCACCGGGATGTGCACCCCGAATCTAAAAATGATCAGCATCCCGAAAGTGAAGAGTATCTTTTTCCTCAAATCCGGAATATTAAAAAATGTTCTGAAAAGGTTCAGCACTGGACGATCTTTCCTCCCGCTTTCTCGATCTTTTCTTTAGCGCCGGCCGTGAATTTATGGGCGTGCACGGTGATCGGTTTGTCCAGCTCGCCGCTCCCCAGTATCTTTATTTTTTCGCCTTCATCCAAATATTTCGATTTTACGAGGTCTTCGATCTTTACTTCCCCGCTGAATTTTTTAAGGTCGTTCAAGTTCATTTCCCGGTACAATATCCTGAAATAATAATTCTTGAAGCCTCTCTTTTTTGGAAGCCGCCGGTAGAGCGGGGTCTGGCCGCCTTCAAAACGCAAGCCTTTGGTCCCGCCGGAACGGCTGGTTTGGCCCTTATGTCCGCGGCAGGCGGTCTTTCCATGGCCGGAGCTTGTGCCGCGGCCTACTCTTTTCTTTTTCTGTATCGCTTTCGGGTTCGGTCTTAAATTATTATGATTCAGCACGTTGTGCAAACCTCACTTCAATGTCTTTTCCGCGGTTAGTTTTTTCCGCTTCATACGTGGTCAGAGAACTTAAAGCGTCCATCGTCGCTTTGGCGGAATTGATGGCGCTGCTTGACCCGATCGATTTTGCGACTATATCGCGGATCCCCGCCAGCTCCAGCACCACCCGTACCGAACCGCCGGCAATAACTCCGCGGCCCGCTTGCGCCGGTCTTAAAAGCACCACGCTGGCGCCCAGTTTTCCGATCACTTCATGCGGAATGGTATTATAGACCATAGGCACGGTGACCATTTTCTTTTTTGCAGATTCAACGCTCTTGCGTATGGCTACGGATACGTCCCCGGCTTTGCCGATTCCGATCCCGACTTTCCCCTTGCGGTCGCCGACTACGGACAGGACCCTGAAACCGAGCCTTTTTCCGCCGGTCACCACCTTGCAAACGCGCCTTACCTGGACCACTTTTTCTTCAAATTCTCTTTCTTCTCGCTGTTGGTACATTAAAACTTAAGACCTCCCTCTCTTGCTCCCTCGGCTAAAGCTTTTACCCTTCCGTGATATGGAAAGCTGCCTCTGTCAAAAACGACCGTATTGATCCCTTTGGCGATCGCCGCTTTTGCGATCTCCAGTCCCACTTTTTTTGATATTTCAGATTTCTTCCCCTTTACTTTCAGCTTAAGGCTGGAAGATGAAGCCAGGGTTTTTCCCTCGGAATCATCGATTATTTGCGCGTATATCTGGCCCAGGCTCCTGTACACCGACAGCCTTGGCCTTTCCGGACTCCCAATTATTTTTCTCTTCTTCAAGGTTATCCTCCCGCCGCTGCCCCGGCAGTCTTGGCGGCTTTGCCGGCTTTGCGTTTAACGACTTCATTTAGATATTTGATCCCTTTGCCTTTATAAGGCTCAACTTTCCTGATCGCCCTGATGTCCGCCGCGACCTGGCCGACCAGCGCCTTATCGATCCCCATTACTTTTACTTTATTCTGCCCCTCAACCGCAAATGAAATGCCGGACGGAGGCACAACATCGACCGGATGGGAAAACCCGACCGCGATTGAAAGATTTTTTCCTGCCAGCGCGGCGCGGTAACCGACTCCTGAAAGTTCCAATACCTTTTCAAAGCCGTTCGCCACTCCATGCACCATGTTGGCGATCAACGCACGGTATAAGCCATGCAGTGAACGCGCCTCTTTATTGTTCTGATTCCTCGAAAGTATGATCTTGTTGTCTTTCATATCGATCATTATCCGTGAATCAATTTTCTGCGCCAGCTGGCCCTTTGGCCCCTTTACGCTTATCCCGTCCTTTTCAATTTTTATTTCCACGCCTTTTATTATTTCAATCGGCGCTTTACCTACCCTTGACATATTTCCTCCTCCATCATGAGCATAGTCGAATGATTACCAGATATACCCGATGACTTCCCCGCCGACTTTTGTCTTGCGGGCGGAGTTATCGGTCATTACTCCCTTGGGAGTAGTAAGAATGACGCAGCCGAAACCCGACCTGATCCTGGGCAATTCCCTGAAACCATAATAGATCCGGCGTCCCGGACGGCTGCCCCGTTTAATTTCGCTTATCACTCCGCGCGCCGGTTTTCCGAATTTATCAAAAACGTATTTAAGGGCGATGCGCAGTATTTTCTTTTTTCCGCGGCTCAACACTTCATGCTTAAGGATAAAACCTTCTTCATTCAGGACCCGGGCCACCTCGATAGCCAGCTTGCTATGAGTAATCTCGACCGTTTCTTTTTTTCTCTGCAAGCCGTTCTTTATCCTTGAAAACATATCCGAAATCAAATCGGTCATAATTCCTCCTTACTACCAGCTTGACTTTGACACGCCGGGCAATTCTCCCCGGTGCGCCATAGCCCTGAAACATATGCGGCAGACGCCGAATTTTCTGATATAAGCGCGCGCTCTCCCGCAGATCGAACAGCGGTTATGCCTGCGCACTTCGAATTTCGGGCCTTTTCTTTTTCTTTCAAGCCATGATTTTTTTGCCATATTACCTCTCCATGAAAGGAATGCCCAGCTGCTTCAGCAATTCCTGCGCTTCTTCATTTTTCTTCGCGGTCGTTACGATCGTAATGTTCATTCCTCTTACCTTGTCCAGCCGGTCATAATTGACCTCCGGGAATATCAACTGTTCCTTGATCCCAAAATTATAATTGCCCATGCCGTCAAACGACTTGGGCGACAATCCTTTAAAATCCCTGATCTTGGGAAGCGACACATTTATCAGCTTGTTCAGGAACAGGAACATCCGCTCTCCGCGAATGGTCACTACGCATCCGATCGGATCGCGCGCTTTCAGCTTAAAGGCGGAAATCGATTTTTTCGCCCTGGTTATCAACGGCTTCTGCCCCGTAATTTCCGCCAGCTCGGCCGCCGCGGTTTCGGTCGCCTTCGGGTTGCTGACCCCTTCGGATATTCCCTCGGAGATCACGATCTTGACCAGATGGGGGACTTGATTAACATTTTTATATTTGAAACGTTTGGTCATTTCCGGGACGATTTTCTTTAAATATTTCTCTTTTAAGTCGTTCATTCTTTATCTATCGACTCCTTGCATTTTTTACAAATTCTGCGGCCTTCCGCTCTTCCCGCGCGAACGGCGGCATTGCAGCGGGGGCAGATCAGCTGGACCTTTGAAATACTGACCGGCATCGGCTTGTCAATGATCCCGCCCTGGAACTTCTGGTTGGCGCGCTGATGCTTCTTTGCCATGTTCGCGCCTTCAACCATGACCATGCGCTTGTCCGGTATTACTCTCAATACCTTCCCTTTTTTGCCCTGGTCCTTTCCGGTCAGGATCAAAACTTCATCGCCCTTTTTTATTTTTAATTTCGCGTTTTTCATTTATATTACCTCTGGCGCCAGGGAAATTATTTTCATAAAGCCCTTGTCGCGCAGTTCTCTCGCCACCGGGCCAAAAACCCTGGTTCCCCGGGGGTTCATTTCCTTATTTATTAGCACGGCCGCGTTGTCGTCAAATTTAACATATGAGCCGTCTTTTCGCCTTATCGCCTTTACCGTCCTTACCACTACGGCCTGGACCACTTCGCCGTCTTTTACCTGCATGTGAGGAAGCGCTTCTTTAACAACGCCGACGATAATGTCTCCCAGCCCGGCATAACGGCAGTTGCTGCCTTTTAAAACCCGGATGCACATAATTTCTTTCGCGCCGGTATTGTCCGCTACTTGTAATCTGCTCTGAACGGTGATCATTTTTTACTTCCCGCCTTTTCCAGGATCTTTACCAGTTTAAATCTTTTGTTTGAAGAAATGGGCCTGGTTTCCGCGATCAGGACTCTCATTCCTTGCTGGCATTGATCCTGCGGATCATCCACCTGGAAATTCTTATATATTCTCATGACTTTATGGTATTTGGGATGTCTTACGACCCGCTCCACCTCGACCACGGCGGTCTTCTGCATTTTTTTCCTGATTACGGTCCCCTCTTTATTTCTTTCCTTCACTTGCCTTCTCCTTTAATATGGTCAAAACCCTGGCGATGTCCCGGCGGGTATCTTTTATCTTCAAAAGATTCTTCAGCTCTCCCTTGGCCCGGGCAAATCTTAAATTTCTCCATTCCTGCCTCAACTCGATAAGCTTTTTGCTTAATTCGTCCGGCGTTGATTCCCTGAATTTACTGGCTTTCATGTTTGTGAAACCATCCTTGTCGTAAGCGGGAGCTTAAAGGCCGCCAGCCGCATCGCTTCTTCCGCTTCGGTTTTCGAAACGCCGGCTATTTCAAAAATTATATGGCCGGTCCTGATCGCCGCCCTAAAACAGACCGGAGCGCCTTTTCCTCCGCCCATTCTGGTTTCAGCCGGACGGGCTGAATAAGGCTTGTCTGCAAGTATCCTGATCCAGACTTTGCCGCCTCTTTTTAAGTAATGCATGATCGCTTTACGCGCTGATTCCACCTGATTGGTCTTAAGGTATCCGGATTCCATCGATTGCAATCCGTATTCCCCATAGATCAAGGTGTTGCCGGTGCTGGCTCTGCCGCGAACCCGACCGCGCTGCGCCTTCCTAAACTTGGTTTTGCCTGGTTGCAGAACCACTTGTTTCTCCTCCTTTTACTGCTGCCGCCGCCGTTGCTTTATCTTTTCCCGGAATAATGTCTCCCTTATATACCCAGACTTTGACTCCGATCTTTCCGTAAATCGTCTGGGCTTCCGTAAACCCGTAATCTATGTCCGCTCTCAAGGTATGAAGAGGGACCCTTCCGACGCGATAGCTTTCAGAACGCGCGATTTCCGATCCGCCCAATCTTCCTCCGACCTGGATTTTTATACCCTTAGCGTGCGCTCTCAAGGCGCGGCTGACCGTCTGCTTCAGCGCTCTGCGGAAAGAAACGCGTTTTTCAAGCTGGGCGGAGATCGACTCGGCCAAAAGCTGCGCCGAAGCTTCCGGATTTTTCTCGTCATGAATATTGATCTGCACCGATTTGCCGACCATTCTTGAAAGTTTTTCCCTGATCGCGTTTATTTCCCTTCCGCCTTTGCCGATTATCAATCCCGGTTTGGCGGAAAAAATATCTATCTCAACTTGATTCGCGCGCCTTGAAATCTTTATCCTCGCGATTCCCGCTTTATATAAATGCTGTTTAAGGTAAATCCTCAATTCATGGTCTTCAAGCAAATATTTGGCGTATTCGGATTTTTCCGCGAACCAGACGGCATCCCACTCGGCATTGATCCCCAGCCTTAATCCTCTCGGATGAATTTTCTGACCCACTACACAATCTCCTTCCCGCTTACGACAACGGTAATATGCGATATTCTCTTTTTAATTGAAAAAGCCCGGCCCCTTGCCCTTGGCCTTATCCTCTTCATTATGGAAGCCGAATCGGCGGCTACTTCCGAAATAATCAGGTCTTCAGGCTTCATCTTATAATTGTTCTTGGCGTTGGCAATGGCCGATTTTAATACTTTTGCGATCAGCCAGGCGCCCTTATTGGGCATAAATTTAAGCTGGGCCAGAACGTATTCCGCTTT
>JBAZPF010000003.1:0-34653 GCA_041648295.1 Candidatus Margulisiibacteriota bacterium | reverse complement strand
TCCCAAAGAAATGCTGAAGATGGAAAAGGACCTCCTCGGTCTTTACATCTCAAGCCATCCTTTAGACCAGCTCAAAGATTCTCTTGAAGGCCAGGTAAAGAACACGATCGCCGAAGTTCTTGAAAAGCATGAAGGCGACAGCGTGGTGATCGGCGGGCTGATCAGCGGGAGCAGAAAGATAAACACTAAAAAAGGCGATCTTATGATGGTTACGAATCTTGAAGACCTGACCGCGTCCATATCCCTTGTGATCTTTCCAAAAGCTTACGCTAAATACCAGTCCATGCTTTTTGATGAAGCGATCGTCGTAATTAAAGGCAAGATGAACCGCGATGCCCGAACGGACGAGCTGAATGTGCTGGTCGATTCCGTCGACCAGCTCGCGGAGCTTGAAAAGGTCCGTTCGCTCCACATAGAGATCATTGACGTTAAAGACAAGCAGGTGCTGGAGCGCTTAAAAGAGTTATTGCTGTTTTACAAAGGGGACGAACCTGTGATACTTTATTATGAAGGGAAGAGGATATCGGCCGGGTCCAAATACCGCGTGGATATCAATACCGACCTGGTCAACCAGATCGAAGAACTGTTGGGAACGGGGTCTGCTAATGTGGTTTTTAATCACATAAAGAAGGAGGAAGAAGAAAATGTCAAATGACAAATTTCAAATGACAAATGAAGGTGCTATTTCTAAAATAAAGTTTAATAGCGAAGGATTAGTGCCTGTTATAGCGCAAGATCATAAAGATGGGGCTGTGCTTATGCTTGCGTATATGAACAAAGAATCGCTCCAGAAGACGCTGGAAATGAAGGAAATGGTTTACTGGTCGCGCTCAAGAAAAGTCCTCTGGCATAAAGGCGACACTTCCGGCCATATACAGAAAGTAAAAGAATTGTATTATGATTGTGATGCAGATGCTTTGCTGGCTAAGATCGAACAGGTCGGCGATATCGCTTGCCATACCGGCAACAGGAGCTGTTTTTTTAACAAGATATCATTAAAATAGATTTACCAACTATTGCGTGATCTTACCAATATTTCGGCCAATGTTGGATTGATTCTATTTAAGACTTTTAAAACCTTCTCCTGTATCTCCGGTTTTAGCCATTTCAAAATAATTATTGCTCTTTCAGGATCATTTTTAGAATATTCATAATGGCTTTTTTCTGCAACGGTTTCAACCCAAACAGTAGTGCTACTATAAGAAGAAGTGCTTTTAACCCCTTCTTGGAAAACGCTGGCTGAAGGATCCATTGAATATCCTCCTTCAAAATATAAAGCTGTTCCGCTGATATTAGTTTCATTTTCTTCATGATGTTCTTCATAATGGCCTTCGGCGGGCTGATCGATTACTTTTCTGGTTTTAAGAACTAGGTCAGAAATATATTTAGCAAAGATTTCAATGATCATTGGTTTTAGGGAATCGCTGACAATTTCCGACAAATTTTGAAGAGCGTGCAGGGCTTCTTTCTTTACAAGGTAAAAGTAAGGGGAATACTCGGAGAGCATGACTTCTATTCTTGGTCCCCTGGTAATTTCTTTGCCTAATCTTTCAATAATGGCCTTTTGGACAGCGATCTTTCCCGGTTTTTTAATGACATCTTCGGCCATTGACCGTATTTCTTCTGTCCCAAACATAAGACAATGTCTCAATAACTCTATGTTATAGTCACGATTAATGGTCTTTCTGATCGTTTCTGGGGGTAGCAAGCCTTTTTCGACAATTTCCACAATATCATTCTCAGGTAAGCCGGTTAATAATCCCGAGGCATTATCGAAAAATTCTTTGGCCGCAATTTTTAGTTCTTCCGTTCCATTTTTTAAACACGATATTAACCATTTTATGTTGTATGAGCTGTTTATAATAGCCTTTTTGATTAAGTCCAAAGGTAGCATTGAAGCTTCTTCTAGTGATAATTTTCCGGAATCGATCCTTCGGGAAAGATTGCTTACTACTGCTGATTTAACTGAATTATCTTGGCCGTGGTAGAAAATTTTAACTAATCCCCAATTGCTTGTGTGGGGACTTGCAGCACGCGTCTCTTTGCTGCGGAATAAATTTACTGGTCTCCAAAAAACCGTACTTAATCCCATAAGTCCCCCTCTAATATTTCTATCGTTAGTAATTATCGATAATTTCACACATATAATATATATGATAATATTAATAACTAAGCTAAGGATTTTATCTCTACGATAAAAGATCGAAATCAGCTGATTATTTCCTAAACAGTTAAAATCATGCTAAAATTACAGTTCTGATGGACAAGATAATCATAAAAGGCGCGCGGGAATTGGGAAAAAGACAAATAATAAAAATATTGCAGACCCCGTTAACTGTTGCAAAATATGCAACAGTTAAGAGTGTGTGCAAATTTTGCACATACTGCCGATGACGATAAATAGATAAAAAGCAATGTGCAAAAAATGCACATTGCAAATTCGGATAAGCAAGGGAGGGTCAAAGTGTCCGGTAAAAAAGAAGAACACCTCGCTATTTTTCGCGGCAAAGAGATAAGAAAAACCATCCATAATAATGGGTGGTGGTTTTCGATCGTAGATGTTTGTGAAGTGTTAACGGAAAGTGTTGATGCCGGGGCATATTGGCGAAAGCTAAAACAAAGACTGCATGAGGAAGGGAGCGAAGTCGTGACAAAATGTCACGGGTTGAAATTGCTTGCCCCTGATGAAAAAATGCGCGAAACCGATTGTGCCAATACCGAAGGCCTTTTCCGCATTATCCAATCAATTCCGTCACCTAAAGCTGAACCTTTCAAACGCTGGCTGGCCAAGGTCGGTTATGAAAGGATACAGGAGATTGAAGACCCGGAGCTGGCGACCAAAAGGACCCGGGCTTTGTATAAGGCTAAAGGTTATTCAGACGACTGGATCGAAAAGCGAATGCGCGGCATCGCCATCCGCGAGGAATTGACCGATGAATGGAAAAATCGCGGCGCGGAAAAAGACCGGGATTTCGCGATCTTAACCGCTGAAATATCCGAGGCTACCTTTGGGCTCAAACCGAATGATTATAAAAAGTTGAAAGGACTCAAGCGCGAAAACCTGCGCGATCATATGAATGATTTTGAGCTGATCTTTTCCATGCTGGGAGAGCGGTCAACAACAGAAATTCATCGCAACGAAAACTCTAAAGGTGTTAAGAAGCTGAAAAAAGACGCGACAGCGGGCGGACGGATCGCCGGCAACGCGCGGCTGGAACTGGAGAAAAAATTAGGCAGATCGGTTGTTTCCAAGGAGAATTATTTACCCAAAACAAAGGACAATAAGCTGATCGGGGACCAACATGATTAAAGTGGACAAGATAACGTAAATGGACAAGATAATCATAAAAGGCGCGCGGGAGCATAACCTTAAAAACGTAAATCTCGAACTGCCCAGGGACAAGTTTATTGTCTTCACGGGAGTTTCAGGTTCGGGTAAGTCGTCGCTTGCATTCGACACGATCTACGCGGAAGGGCAGAGAAGATATGTGGAATCTCTCTCCGCTTACGCCCGCCAATTCCTGGAGCAGATGCAAAAGCCCGATGTCGACCAGATCGAGGGGCTTTCTCCCGCGATCTCAATCGACCAAAAGGCTCCTTCCCGCAATCCCCGGTCGACCGTCGGCACCGTTACTGAAATATATGATTATCTTCGTCTGCTATACGCCAATATAGGTATTCCCCATTGCCCAAAATGCCGCCGGCCGATCATGAGGCAGTCGGCGGAACAGATCGTTGACCAGATATTAATAACGCACAAGGATGAAAAATTTGAGTTATTGGCTCCGGTCATAAGGGGAAGAAAGGGAGAATACAAGGACCTGTTCCACAATATCCAAAAAGACGGATTTGTCAGAGTTCGAATTGACGGAAAGATGTACGAGCTTCCAGATATTCCGGTTCTCGACAAAAAGAAAAAGCACAGCGTTGATATCGTTGTAGACCGTTTGACGGTAAAAGAAGGGATTCGGCGCAGATTGACGGAATCGGCCGAAACCGCGCTGCGGTTCGGGAACGGGCTTTTGATCGTCGCCACGGGGGAGGGGAAGAACAGGAAAGAAGACCTCTATTCTGAAAAATTTACCTGTCCTTCCTGCAATATCAGCCTGGACGAGATCACGCCGCGAATATTTTCTTTTAACACGCCCTACGGCGCCTGCCCGGACTGCGAAGGTTTGGGCAATAAACTGGAATTTGATCCTGACCTAGTGATCCCTGATAAAAATCTTACCCTGGCCGAAGGCGCGATCGTTCCCTGGGGAGAATCGGCCTCTTATTATTTGGTAAAACTGGAAGCTCTAGGCGAAGCTTACGGCTTTGATCTGAAAACGCCGATAAAGAAAATGACAAAGGAACAGGTTAATGCCATCCTTTACGGTTCCGAAAAACCGTTAAAATTTAAGCACACCATGTCAAAAGGGTACTGGGAGTACGAGGGTGAGTTTGAAGGCGTCATCAATAATCTGCGGCGCCGTTATCTTGAAACCAAATCGGAAAATGTCCGTTATTTCCTGTACCGCTACATGAGCACAATCCCGTGTAAAACCTGCGGCGGCTTGCGTTTGAAGCCCGAAAGCTTGGCGGTATTGATCGGGAACAAGTCCATATCCGAGGTGACGCATCTTTCCGTAAAACAGCTTCTGGAATTCATCAGTAATTTGAAGCTTAATGAAAAAGAGCAGACGATCGCCAAACAAATATTGAAGGAAATAAAAGCGCGCGTGAATTTTTTAATAAATGTTGGCCTGGATTACGTAACGCTTGACCGCGAATCGAGCTCGCTTTCCGGCGGGGAAGCACAGAGGACAAGACTGGCTACGCAGGTGGGCTCGGGTTTGGTCGGAGTGCTGTATATTCTCGACGAACCATCGATCGGCCTGCATCAGAGAGACAACCGCCGGCTGATCGATTCTCTCAAAAATCTCCGCGACCTTGGCAATACCGTGATCGTGGTGGAGCATGACGAGGAGACCATGGCGTCGGCCGACCATCTGGTTGACATTGGGCCGGGGGCGGGACTGCACGGAGGCCACATTATTGCTCAAGGGACGATAAAAGACATTATCGAGAATCCCAAATCTCTCACTGGAAAATATTTAAGCGGCAAGGAAAAGATCGAAATCCCTACAACCCGTCGCAAAGGGAACGGAAATTTCCTGGAGATAAAAGGGGCCAGGCACCACAACTTAAAAAACATCGATGTTTCTTTGCCTCTGGGAATGTTTACCTGCATCACCGGAGTTTCCGGTTCCGGCAAAAGTTCGCTGATAATTGATATTCTCTTCAAAGCTTTGGCAAAGAAATTCTACCGGTCGATCGAGAAAGAAGGGCAGTACAAAGAGCTCAAAGGGCTGGAAAATATCGACAAGGTGATCGATATTGACCAGACGCCGATCGGGCGTACTCCCCGCAGCAACCCCGCCACCTATACAGGAGTTTTTAACCATATCCGGGACCTTTTTACGCTGACCCCGGAAGCAAAAATGCGCGGATACCAGCCGGGAAGATTTTCTTTTAACGTCAAAGGCGGAAGATGCGAGGCCTGCCATGGCGACGGCCTGGTTAAGATCGAAATGCACTTTCTTCCCGATGTTTATGTCCCCTGCGATGTCTGCAAAGGAAAAAGATATAACCGCGAGACGCTTGAAGTCCATTACAAAGGAAAAAGCATCTTTGAAGTGCTTGATTCAACGGTAGAAGAAGCGCACGCGATCTTTGAAAATATCCCGCAAATAGCCAGGAAGCTGGCAACGCTAAAAGATGTGGGGCTCGATTATATCAAGCTTGGGCAATCGGCCACCACGCTTTCCGGCGGCGAAGCGCAAAGGGTGAAGCTGGCGACCGAACTTTCTCTCCGTTCGACCGGAAAGACGCTTTATCTTCTTGACGAGCCGACCACTGGCCTCCACTTTGACGACATAAAAAAACTGCTCTTTGTTTTAAATCGATTAGTTGAAACCGGCAATTCCGTGATCGTGATCGAGCACAATCTTGTCGTCATTAAAACTGCCGATCACATCATTGACCTGGGGCCGGAGGGCGGGGATGAGGGGGGATATGTAGTTGCCGAGGGGACGCCGGAAGAAGTGGCCAAAAATTCTAAAAGTTATACGGGCAAGTATTTAAGGAAGGTGCTTCAATGATTGAATTTATCCTGCTCGCCGTTATTATCCTGCTTAGTATCTCGATCCACGAGTTTTCGCATGCCAAAGCGGCGGATATTCTTGGCGATCCCACGCCGCGCCAGGCGGGAAGGCTGACGCTCAACCCGATCGCCCATATTGACCCGTTGGGGTTATTGGCGTTTTTGATCATCCGCATCGGCTGGGCCAAGCCGGTGCCGATCAATCCTTACAATTTCAAAAACCCTAACCGGGGGATGATGCTGACGGGATTAGCAGGGCCGGCAAGCAATCTATTCCTTGCCTGGATACTGGCGATCATACTTAAAAATGTTCCGATCAGGACTGATATTTGGCTTATGGCTTTGCAGACGGGGATATTCATCAATCTGGCGTTGATGATATTTAATTTATTGCCGATCCCGCCGCTTGACGGCTCGCGCATTTATACGCAGTATTTACCTTACGAATGGCAGATAAATCTGGAAAGGTACGGCTTTTTTATTCTGATAGGCATATTGATCTTTCCACCGACGCAGGAATTGCTTTTCCTGATCATTAATTCTATTTACCGGCTGTTAATGTTTTAAGTCCTTCGATTATCTTTAACGAAGCCTCTACATCCACAAAATTCGCGGTGCCAATCTGTACGGCTTTTGCGCCGGCCAGGATGAATTCATAAGCGTCCTCTGCAGTCATAATGCCGCCGATCCCGATTATCGGCACATCAACAACCTGTGCCACCTGCCAGACCATCCTGATCGCGATCGGTTTTATCGCCGGGCCGGAGAGGCCTCCGGTAATCGTGGCCAGCTTGGGCTTTTTCGTTTTAATATCGATCGCCATTCCCATTACCGTGTTTATCAGCGATAGGGCGTCGGCGCCCGCGGATACGGCCGCTTTGGCTATTTCCGTGATATCGGTAACATTTGGAGAAAGTTTAGCGATTAAAGGAAGTTTTGTTGCCAATCTGACCGATTCGACCAGTTCTTTTGTCGCTTTTGGGTCGATCCCGAAAGCCATCCCGCCTTTTTTGACATTAGGGCAGGAGATGTTCAGTTCCAATCCTTTTATTTTTGGCTGATTAGAAAGGGCGCGCGAAACTTCCACATATTCTTCAATTGTTTCTCCGGCTACATTTACGATGATCGGCACGTCAAATTGTGAAAGGAAAGGCAATTGTTTTTCCAAAAAGACTTTTAAGCCGTCATTTTGCAGTCCGATGCTGTTTAACATTCCGGCAGGGGTTTCGCAGAGGCGGGGCGGGGGATTGCCGTCTCTCGGATTTAAGGTGACGCTTTTGGTGATGACCGCTCCTAGCTTATTAAGATCGATTAGCTTTGAGTACTCCTCGCCAAAGCCAAATGTCCCCGACGCGACCATGACCGGATTTCTCATTTTGATGCCGGCGATATCTACCATTTTATATCCTCCGCGTTAAATACCGGCCCGTCCTTGCAGACCATTTTGTATCCTTCATTTGTTTCGACCGCGCAGCCTTTGCAGGCGCCGATCCCGCAGGCCATATAGGTTTCCATTGAGATCTGGCAGGGTACTTTATACTTTTCAGAAAGGAGCGAGACCGCTATCAGCATGGCTTTGGGCCCGCAGGCGTAGATCGTTGCCGGCATATTGTTTTTTAAAAATTCATCAAGCGCCGCGGTCGGGAGGCCCTTTTTCCCTTTTGAACCGTCTTCGGTTGTAACGTAAACTTTTGCGCCCAGCGCTTTAATCCCATCTTCGCACAGAACCAAGTCTTTTGTCTTTGCGCCGATGAATACGTGCAGTTCTTTTGCCTGCTTTGACGCTTCCCGGATAAGGAAGCAAAGAGGGGCGATGCCCATGCCGCCGGCAATAAGGATCGCGATGTTTTTCTCTATCCTGAACCCGGTCCCGAGCGGGCCAAGAACGCTTATTTCCTGTCCCGGTTTTACTTCCGAAAGCTTTTTTGTCCCCGGTCCGACCACTTCATAAAGAAGTTTAAAGTTATTGTTTTTAGGATCGGTCTGGTGGATGGAGATCGGACGCCTTAATAAGGGAGCAATATCATCAGAGACTTTAACGTTAACGAACTGTCCCGGCTGGGCATTTTTTGAAATATGAGCGGAAGAAAGCGTAAGGAGGAAATAGTTTGCCGTCAGTTTTTTATGGTCAATTACTCTGGCTCTTTCCTGGATCATTTGTGATATTTTAGCACAAAAAGGCCTGTGGGCCTATAGCCTATAGGTAGTTAGGCCTTTAGGTTGTTTGGCCTATAGGCCTAATTCCTAACCACCTAACAACCTATAGGCCTTCCCTCCTTGCCTTTCCTTGATAATTTTGATAGAATCCCAATGTGGCAGACAAAAGAATATCAAGCACCGGCGCAAGGACCTCTGGCTCCATAAGCGGCCTGGGAGCGCCGATCCCCGCGAACGTCCCTCCGATCCTGCGCCGTTTTTGGGATTACACCAAACAGAAGGCAAAAGAATTTGCCAAGCATTTTGCCAACCCCGAAGATTATGAAGAAAAATTCGTTGAGGCCGTGCGCCGCGACGCCAAACATTGGGGAGCATGATGGTATCCAAAGCTGAAATAGAAGACAGAATAGTAAGGATAATGCGCGAAGAATTCCTCAAACATTCCGACCATGTGCTTGAAAAATATAATAAACAGATACAGAACACGGTTAATTGGTATGTCTCGACCCTTCCCCGCCACATTAAAAGCTCCGAAGCCGACGACCTTGCTTCCGAAGCGAAGATCGCTTTCGTTGACGCGTTAAAGAACTGGGATCCCCGCCGGGGCGAGCTCTGGTCTTTTGTCAGCCTGCGCCTCAAGGGGTCCATGCAGGATTACCTGCGCCGGAAAAAAATGGACCAGATCTCCGGCATGTACGAATGGATCAATTCCGCGGCCTATGTCTATATGGCCTTTAACCGCGAAGCGGTCGTTTCCGACCAGGTTGACGATCTATTGCATGTTGATTCCGCGCTTGGGATCCTTACCGATAAAGAAAAAGTAGTGGTTGAAAATTATTATAAAAAAGACAAGACCTTTAAGGAGATCGGCGATGAGATAGGATTGTCGGAGTCCCAGGTCTCGCGCATCTGCAAAGAAGCTACCCGCAAAATGCGGAAAGAAATAAAGACCACTTAAAGGGAGAGGGATATGAAAAAAACAATCGCGGCAGTGATTATAATTGTTTTGACGGCGATGGTTCAAGGAGGCATTTTAGCCATGGCTACTAAGCCATCCGGCCGCCCGGCCGGCCCGGCGCCTGATCTTGTCATAACTGATTTGAAGATTGACCAATCGCACATTAAGAAAGACCAAAAGGTAACGATTATTTATAAAGTAAAAAACCAGGGTAAGGTGATGAGCGGGAAATCTATTACCAATTTAAGCATAGGATCATCCGCAAATAAGCAGATTGCGAACGTTTCTTCTCCGGCCCTTGCTCCCGGCGGTTCCTATACCGGTCAGGTTGATTATGTTGTTCCAGCTGCCGGGAAATACGTGTTTAAAGCCTCTGCCGATTATAAGAACAATGTTTTTGAGAGCAATGAAATGAATAACGAACGATCGGTCAGCTTTTCGTTTGGCAGAAAGTTATAAAAAACGGCAGGAGCCCTTTAAAGAACTCCCGCCGCCTGTTTAAACCTCCTATTTCTTAACGCAATTCTTCCCGGCAGGGCATTTTGCCTTTACGCATGAAGCTTGTGCTTTTGCCTTGCATCCGGCGGTTTTGCATTTTGAAGAAGCGCAGGATTTATTTAATGCAAATGAAGCAACTCCGCTCAAGAAAATAAACAGCACTAATGCGACCAAAATATTATTTTTCATACAAATTTACTCCTTTTAATAGGGACAATTAGGATCTTTTGAAGGAACGGTCAGGCCAGGGGAGGGCCATTTTGGGGATGGGATATTTTAAATTGCAGGGATGAGCCTAAAGGCCTAAAGACAAGTGTTTCAAGCAAGTAAACCTGACGGATCGTTTTAGCTTTGACTGAGGTTGAGACTGTCGGGGGATAGGCAAGATCGATCCTTTCCGATTGGCCCGCGATCAGGTTGTTCTGATCGGAGTCGACCCAGCAGGCGCCATTTTGATCGGGACAGCACGAACATTGAAGCTGGGACAAGCAATTCCCAATGCCAAAAAGTGCAAATGGCAGTATTATTGCCAGGATCGCTGCGGCCAATTTGATCTTCTTTTTCATCATGGGGTTGTATATTAGCAGATTGGCCGGGATAGTCAAGCAATCGCATTGATAAGACCGGATTTTTAGTGTAAAATTAACAATTGTTAACGATCGCATGCTTGCATCGAGCGAGCGCAGCGAGTCGAAGTGCGGGAGTAGCTCAGCTGGTAGAGCTTCTGCTTCCCAAGCAGAAGGTCGCGGGTTCGAACCCCGTCTCCCGCTAGTTAACCAATACGGCGCGGTACCCAAGTGGTAAGGGAGCTGTCTGCAAAACAGTTATGCGGCGGTTCAAATCCGCCCCGCGCCTAGTATATAATGCGCGCTTAGCTCAGTCCCGACGGTCATTTAATTTATAATTATTATGGAATCGTCGGGATCCCGCAAGTCATTAAATATCTAATAATGAAGCGGGACTGGTTAGAGTACTTGTCCCGACGACATTAATGTATAATATAATGGAATGTCGGGATCCCGATGCTGACGATCTCATCAATGCGCGCTTAGCTCAGCTGGTTAGAGTACTTGCTTGACAGGCAAGGGGTCACAGGTTCGAAACCTGTAGCGCGCATTGATGAGTAATCTCCATCGGGACTTGACAGGCAAGGGCCTGTCCCGAGTACCGAGCGAGGCCGGAGGCCGAGTCGAGGTATCGAGAGGAACCCTGTAGCGCGCATTTTATTTTCCTTTGTTCCCGGCTTTATTAAGAGCGGCGGCTATCCTGCCTTTTAATTCCGGAGAAATATTTAATTTGGCAATTTCTTCTAAAGCTCTAGCGGCCAGCATTTGAGCGTCTTTATCTCCCAAAGCTGTGATAAAAGAATCAACTATTTTGTTTTTTATTTCTGAAGATGAAGAATTGTTTGATTCGGCAAGCTTGGCTAAAATGAAAGTAGCTTCCATTCGAAGAAACCAATCGTGCTTTTCATTTTTTAAAACTGCAGCAAGAAGAGGATCTATCATTTTACCTTTGATCTCTGAAGCAATATTTAATTTGGCAACGGACATTAAGGCCCAGATCGCGTCCTCCCGGACATTTATATCTTCATTCCCCAAAGCTGCGATAAAAGAATCGACTATCTTGCCTTTTATTTCTGAAGAGATGTTTAACGTCGCAATCGTCACGGATCTCTGATTTGCCCGTTTTCGCGTGTCTCGATCTTTATCCACCGAAGCTGCGATGGTATGATTTAGCCTGTCTTTCATCTCTGGAGATGAAAAAATGTCTGATTTGGTAAGTTCTGCCAAGGCTCTACCGGCGGCCGCTTGGATCCATTCCTTTTCATCTCTCTTGGTACAACAAGAAACCTCAATAAGAGGAAATGCCATCTTGTCTCTTAATTCCGTGGAAATGTTTGATTTCGCGATCTCTGCTAAACTCTTAACAGCCTTCAGTCGAGTCGCCCACCATTCTTCATTATTTAGAGCCGCGATGGTGAAAGTATCGACTATCTTGCCTTTTAATTCCGTAGAAATATTTGATTTCGCGAGTTCCACTAAAGCTTCAGTGTCCGCCGATTCAAGAGACCCCCTTCTAAATTGATAATCATAAAGTGAAAGGGAAGTTTCTACCTTCGTATCTTTGAAAGCTGAAATGAGAGGATCTACCATCTTGCCTTTTAATTCCGGAGAAATGTTTGATTCCGCGCGTTCTTTTAAGGCCGCGGCGGCTGCCCATCGAACATTATAATCTTCATCTCCCAAAGCTTTAATATTTTTATTTATTTCCGCTTCCTGCGTGCTGCATCCTGTTAACCCAAAAGCGCTGGTAAGAATAATTGCCGAAGGGCCTGCCGTCATGCTTGCTATCCCTATAGCGGCAATCCCTGCCATTTTCCTTACAACTGACGCCATTCCTCTCCCCGTCAAGATACTTCTTGACTGTCCTGGTAATACCGTTCCTGTTCTCATTTTATTATTCCTCCTATACGTTCCCTTCTTAATCTGATCTCCTTTGATTGTCGTATGCCTTTTGGAGAAAATTTCACTCATTTTTTAGAATTTTATGTTTACGTGTTCTCAAACTATATTAGGAAGTTCGGGGGACCGGCCTGTCTGACCTGTAGGATACGTTTAACAGGTTACGAAAATCTACCTGCCTTGAAACATAGATTTCTTTCGTGATACACTTGTTTTGTGCGTGGTTATGATTGCTTGACAGGCAAGGGCCTGTCCCGAGTTCCATCGAGGGAGTCACAGGTTCGCTTGCCTGTAGCGCACATTGTTTTTTTACTTAAAGGAGGAAAACATGTTTAGAAAAATATTAATTTCTTGTCTGGTACTTCTTGTAATGCTCATCAGTAGTGCATTCGCCATTGGCCCCGCGGAATTGACGATTTATGGGGGGCCAACCATAGCGAATTATTCCGGCGGCTATGATATAGGGGCCTCCGCGTTAATTGACCTGCCGCTGATGCCAAAAATTGGCGTTGAAGTCGAAAGATCGGCCTTAGTCGGTCCCGTGAACATTTCAAGGCTCGGGCTGGTTTATGAACAGACTCTTATCCCGTTCCTTTCAAGTTTTAAAGTTTCGGCCGGCTCTTCTTCAATAAGCTCCGATGTCTCTTTTTCCATTGATTCGCATACATACGCCGCTTCAGCCCAGGTCAACGGTTCATACCTGACAGCCGGTTTTGTCGTCAAAGTGCTTAGCCTGGCCGTAAATCCTAAGTATGTCTACAATCAATACGACGGAGTAGCTGTTTCGGAAGGGATAATAAACGCAGGGCTGACATTTTAAAGGACCCAGTAGCGCGCATTCTAATACTGACTATTTTTGAGTTCTTATGAAGTATTATTTTAATTTCACCAATATCATCTTTGGAACATTATTAGTTGCTTTTTCTTGTTTGGGCGGAGCTGTGGGTTTTTTCCTGATGCTGTATGGGCTGCCGAATGCCTTATTATTAATCTTTAAAACTTATCCTTCCGGTAGTGAATATATTATGTGGTTATTTGCCGTAGAAATAGGAATAATATTCGGATCAGGGATAGGTGCTCATCTTTTTCTTAAAATTTCAAAAACGCGTTTTGAATTTTATGAAACAATAGGAATTGTTTATTTAATATTTATAGTGCCATTTGCGTTTCTTATGTTATTGGGCCAAGCCAGTCTTCTCGCTATTTATATAAGAAAAGTTTTCTTGTTATTTATAATGCTCTTTATTATTTTAATTGCATTCTTATTAAGAAAATCAATCGTTAAAACTCTAACTATTTATTTTGGCAAGGTAAGCATTAACATGTTTATCAGAATGTTTTGCGGAAGTATTTTTGGTTTATTGATCGGGTTTATTGTCTTTTTTGTTTTTCCGATCTTATCGTTTTCTTTCACTTTACCGTTAGGTATCGCGTTGGGGGCTATTTATAATGAATCTAACAAGAAAATAATATTTTCCCGAGCTTTAGGGGGGGCTTTTCTTGGAGTGGTAATATCTAATTTAATCAGTTTTCTTATTATCATCCCGACTTATTTGTATCCTAAAGTATTCGGAGGAATAACTATGTTTGTCATTGGCCTATCCATTGTTTTTATTATATTCTTGCCAAATATTATAGCTTATAATGTTGTTAAGAATTATAAAAATAGCTCAGCTGGTTAGAGTACTTGCTTGACAGGCAAGGGCTTGCCCCGAGCTTAAACGAGGGATTATTTTTAAAATCATAATTGAATCCACGCCAATCCCGTGCTAGCATTTCCCTAGCAGGGGAGGTGACGGAATGAAAAATTTGGCAAAGACATTGATCTGGATTGGCGCTATTGCCCTGGTGATCGGAATCGTCAGTTCACTATCATTCACCATGGGGAACGGCATGACCTTTGTGGTCAAAGCCATCAACTGGTATCGCGGCGCCATAGCGCTGTTGGTCCTGGCGGCAGCGATCCTGTTATCGGAAAAATAATAAAAAATGGCATCAGACATTCTTAAACTTGTTGTTACAATGGCGGTATGCTTTGGCGCGGCAGCGGCCGGTTCGCTGGCTACTACTCCCAATCTTGCCGGCTGGTATGCCGCCATAAATAAGTCCCCGTTAAATCCGCCTGGCTGGGTGTTTGGCCCCGTCTGGACCTTACTTTATCTGTTAATGGCGATTTCCGCCTGGCTGGTATGGAAAAAAGGGCTCAATTCGCCGTATGTTAAGATCGCGTTGTTCCTCTTCCTGCTGCAGCTTTTAGTCAATGTCCTCTGGTCGGTAAGCTTCTTTGGACTTCATTCTCCCGCCCTGGCTTTTGGAGTAATAATTATTTTGTGGCTGCTTATATTATTCACGATAATTTACTTCTTTAAAGTTAACGCTCTTTCCGGCTGGCTGATGGTCCCTTACATCCTGTGGGTGAGCTTTGCCTCTTTCCTCAATCTGTCGGTGGCGTTGCTTAACAGGTAATAATTGAACAAAAACCTCAAAATCGTACTCATTGCCGCAGTCGTACTGTCTTCCATCGCCGGTCTTTATATCGGTATAAACCAGAAAATAACTCTGCACCTGGCGTTGATAAGGCCAAAATTGTGGGGGCTTGATATTCCGGGGATTAAAACCAGATTAAATACCGGTGATAAAGTGATCGCGTTGACATTTGACGCCTGCGGAGGGAAAGGGGGCAGTGGTTACGATAAAAAGCTGATCAGATTTTTAAAAAAAGAAAAGGTCCCGGCGACTTTGTTCATCAATGCCCGCTGGATAGACGCCAATTTAAAAACGTTCATGGGTCTTGCCGCCAATCCTTTATTTGAGATAGAAAACCACGGGCTAAGACATAAACCGCTCTCGGTTAGCGGAAAATCGGCCTATGGGATAAAGGGAACCCAAAGCTCGGCAGAAGTATTTGACGAGGTTGACGGCGGGGGAAAGAAAATATTAAATCTGACCGGAAGGAAGCCGAAATATTTCCGCTCCGGCACCGCGCATTACGATGAAATCGCTTTAAGGATATTAAAAGACATGGGCTATCAGGCGATCGGTTTTGCGGTCAACGGCGATCTGGGCGCCACCGCTTCGGCGGAAGGGGTCAAAGCCAATCTCTTGTCCGCCAAACCCGGCTCGATCGTCATCATGCACATGAACCATCCCGAAGGATATACCGCGGAAGGAGTTATTAAGGCAATTCCATTGCTTAAAAAAAAAGGCTACAGATTTGTGAAGCTGGCCGGATCAACGCTCAAGTGAGACCATGCCGATCGATTGGACTTTGACCTGCGGGACGATCTCGTTATAAGACAAGACGGCGACATCGGGGAAACTGCGTTCGATGAAACGCTTGAAATGGGGGCGGAGGCGGGGAGAGCATAATGTTACCGGCGATAGCTTCATCCTCTTGAAATTATTGATGTGGCGCTGTATCTGCAAAAGTATCCGTTCCCCGACATTGGGATCGACCGCCAAAAACGAGCCGTATTCGGACTGGTGGATCGCGCCGATCAGAGTTTCTTCAAGCGCGGGATCGATCGTTACCACGGTTATAACGCCTTCCTTGTCCGAATATGATTCGCAGATCTGGCGGGCAAGAGACTGCCTGACATATTCGGTCAAAACATTGATATCGCGGGACAGATGGGCGTAATCCGCCAGCCTTTCAAGAATGGTCGAAAGGTCGCGGATGCTTACCTTTTCCCTCACCAGAAGCTGAAGGACTTTATGCACCTGCCCTAAAGAGAGCATGTCCGGGATCAGTTCCCTGACGATCGCGGCATTGGTGTTCTTTACCATCTCTATCAATGACTGGACGTTCTGCCTGGTCATGATCTCATCGGCATAGCGCTTGATGATTTCCGCAAAATGATTGGAGACGGAATCGACCGGGTCAAAAATGGTGAGCTGGAGCTTTTGCAGTTCGTTTAAATATTCGTCCGGCACCCAGGTAATATAATCCCCGGAGACGGGATCTTTCGTTTCGGTCCCGGTCATTTTTTTCGCTTTCACTTCGGCCAGGCGCAGGTTGACCCGGTGGTGGCCGAGCAACGCTTCTCCGGTTGAAACTTTTGTGCCACGGATCTCGATCGTGTACTGGTTGGGAGGAAGCGAGAGGTCATCCATCACCCTGACGCCGGGAATGACAAATCCAAGTTCCTGCCCGATCTGGTATCTTATAAGGGTGATCCGTTCCAAAAGGGGGCCTCTTTGCGAGGGATCGATCAGCGGGATCAGGTTTCTTCCGGTCTTTAATGAAAGGGGATCAAGTCCCAGTGTTCCGAGAATGCTTTCCGGTTTTTTTAATATTTCCTTGCCGCCCACTTCTTCTTTAACGACTTTTGCTTCTTCCTGCTTGGTCTTGGCCTGGATCAGGGCTACGGCCAGCGCGCCGGAAAATCCCGCAAGCATGAGAAAGGGCATAGTAGGGAGCCCCGGTACAATGGCAAACGCGGCCATTATTACCGATACAAAAGCGAACGCCCGCGGCTGGGCAAATACCTGCGAGGCGACGTCCGTTCCCAGGCTCATCTCTGACGCCGATTTGGTGATGATAAGACCGGTGGCGATCGAGACCAGAAGAGCGGTTAACTGCGCCACCAGGCCGGCTCCGACCGTAAGCAGAGCGTAGGTGGTCAACGCTTCCATGATCCCCATTCCGCGTTGTAGCCAGCCGATCAAAATGCCTCCGAGAACATTGACCAGCACGATGATAATGCTGGCGATGGAATCGCCTCTTACGAATTTATTGGCGCCGTCCATGCTTCCGAAAAATGTCGCTTCGGCCTCAATCTTTTTTCTTCTGCCTCTGGCTTCATTGGCGTCGATCAGTCCGGCATTAAGGTCGGCATCGATCGACATCTGTTTCCCGGGCATGGCGTCCAGGGTAAAACGGGCGGCGACTTCGGCCACGCGCTCCGAACCTTTGGTAATAACGACAAATTGTACGATCGTAATGATGGCGAAAACGATGACGCCGACAATATAATTTCCTCCGACCACTACCGTCCCAAATGCTTGCACCACCTGTCCGGCATAAGCATTTAAAAGCATCAGTCTTGAAGACGCGATATTCAGCGCCAGGCGGAAAAGGGTTATGACCAGCAGAATGGAAGGAAAGGACGCGATCTCAAGCGGTTCCTTCAAATACACCGCCACCAGGAGCAGGACGAGACAAAAAGCGATGCTTATCGAATAAAGAATATCAAGAATGAACGGCGGAAGAGGAAGGATGATCAGGGTTATGATGCCTATCAGTATGGTGGAAACGACAATATCAGTGACAGAAAAAAGGTTCTTTAAATTCCTTAGTTCAACCCCGGGAAAAGCCATAGCTTATTTTACCTTTAAAGTCACGCCGGCGCAAGCTTGCGCGCGGCCTTCTCTTTCTTGATCTTATAAACATACGCCAGCACTTCTGCGATTGCCTTATACAGGTCCCTGGGGACTTCCTGGCCGACGTTTGTGGTATGAAAGATCGACTGCGCCAGAGGCTCATTTTCAACTATCGGGATATTATGCTCCTCCGCGATCTTTTTGATTTCTTCCGCGTGCAGGCGCTGGCCTTTGGCCAGAAGGACGGGGGCTTTCATTTTTCCCTGTTCATATTTGAGAGCGCAGGCCAAATGGATCGGGTTGGTGACGACCACGTCCGCTTTGGGGACGGAAGACATCATCCTCTGCTGGGACACCTGCCTTTGCAGATCGCGCATCCTCTGCTTGACTTGGGGGTCACCTTCGAGGCGCTTATATTCTTCCTTTATTTCCTGCCGGCTCATGCGCAGGTTCTTCATGAATTCCCACCGGCGGTAGAAATAATCGAGTATCGCTATTATTATATAAAAAAGGCCCACGCGAATGGCCACGTTATAAGCGATCATCCCTCCCAATACCAGCGCGTCCCAGGGCTGGCCGTCCATCAATAATATGACGTAGGGAAGGTCATCTTTGACCGCCAGCCAGGTGATATAGAATACAATAACTATCTTGAGGATCGATTTTATGGTCTCTACCAGTCCCTGCATTGAAAAAAGTTTTTTAAAGCCTTCAAGCGGGTTTATCCTTTCAAGCTTGGGAGAGAGGGGGTCGATCGCGACCACAAAACCGGTCTGCAGGGCTTCCGCTATTATCGCGGCCAGAAAGCCGACGATAAAAATAGGGCCGATGGAAAAAGCAAAACCTCTCAATCCGATCAAAAAGGCGTAACCGACCAGCCCAAGAGAAAAGTCATGGGCGAATTCGGGGACCTGTCCAAAAAGCGTGGTGGCCATGCCGGCGATTTCTCCCCACATGAATTCCGCCGAATAGCGAAATACCGAGTAGGAGAGCAAAAGCAGCACCGCAGTCGTGATCTCCTTGCTTTTTGCTACTTGTCCTTTTTCCCTGGCTTCGCGCATTCGGTGCGGAGTAGGTTCTTCTGATTTATCGCCGCTTTCTTCACCCATATTACTACCTTAAAACCATGAGCATTTTTAACATTCCTTCCGCCATGGTCCCGATAAGATTTTCAATATGCCTGGCAAAGATCGACATAGTAAAGACGAGCCCGATCAGGCCGAGGCTCGGCTTGACCTGAAAGCCAAGCTGGAAGACGTTGACCTGGGGCGCCACGCGCGAAACTATGCCGAACGCGAAGTCGGAAAGAAAGATCAAAAGGACGATCGGTCCGGCAAGCTGTATGGCGATGATCCAGAAATCCTTTATCAATGAAAGCAGCTGCATGGTAAGCAGCGGGGAAAGGACATTGATCAGGCTGCCGGGAGGGATAATTTTAAAACTTTGGTGAATGACCGAAAGCAGCATATGATGGCCGTTCGCCAGGAGAAAGACGAGAAGGGCAATGTAGAACGCGAGCCGGCCGATTATCGATATAGTTGCCCCGAATAAAGGATCAAAAGATGACGCCACCGAAAGCCCCATCTGGAGGTCCATTATTTCGCCCGCCGCCTGGATGGCAATAAAGATGGTATTGGTCAAAAAGCCTAAAAGAAAGCCGAGAGCGACTTCGGAGATCAGCGCGATCGCAAGCGCGATCAGGGTGGACGGAAGTTTGTCAGGCTGTACGGGAACGGCAAACCACAGCACCGAAGTTATCCAGATCGCGAGCGCGGTCTTGGCCATTCCGTTTAAAGATTTTGATGAAAAAATCGGAGCCGCGCTGAAAAGCCCGAGTATCCTCGCCAGAATGAGTAAGAATATCTCAAGCTGGGCGAACGAGAATATCATTATCTGACCATGGCCGGAATGCCCGCCCACAGTGAGGTGGTGAAATCAACCAGAAGCGATATCATCCAGGGAGAGGTAAAAGCGATCATCAGCATTACTGCGATCACCTTGGGCACAAAGGTAAGAGTTTGTTCCTGGATCTGGGTAACGGCCTGAAAGAGAGAAATGATAAAGCCCACCAAAAGGCCGATGCCGACGGCGGGCATGGAAAGCAGAAGGGTCAAAATGACCCCCTGATATATTATCTGAACGACAAAATCCTGCCCCATTATCTAAAGCTCATCAATAATCCGCGGGTGATAAGATTCCACCCGTCGACCAGGACGAACAGAAGTATTTTAAACGGCAGCGATATCATTACCGGCGAAAGCATGAACATGCCGAGGGACAGAAGAATATTGGCCACGACCAGGTCGATTATTATGAACGGGATGAAGAGCAGAAAGCCGATCTGGAACGCGGTCTTTAATTCCGAGATCATGAATGACGGTATGACCACGTAGGTTGGAACCTCTTCCGCGCGGGTGGGGGGCTTTATTTTTGCGAACTGGACAAAGAGTGCCAAATCGTTTTCTCTCGTCTGCCTAAGCATGAACCGGTTTAGCGGCTTCATCCCGGCATCAAACGCTTTCAGCTCGCTCATCTTCCCACTCTGATAAGGCACCAGCGCGGTGTCATTTATTTCTTTCCATACCGGGGTCATGATGAAGATGGTCATGAACATGGCGATCCCTATCAGCACCGAGTTTGGCGGCACCTGCTGGGTGCCGAGCGCGGTCCTTAAAAGACTAAAAACAATGATGATCCTTAAAAAGCTGGTAACGGATACCAGAAAGAACGGGGCCAGCGATATCAGGGCGATCCCCAAGATCATCTGGACGCTGCTTGAAAATTGGGGAGAAGCGACGATGTTGTTAATATTTACGGCTCCGGGAAGTCCCCTAACCGGCGCGGCGGCCGCCGCGGCCGACAATATTAAAAGCAAAATAAAAATATAAGCGATCTTCTTCATGCTCACGCCTTTATTTCCGTTTTGTCCAGAAGGGCGACGTTCTTGCTGCTTACCGCTACCACGTATTCCGTCTTGGCTGATTTTATGCGGTAAAGCGTTACCTGCGGCTCCAGGCCCATCCGGTCGACCACTTCAAACGTCATGCCTTTTGGAGTAAGCTTTAATCTGGGGAGCAGATATTTGGCGCACAGGTAGATCAGCGCCACTACTATGGCCAGCGACAGCGCCACCTGGATTATATAACTAAAAGTGACGATGGGCGTTTTTTGCAGGACCAGCGCTTCGTATGTCATTTGTTTACTTTATCAGAAGATTGGTGATTCTTAACCCGTAATTGTCGTCAACCGCGACAACCTCGCCCTGCGCGATCACCTGTCCGCCGACTTTAAGGTCAAGCGGTTCCCCGGCCAGGCGGTCAAGCTCGATTATCGATCCTTCCGCCAGTTCAACAATGTCTCTAAGCGTCATGCTGGCATGGCCCAGTTCGACGCTTACCTGAATTGGAATTTCCGATAAAGCCTTTTCGCTTATCTGCACTCCGCGGCCCTCATCGGTCAATTCCGGAAAATGAACTTTTTTAACTTCCATTTATATTTCCTCCTTGTTTTCCGGTGTTTCCTGGTCTTCCGGCGTTTCCTGGTCTTCATTCAATCCAAAATCATCATCTTCAAGGTCTTTTTCCGTGATGTTAAGTTCTTCATCGTCGGACGATTCTTCCGCCAGCTCTTCCGTTGATTCCTCCTCCGGGAATTCTTCTTCCTGGACTTCTTCTGGTTCTTCCTTGAATTCTTCTTCAGGAACGGCTGCTTCCGCCGGCTCTTCAAATATTTCGGGGGCAGGGGGCGGGGGAAGAGGCGTGGCTACCCTTATTTCACGGTCTTTTTCTATCCCGACCACGCGCGCCACCAGTTTGCCGCCTTTTTCACCCGGCTGTGCGAGCACGGTCGTCCCGTCTTCCGCGAGCCTGATCTGGATGGCGTTATGGATTGAATTGTCGAGCGAAACTATATCTCCGACCTCGAGGGAATAGATCTCATTTCCTTTAAGTTCGGTCGTTCCCAGCATAACCGTTACCGGGATCCGCGTTTTACTGAATATTTCCGCTTTTACCTTGTTAAGCGAAAGAGGCTTTGGCTTCTCGTTAGCTTTTATCTTTTTTAAAAGATTTTTAATAAGGCTGCCGGAATATCCGATGATGATCTTTCCCTGGGATTCGCCCAGCGAAACCTCGATTATAAAATAAACGAACGTCGCGGAAGCGCCGGTATAAGGATTTGGCGTAAAATCGGGAGAACCGACAATCTCGAACCGGGGCGATTCCAGAACGTTATTAAGCGATGAGTTTAAAGATGACGCCAGTATTTCCGAAAACGTGCTTTCAACGATGATCTTTTCGGCTTCGGTAAGCTCGCCGCCTAAAACCTTGGTGTCTTTTAATCCCAGGCTGGAATTGATGATCGTGCTGATCAGCCCTATTTCCTGGCAAAAAGTTATTTCCTCATGGAATTCGGGGACTTCGATTTTGCCGTGGAGGAGGGGTCCGATCACGCTGCGCTGAAAATTACCGTAAGTACTTTGCAATGCTTCAACGGAAAAGAGCTCCCCGCCAAAACGGAAATTAACTTTAAGGTTCCTTAACAGCGTTTCGCCGAAGCGGTAATGGAAAAGATGCACTTCTTCAAGTTCTTCGTCCGATAAGCGGTCAAAACCGTACAAGCCGACCTTGATCTTCTTTACCAGGGACTTTGACGGCTTGTAGTTGGTCCAGTCCCCAAGGGAAGGGGACAGCTTAAGCATGCGCTTTTGAGGCGCCATTTCAGGCTTGGTTTTGTCTGCCATTAATTATCCTAACTTGCTGATAAATGAACTTATTATATCCGAGGCCATTCTGACGACGGTCAAATTACCGCTCATGGCCCTTTGAATCTCAAGCGAATCTATTGTTTCTCCCAGATAAAAGACATTTGATTGTTCAACGGTTCCCGGCAATGTCGTTCCAGCCGCTCCTCCGGAAGCCTGCGCGCTGGCGGCCGGTCCGGAAGCCAAAGTTTCCGTAAATGTTGTTCCGGATGCCTGGGCAAGTCCCGAATCATTTTGAAAAAATGTCAGCGCGATCTGATATCCGGTCGAATTTCCGTTCAGGAGCAGATTGCCGCTATTGTCCCAGCTGTAATTTGCCAGCGCTCCGGTCAATCCGGTTATCGGGACCAGAGAACCTCCGGAGCTTAGTCCATAAACCTGCATTCCGGCCGCAGTCATCAAGCTGCCGGAAGCAGAGATCTGGAACTTCCCGGCCCTGGTATATTGATAGCTGTGCCCGCCGTCCGCGGAAACAATGAATAATCCGCGCCCGTTTATGGCAAGATCGATCGGATCTCCCTGGGCCGTGCTTCCGGCGGACATGTCTACCGCGACATTTGAAACTGCGACACCCTGTCCGAACTGCACGGGATTGGTCCCGCCGATATTGCTGAATGAAGAAGCCGGCGTTCCCTGGTTCAATATCTTTTCAAAGATCGACTCAAATGAAACAGTAAGCTTTTTGTATCCCGGGACCGACATATTGGCGATATTAGCCGAATGTATGGCCAGAGCGGAATTATATGTCTGGATCGCGTTTTCTGCCTGGGTCATGATATCTAACATGGATTACCTCCTATTCTGAAACGGTCAAAAGATTTTCGGGTGGGACGGATATGCCGCCCACATTGATTAAAAGGATGCCGCCCTGAACGCTGACGGATTCGACCTTGCCGGAAAATTGCTGGCGCGTGCTGGGGTCAATGGCGTCAACGGTCTTGCCGATCAGGTTGGAGCGGGCGATCATTTCAACAGCGGGGGAAACGCCGGTATAGCCGGTGCTTACGCCGCCGATATCAGAAGGGAAGTTGACCCCGGTAACATTGCCGAAGATAGAAGACGTGCTTGAAGGCGCGGTGCCGAACACGCTGGAGCCAAAAATGCTGTCGTCCCGGCTTTGATCGTCGCCGTAGAGTATGTCGAAAGCGTTCATGTTTTGCGCGAGCATTAAAGCGAAATTGTCGGTATTGGTAGTAGCCGAACCGGTGCGGGAAAATTTTGTGATGTCTATGGTCCCGGTATTTCCGTATTTTCCGAAATTAACCGGGATGCTTGGATTGATCGCCATCTTTAACCTCCGTTACCGTTAAATCTTTAAGATTTATTTTAGCACTTTTTAACGCGGATTCAAGCTCGGATAAATTTTGCTCAAGCGATTTTTTCGTATCGTTCTGCGCTGCGGATATCTGGATCGAAACCATCCCGTCCTTTAGGGTCAAATTAAGCAGAAGGTCGCCGAGATTTTCATAATTTAGGGCCATGTTTAATTCCGACCGGCGGCCTACTTTCATCAATTCTATCTTTTCAACGATGTCATCGATCACCATTTTCATGTCCGATTTGGTTACCGGCAAGGAAGCGTTGTCTCCAAGATATGAGGCGGGAAAAGCGAATGGGGAAACGGGGAGGGGAATATTTTTTGCCAAAGTGTCTTTGGATATTTTTATCATTGCGGCCGTTTTTGGCAGTTCCGCGGTTTTTGTTTCTTTGCCGGTCTCCGATTTTGCCCGATCGGTTTTTACTTGTTGAGGCTCACGGGTGTCTTTCTGTACCTCATTTTCTATCTTGTTGGCGTTAAAATCAAATTTGAACTCAAGGGGAGTGATGTTGAACATTTTTTGCACTTCGGCCCAGGGGGCAACTAAAAGTTTATTTTTAGCGGCCTCAAGTTCGCGGTCAAACGATCCGTCGCCCTGTCTTTGGGTATTATCATCCCTTGACAGGCTAGGGGCTTCTATTTTATTTGCCGTCAAATTTAGGCTCACCACAAGTACCCCTCTTATCTATCGAAATGTAGACTATGGAACTTGCCTTGGATTATAACAAAGAATGTAAGGGATAACAACACTTAAGTTTTATGCGGGAAGGTGAGGGGTATTCGAGGAATTAGAGAAATACTTGTCGTTAAAGATTCGGGATTCGAGAAATGGATTTTCCCTTGATTATACGGGTAAAAGGAAGTATAATAAAAACATGGTTCCTGATGAGAAAAGGTTAAAAGACGATTTTCAATGGCTAATAAAGAATTCCGCCATCTTACAGCAAAAGAACGCCGGAAAATTTGTTGCTATAGTCAATAAGAAGGTCGCGGGCCTTGGCGAAACTGCTACAGAAGCATATGAAAAGGCGAAGAAAGCCTATCCCGACAAAGAACCCCTGTTAGATATTATTCCGGAAAAAGAATTCCTTCTTTTATGATCGATTTCTCCTGGCGAGAAGATCTTTCCGAATCATTTGGAAAAGTCAAAAGACCTGTAGCGGAAATATTTATTAAAGATAAAACAGGCAATTGGCGCGCTCTAACGATGATCATTGATTCGGGAGCGGATGCTTCGGTCATCAATCGGAGCTTTGGTGAGCTTTTTGGCCATGATTTTAAAAAAGGGAGACAGATCAGAATGAAGGGGTTTGGCGAGCAGGAGATCGCGGCCTATGTTCATACCATGAGATTAAAGATCGGCGAACATGAGCTTGATGCAGAAGTCGCGATTGCTGATATTGAAAAGGGGCCAAATGTTCTGGGCCGTAAGGATATCTTTAATGTTTTTGAGATCCAATTTAAAAATACTGCCGAGTGTACGCGTTTTATTAAATAGCCCTTTAGTCCCTATTCCCCAATGCCCACGTTGATTGAGTTTTATGCCCGAAGTTGAGGTGTATTCCCACTTGTTTCCAACAACAATTTATCCTAAAATTAATCTCATGAAAACCCAAACTGATTATCTGTTCATGAATACCAAAAACATCCGCGAAATAGTTAACATCACAAGCGAGGTAGAGGCGGTGGTTACGAAGTCGGGGGTCAAAGAGGGGATCGTGTTGGTCAACGCGATGCACATTACTGCTTCGGTCTTTATCAATGACGAAGAACCGGGGTTGAAGCAGGATTTTCTGAAGTGGCTGGAGGATTTGGCGCCCTCTAGGCCGGACTGGCGGCATCATCAGACGGGCGAAACTAACGCCGACGCTCATTTAAAGCGGACGATAATGGGGCGCGAGGTGGTGGTGGCGATCACTAAGGGCGTGCTCGACCTCGGCCCTTGGGAGCAGATTTTCTACGGCGAATTCGACGGCCAGCGAAAGAAAAGAGTACTGGTCAAGGTTATTGGGGAGTAGGGGGGATTTACCCTTCAGTTCCTATCCCCAATGTTTCTCTTGCTTTTCCTCATATCAAGCGTAAAATAAGTTTGTAATTGATAATTAAATAGTAAGTGCGTGAAAATCAATTATTAAAATATGCCTAATGAAGCACAAGCCCGAATTAAAATAAATAAGCTCCTTGAAGCATCGGGGTGGCGTTTTGAGGCAGATAAAAATGGCCCTGTAAATATTCAACTCGAGCCCGGAGTAAAGATTGCTGAATTAGGTAGCGACTTCGAACACGTTTCCACTGGTTATATTGACTTTCTCTTGTTAAACAAAGATGGCCGAGCGCTTGTTGTAGTTGAGGCAAAGCGCGAATCGATCGACCCTTTATTTGCCAAGGAACAAGCACGGAATTACGCTCGAAACGCTAATGCCCGATTTATTATTCTTTCAAACGGCAATATCCACTATTTGTGGGACACAAAGCACGGCAATCCGGAAACAATCTCACGGTTTCCGACGCAAGAGTCGATTACTCAATATGAAACATATACTCCGAATCCAACAGAGCTCGCAGATACGCAAGTAGATGAAAACTATATCATTGAGTCTCAAATGCCCGGCTTTGCCAAGGACCCAGCATTTCAGGATGCAGCGAAAAGGCCCGACTTCCTGCGAAATAATAACCTCAAGCAGATGCGGCCTTACCAGGTTGAAGCGATAAAGCAACTTCAGACTTCAACACGGGAAGGCAAAAACCGTTTTTTGTTTGAAATGGCCACGGGAACTGGCAAGACTCTTGTTTCTGCTGCTGTCATCAAGCTATTTTTAAAATCAGGCAATGCCCGTCGCGTGCTTTTTCTAGTAGATCGGCTAGAACTGGAAGATCAAGCATATAAAGCGTTCAGAGATTATCTAGGCAAGGATTATCGGTGCCTAATCTACAAAGAAAACAGGGATTCTTGGAGAAGTGCTGATATTGTTGTCTCAACAATCCAGACCTTTCTTTCGGGAGACCGATACAAAAAAGAGTTTTCCCCTACGGATTTTGAGCTTGTTATATCTGATGAGGCGCATCGCTCGATCGGAGGAAATAGCAGGGCGGTGTTTGAATACTATGTAGGATACAAGCTGGGACTTACCGCTACGCCCAAAAATTATCTTAAAGGCTTTGATCGGGAAGGGGCTGACACACAGCGCGAGTTTGAGCGAAGACAACTTCTTGATACATATAAGACCTTTGGGTGTGAGATGGGAGAACCAACTTTTCAATATAGCTTGATCTCAGGTGTGAAGGATGGATTTTTAATTAATCCGATTGTTGTGGACGCTCGCACTGAAATTACTACACAACTATTATCTGACGAAGGATACGCAGTGCATTCGATGACCGAAGAAGGGCAACCGATTGACGAAGTATTTAATGAGCGCCATTATGAGCGAAAATTTTTTAACGAAGAAACAAACATTGCTATGTGCAAGGCTTTTATTGATAATGGCTTGTTTGATCCGGTTGCGAAGCAATGTGGAATAAACCTTTTTGGGAAATCAATTGTCTTTTGTGTCTCTCAGGCTCACGCGAGTAGGATTACTAATATACTCAATAAACTTGCATATAAAAAATGGCCCGATCAATATAGTGAATCGGATTTTGCGGTCCAGGTCACATCTCTAGTGATGGGTGCTCAGCAAATGACAATTAATTTCTCCAATAATAACCTTAATGGAAAAGTTATGATACCTGAAGGCTATGAATCCAGCAAAACACGCGTTTGCGTGACCGTTGGGATGATGACAACTGGCTATGACTGTCAGGATATTTTAAATATTGCCCTCATGCGACCGATATTTAGTCCAGCGGATTTTGTTCAGATTAAAGGCCGAGGTACTCGAAAATTCTTGTTTCAATACACAAATTATGAAAAAAAAGAGACCACGGAAATTCAAAAGGACCGGTTTAAGCTCTTTGATTTATTTGCAACCTGTGAATATTTTGAAAAAGAATTTGAGTATAACGAGAAAATTAGGCTGCCTCACATTTCAATCTCAAAATTAACTGCGGATGGCGGTGGCGAATTTGTCGACGAAGCTGGTGAAAAAGTATTTAAAGGTCCAATTGATCTGGCCAAGCCCGATGATATAAAAACAGTAGCCGAAACTATTATTGGCCCGGAGGGCTTGCGAATTGATCGCGAGGGATTCAAGCAGGCGGTTAACGAAGATGTTCTGGGCAATGAAAAGCTGTCAACCCTTTGGAAGAGCGGAGATACGGCGGGGGCGGAAGAATACACTAAGAAGCATGTTTTTGATAACCCCAAGTATCATTTAAACCTCGAAAAAATCCGAAAGGTCTTCAACCTTGATCGAAGAATAACGGTCCGTGAATTTCTTCAAGTTGCTTTTGGTGAAAAAGATGGGTTTGAGAACAGGGAAGAGCTTTTAGAATCAGAATGGGGGAAGTTTATGGAGATTAATCATGTGGACCAGGAGCACTACGCGCAGGCAAAAAGCTTTTTTAAAGCCTATATTTCCGATGAGGAAGTGCGTGAGATTATAAAAAGGAATACTCCAGCAGATTTTTATAACTGTCCTTCTTTTGATTTTGAAGAATACCGGAGGTTAAACGGATATAAAGACATCATTCCCCAATATGTTAAAGATTATGTTACACTTAACACGTTCATGAAATAATATGATGACAACAGACGGAAAACGACATATTGACGCAGCCCGCCAAGTATTGGTGGGAGTGGTCCCTAATCCCACTTCGCAGATTGATCAGATTACAAATGCCCTTATATATAAATTTATGGACGACATGGACCAGGCCGCTACCAAAGCTGGTGGGAAAGCATCGTTTTTTGCAGGAGATCTGGCGCGCTATGCATGGACTCGCCTCATGGATTCGCGCCTTGGTAATCAGGAGCGCATGAACCTTTATGTTGAGGCTTTAGCCAAGTTTTCTGAATCCAAAAAACTGCCGGATCTCTTTAGGGAAATATTTAAGGCAGCTTTTTTACCTTACCGTTCGCCAGAAGTGTTGGGACTTTTCTTAAAAGAGATTAATTACTTTGACTATTCTCATCCCGAGGAGCTTGGAAACGCGTATGAATACCTTCTTTCAATAATGAGCAGTCAGGGCGACGCGGGGCAGTTTCGAACACCCCGCCACATCATTGATTTTATAGTAGATGTGGTTAACCCAACAAAAGAGGACAAAGTGCTTGATCCCGCCTGTGGAACAGGAGGATTTTTAGTTAAATCTTATCTTCATATTCTTGAACAGCATGATGGGAAGAATCCCAATGGAGCAAAGAACAAAGAAATGCCGTTGACGCCGGATGAGAAGAAGAAGTTGATGAATAATATTGAGGGATATGATGTGGATCCTGGAATGGTTCGAATTGCGCAAGTCAATATGTATCTTCACCAATTTAAGAGCCCACGGATATACAACTATAATACACTTTCTAACGATGAACGATGGGGGGATAAATTTGATGTGATGCTAGCCAATCCTCCATTTATGAGCCCGAAAGGTGGCGTTCGGCCGCACAATAAATTCAGTGTTCAATCTAATCGCAGCGAAGTGTTGTTTGTTGATTACATAATGAGCCATCTTCGTCCGAAAGGCAGGGCTGGCATAATTGTTCCGGAGGGAATTATTTTTCAGTCAGGGATAGCATATAAACAGCTTCGTAAGAATCTCATTGAAGATGGACTTTATGCCGTCGTTTCTCTTCCATCAGGAGTGTTTAGCCCGTATTCTGGGGTGAAGACAAGTGTGTTATTTTTTGATAATGAAATCGTCAAGCAATACCAACAACTTTTGTTTGTTGATATAAGAGATATTGGTTACAGTCTTGGCGCTATGCAAGCCCCAATTGAGAGGGATGATTTGAAGCCCGCAATATCGATAATTAAGCAATTTAGAGAATCTGGGGAAATTGAGCCCAGCAAGCTCGCATTTACTACAGATAAGGATGAAATAATTAATGCTGGATATGATCTATCGCTATCAAAGTATCGAAAAAGAATACAAACGAACGGGGAGATATCTTTTGTGTTGCTTTCTGATGTGGCAAATATATCAAAAGGCAAATCATCAAGTACAAAAACAGCGCCAGGGTTATATCCTCTAGTTCTCACGGCTGAGGAAGATAAGACCGCGGATCATTATGATTTTGATGGCGAAGGTGTGTGCGTCCCTCTTATTTCGGCTACAGGCCATGGAAAAGCGGCAATTAAGAGGGTTCATTATGTGAAAGGTAAATTTTCACTCGCGAACCTTCTTGCTTTTGTCGAGCCCAAGGATATGAACGTTTTAGACCCGAAATATCTCTACCACTGTCTCGATACCTCAAAGGATGAAATGGCAAAACTTATGAAAGGTGCTGCAAATGTTTCTATGAAGGTAGAAGATCTTGAGCGATATAAAATCCCTCTCCCCCCGCTTGAGGCGCAGAAGCAAATAGTGGAGGAGCTGGATGGGTATCAAAACATCATCTCCGGCGCGTGGAAGGTAGTGGAAAGCTGGAAACCAAGGATTGATATTGATCCGGGGTGGGAAAGGGTGAAGCTGGGGGATGTCTGCAAGACGACATCAGGCGGGACGCCGCTTAAGTCAAAATCCGAATATTATGAAAACGGTACTATTCCATGGCTAAGAAGCGGCGAGGTTGCGCAAGGATTTGTTAAAGAATCAGAGCTATTTATTACTGAAGAAGGCTTGAAGAATTCATCCGCAAAAATATTTCCTGTAAACACTGTCCTGGTCGCAATGTATGGGGCCACGGCAGGGCAGGTTGGACTTTTGAAATTTGAAAGTTCAACAAATCAGGCTATTTGTGGAATATTGCCAAATAGTAAATATATCCCTGAATTCCTGTATCAGGCACTTAAAGATCAAAAGGATTTAATGGTCAAATTGTCTGGTGGTGGGGCACAGCCAAACATTTCCCAGTCAATAATTAGAGGGCTTGAAATTCCCATTCCTCCCCTTGAGACCCAAAAAGCGATTGTGGGGAAGATAGAGACCGAGCGGGCGTTGGTGGAAGCGAACAAGAAGCTGATTGAGATATATGAAAAGAAGATGAAGGACGCAATTTCTAAGCTTTGGGACGAGTAAGTAAGAGTTATTATGTATGAGGACGCGATCGAGATTTTTGACTACTTGCCACCACAAGAAGCTGGCGCGGTTTTGCGAGGTGTAACGTCTAATATAAAGGAGAAGTGCTAAAATGCTGGAGTTCCAATTGTTTCGAATAAAGGTTGTCCAGTTATCTCAGACAGCTCTATTTTCTAGAAGAGATATTAAGCCTAGTGAATTATTAAAAGAAGCGATAGTGAGCCTGCCTAAAGATGATAAGGAAAGAATGTTGATATGGCATATCGGAAATATTGAGGAGGTTGATAATAATGGGTTGTATTTTAGGATTGGACGAACCACTCCTCAGACTACGGAAAGATATAAGGATGGTGTTTTCGTAGAAGAAATGGATGAAATCGCCCCTTATACGCATGTATTGATTGATATTGAAAAAGAAGTATGCGCAATAGCTAAAAAAATAAAAGTTAGCCCTACTAGTAAGGGGACAGCAAGACAGCTCATTCGACTGTTAAACTATTCAGAAATAAAAAAAAGAGATAATATAGAGTTCGAAATATCTGACATTAAAGATCCTGATGATTTTATTAGTCATATTAAGAAAGCTCATTCTGTATCAAAATATTGGCTAACATTTTCAAGGCCTAATCCTATCGATAATGATGATCTAGTTGTTAAGCCTTTAGAAGCCATGCTCCAGGGGTTGGGCGCAGATAAAGGTAAAACTGAATTCGACGGAAAGGATTTAGACCGAGAAAGATTGGAAACCCTTTCTAGGTCTATTGCAGCAACCGGAGAAGAAGCTGGTGCCACCATAAAGAAGAATGAGAAGGATAGGGGCACTCGGCGACGGCTTAGGGGCAACCCAGTTATTATTAAAGTTGAAGATGTTGCTAGAGAGAAAGGGCATCATCTAGAGTTATTAAAGATCATCCGATCTACATATGAAAATATAAGAAGAAAAAACAATGATAAAGAATAGAACAATTATGTATTGGGAGTGGTTTTCTAGAAAGGGATTCCGACAGATTATAAATAGATGGTTTGTACTCCACTTATTAATCGGAACTTTCGTCTCTTTGGGCATAAGTTTAAGCCTAGAGGAGTGTGCCCATACGGTTTTATTCCCATTAGCTAGTATTTTTATTGGCCTTTCATTTGCCTGGGCAGGAAGCGCTCAAACTTTAATGCAATCAAATGAAATTGAACAAATGATTAGTTACCATGAGAATGGCTTCGAGCCATATGTCTATTCAGTCCAAACATCAATATTGATAGTAATGATAACTCTTATTATGTGGGGACTTGTCGGTTTAGGCCTGCCACATAATATTCAATTGTGGTTTGGGAATACATATATCTATTGGATTGGCAAAATATTTCTATTTATGTTGTCTAGCTTAACAATACAAGAATGTTGGAGCATAGTTAGCATGAACCAGTCGTTATTGATAGCACGCAAAAAGATAAGAGATGCTAAAAGCAAATAATATTGGCCTGGTGGGCTTGAGTGGAACAAAAGACATTTGACCTACTCGTTGAACAATCCCTGAAATCCATTCCTCAAGACTTCCGGGATATAATGGAAAATATTACCATCGAGGTCGAGCCGGAGCAGATCGTCTTTGATAAAAACCATAACCTGATCCTGGGACAATACATGGGCGTGCCTTTGCCGCAAAGAGGCCCGGCATACCAAAACGTCCTGCCGGATAAAATCATCATCTATCATCGCGCTTTTGACAATTACCCTCCCGAAAAACTCCCCGCACTTATTACTAACGTCCTACAGCATGAAATAGGGCACTATTTTGGGATGAACGAAGAAGAGTTGGGGAAGTATAAGAAGGCGTAGCCAATTTAAAATTTAGAAGTCAAAATTAATAATTACAATTCAAAAGTCAAAAATACTTATAATCCCAGATATCCACATTAATTTTCAATTTTAATCTTTAAATTTTAAACTATATTGTTTCAAATCGGAATAAAGACATTAATTTTCAATTTTCAATTTTAAACTTTAAACTTTAAGCTATGAGTTCCGCTTCTCTTTTAGTGTTAGCATGCTGGCAGCTAGGATGTTGCAGATCTCTGTTGTTTCTTGGATAGCGGCTGCCGCTTCGGGCGAAGCCGTTTTGCCGCTGTCTTTGAGCAGATTGAGCCAAAAACGGCTCTCATTGGCCGATTTTAAAGCATGATTGATAAAGTTCATAAAGTCTCTCCTCGAGCTCGCCGAATTCCCCTCAACCACATTAGCGCCAACGCTGGTCGCACTCCTTAGTAATTGTTTCATGATCACAACCGAGGTCATGTCTTTTGGCAGTTTCTCTATCAACCGGATAACTAACAGGGCATACTTGTACGTCCTCTCCTTGATCCCCATTTTGCATTTTAAATTGTAATTTTGAACTTTACTCTCTAAATTTTCAATTTGCTCGCTCATTATTTTTCCTCCTTGGTGATAAAACCGATCTTGCGTTTAGGTTTGGAGTCCATGGCGATCATCTTCTCAATGGCCTTGATGATAAGCCCGATCTCTGTATCGTGCCGATCGACTTTGTGCTTGAGTTCTTTGAAAAGATAAGTGAGATCTTTATTGGTTGCCAGAACCTGCCTTAGCTTTACGAAAGCGCGCATTATCAGGACATTGACTTCAATAGCTTTGTCGCTATTAAGCACTGAAGAGAGCATGGCGACACCCTGCTCGGTGAAAGCATAGGGCAACTTCCTCCGACCGCCCCAACCTGCCTTGCCGGCAGGCAGGCTTGATATCGCAGATTGCGATTTCAAGTTTGAGGTTCCAAAATGGAACTTCAAATTTTCGTACTCTTGATGAGTAAGCTGGAACATAAAATCAGCTGGAAAACGGCTTATATTCCGCTTAACTTGCTCATTGAGCCGGCCTGTTGTGACCCCATATAGTTCGGCTAAGCCCTTATCTAGCATTACCTTTTGCCCCCTTATCAAATAGATTCTGCTCTCAATCCTTTCTACCGGTATCATTTCGTTCATTTTGTTTCCCCCTTTTTCTTTGCTACTTGTTCCAAACATAGCAATTCCGATACCGGCAATTTACAGCCAATAATGCCAATAATGACGAAATTTGCTACGGTTGTGACGAATTTTATTGGGGGAGGGCCCGGACAGGGCGGGGGAGTTGTGATAAAATGTTGAGTAATGTAATGTATGTGAGGGCAATAAAATGAATGAAATCCTATTTAAGCCAAAATATAAGATAACCGACAAGATATTAAATAACCTTACCGCCATTGCCGCGGCCAGAGAAGTTATTGAGCAGGCTTCGTTGGTTCCCCAGTGGGAAGCAAAACTCCGGCGCCAGGCTATGCTGCAAAATACCCATTCCTCAACCGCCATCGAGGGCAATAAGTTAACTCTTAACCAGGTGCAAGATTTAAGCCAGGGCAAAGAAGTTCTTGCCGCCCGGAAAGATAAGCAGGAAGTCTTGAACTATATCAACGCATTAGAGAAAATTCCGGATTTTGCCTCTCTTCCGAAAATTAGCGTCGAGACTCTGCTGGAAATCCATAAAATAATTACTACGAAAACACTGGATAACTCCTCTGACAGCGGGGTTTTTAGAAATCGGCAGGTCTATGTAGGTAAGCATGTTTTTGACGCTACCGGCTTTCGCCAGGAAATTGTTTATACGCCCCCGGAGACAGACATTGTCCCTGAACTGGTTGACGTATTTATTGATTGGCTAAACTTGATGTTGGACAAAAAAGATACCATAAATCCTGTCTTATTAGCCGGCATTGCTCATTATGAAATTGCCCGTATCCATCCTTTTATCGACGGCAATGGACGATCCGCCAGATTGCTGGCTACTCTTATTCTGTATTTAAGCGGCTTTGATCATAGAAGGATTTTTGCCCTGGATGATTATTATGACAGGGATCGACAGGGCTACTA
>JBAZPF010000002.1:0-36789 GCA_041648295.1 Candidatus Margulisiibacteriota bacterium | reverse complement strand
TACGTAAACTTTGAATTTCCCTTCCGGGGTCCATTTATTATTCACGCCAAGCGATACCGGAACGGGGAAATTAAATACGAAACCGCCGAAACGGTCTCCTCTGACTATCAGCCCTTTATGGCAGTAATAAAGAAGATGGTCTTTTTTGCTTACGACAATAACGTCGCCGTTGCTGTAGCGGCTGGCTAACTCCTGGACTTTATCATCAAGGAACGGTTTCGCGTAAAAATGAGGGGCAGGGGGTGTTTTATAAGAATTATAAAATGCCAATCCGCCCAAAATGAACGTGCAGATCAAACCCGTAACGATTAATTTGTTTTTCATTATTTTTGATATTATCTCATGAAATGCCGTGATTGACAAGGGTTAGGCGGGAATTATTTTCGGTTTCCCGCCGAATACTTTCTCGTAGACTTCAGGATAAACATCTTTCCCGCAGATTGTCATCATGGTTCCTGGCATCACTTTTTTTGCGGCCGCGGCCATCGCCTTTGAAATGTTCATAATGTCCCATTGCGCGTGCGCGTCTTCCCTTAATCTTGAAATATGATAAAGCTCCCGGGCGTTGCATTTAAAAAGGACGCGTTTGCGGTGCGCATTGGTCAATATGTAATTGGCGGCGTGCGGGACCGCCTTTTTGAGCTTTGAATAGGCCGCTTCGGTCTGTGACGCTATCTTTTTAAATTGCTTTTCAAGGCCGGCCTCAATTATAGTAGGCGGAATGGTTATTCCGAGGGAGGGATCATAATCCTGGCAGGCAAGGGTTGCCATCCGGTGTCTCTTTAACTGTCCGAAACAGGCGGCTGAAAGGACGATCTCAAAAGTAAGGTCGGGGAATTCAAATTCCCGCAGGGTTGAATCGTAAAATTCCATGTTCTTTAAAGAGGTCTTTATGACCGCTTCTTTTTTTGGTCCGCTTAAACTTTTAGCCGTTTTTAAGCATGACTGGTACGGAAGATTGGAGCTTGTACACAACAAAGCGGCAATCAATTTATCGTCCGCGCCTTTTGTGTGATCAATTAATCGCACTTCATTTATTTTTTCTTTTCCTTTAGCCGGTTTTAATTTTTGCGCCTGTTTTGAAAGTTCCGAGTAAGTATCGCGATCAAGAGGGTTTGGTTCGGTGAATAATATGATCGAAGGGGCGATCGGCTTTATCAGCTCATACATGGCTTTCCCGATCGCCTGTACCTCTTTTAAAGGATTTGAAGCAAACCTTCTGAATAGAAGTTCAAGGTTCCGCGCGTTAAGCGTCATTCCGACCTGTCCGAGGGTGGCGAACGAAGTTATGTAACGAGCATCTTCGGGCGGGACATTTTTATTGACCATTTCCGCGTAAGCGGAGTTTTGAGCTTCTACCGTTTCAATAAAGAGCTGTTTGAAGCCGGAACTGTCGATTTTTTCGGGGACCAAATAATTCCCTTCTAATTTCTGATAGCGTTGGGATTTTTCGGTATAAGAACAAAGCCGGAATTTTTCGATCTCTTCAAAAGCCAGACGGGTGACGCCGATCATGTCAAAGTTAAAAACAGCGTGTTCGGCCACGGAGTGGTGGCCCATTTTAAAGATTATGCTTTGGTTGGATTTTCTTGCCTTTTCGACTTCCTTGCGCGCGACCGCTCTTAATTCATCGATCGGCCTGGGGTCGCGGCTGATGCGCGCGTAAGAAGCGGAAAGCACCTCTGGAGTAACATCGGTTCGGTTAGTTTCTCCGCGTTTTAAACCCTCGATTACTTCGGTATCGAGATTATATCCGGCAAGCAGGATCTTCATTATGCCTGTGCTTTCTTTTTGGCTTTCAGAACTTTTTTCTTCCTGCGCCTGCGTCGGGCTATTTCTTTTGCTCTTTCTCTCATTTTTTGTCCTCCTTTTTGCTATTCTAACAGATTTTGCTCGTCTCCAATAGTGGTTGTTCGTCCGTGGCCGGGATAGACTTTAGTATGCGCGGGCAGGGCAAGCAATTTTTTTAAGGAAGCTTCCATTTCCCGCTGTGATCCTCCGGGGAGGTCGGTCCGGCCGTAGTCCCTGCTAAAGAGCGTGTCGCCGGAAAAAAGCACGCCTTCTTCTTTATTATATAAACAGATACCGCCGCCAGTATGTCCGGACGTAAGTATAACTTCAAATGATAAAGGCCCAACCGTAAATATCTCTTCATCTTTCAATGTTTTGTCCGCTGTTTTTTTGGTGCTGAAGACCATCAAGGCCTCGTCTTTTTCATGTATCATTACCGGTACCTTGATCGTTTCCGCCAGATGAAAAGCTTCCGTGACATGGTCGTAGTGGCCGTGGGTCAGGATGACGGCTTTAATTTTAATGGCGCCGATTTCATTCATTATATCTTCGATCTCAAATCCGGGATCTATGACAATGCCTTCATTTGTCTCTTCATCGGAGACGATATAGCAGTTTGTTCTTAATTCGCCGACTTTTATGGTTTTTATCTGCACAAATTTATTATAACATAGCGGCTGCCATGTTGAGCTTTATAATGGGCAGTTAAGAAAGTTTAGATCAGGATATTCCCATTCTCCATTAGCGCGAAAGGTTGTTTGCCTGATTCCTTGATATAATAAACCACAAAATTTGGGTTCCTGACCAGAACGTCGAGATGGGTCATTGAATGATTGTTGCCCGCCATCTCGTCTTCGTCATCATTGTTGCCAAAAGCTATGTGAATAGTCTCTAGAGCTTTTTCGTCTTGCAGCAGATTGCCGCAGACAGCGAAAGCAACCAGCCCGATCCCGAGTTCGCCGATCACAGAAGCCATTTCATCTTTCGAAAGAAGACGTTGGAGTTCTTGAAGATATCCGCTTTTATCGACATAATTCGGATCGAGCCAGCGCACGCCGTTCAAAACGCCGTTCTCTTGTACTATTTTTCCGTCTTTAACTTCTATGATAATAGGTGAAGGTACCAATCCCCGGTTGCCGCCGATCGAACCGTCAACCACGATCGTTCCGTTGGCGCCGTCTTCGATCGGACCGCAAAATATTTCACCATTTGGGATGTTTCCAATACTGCCCGTGCCAATTGACAGATCATCGCACCATTTTCGGCCCTTTATCTTGATCTCTATGCTGGTGCCCAGCGGAGTGGTAATGACCACTTTTTCAGCGTCCTTAAAAACGGCATTCAGCTTTTTACCCTGTAACTTAAGCGCTTCATAATCAACTTCAGTCAAAAGCATCTCTTCGGTAATCCCCGGGCCGTGACCGGTGCGAGCCTTGCTTGCCATCTCGGCCTTAATCAGCTTAACCCGATCGGGAATTTCATCCCCGCCTCCGTCTATCAAATTGAGGCAAACATCATAACGACCCTGGACCTTGGCGATCATTTCTTCGACGCCGCCTTGTTTATAACGGCAGTCTTTAAACTTGTAGGTATCGATCGCCGTTGCGCCAAGAGCTTTGGCTCCTTCGGTAAAAGCGTTTACAATACGGTCTTTTCCCTGATCATGAAGGATCAAAACTCTTTCTCCGGCCTTAAGTGACAGGACATGGGACAGGATAGCTTCAGTTCTGACCGTTAAAGCATCCATGTGCTGTAGACCTGCTCTGCCTATTCCCGCTGTTCCCGAAACATTTGCGACTGGGGGCTTAGTTGCTATTACCATTGTTATTCTCCTTTATTTATAATGATTGACCTTTCCTTTTTTATATCCGTACCCAAAAATGAAAATTTCAGGTTATTTTTCAGCAAATGCGTTATGCGGATGTTATAATGTTCGCATGAAATTTAATCCCTCCAAAATAATCTGCGTCGGACTTAACTATCTAGACCATGCCCAGGAAATGAAAATGGCGGTTCCGACTCATCCGATCATTTTCCTCAAGCCGCCGACATCGGTAATAGGGGATGGAGATAATATTATTTATCCCGAACATCAGACCAAAGAACTGCATTACGAAGCTGAACTCGCGATAGTTATAAAGGATAAAACAAGAAATGTCTCCGTGGAAGAAGCAAAAAAACATATTCTGGGTTACACCTGCGGCAATGACGTTACCGCGAGGGATCTTCAGCGCATAGACGGCCAGTGGGGCCGGGCAAAATCATTTGATACCTTTTGCCCGCTTGGTCCTGATATCGTTTCCGACATCGATCCCGACAACCTGGACATTAAGTTGTTCCTGAACAATGAGATTAAGCAGTCATCGAATACGAACAAATTAATATTTAAGCCGCTTTACCTGGTTTCTTTCATCTCTAACATCATGACGCTTTTGCCCGGCGATGTTATCCTGACCGGAACCCCGCCGGGAATAGGCCCGATGCAAAAAGGGGATGTCGTGGCCGTTGAGATCGAAGGAATAGGGCGGCTGGCAAATAAAATTGTTTAAAAATTCATGGCGGCCGTATCTTTGGATCGCGGCAATCTGCCTTCTTTTATATTTTAAAGCCCTGTTCTTTAACTTTACTTATTTGGATGATAACAATCTGATCCTTGATAATTTTTATTTTATAAGGAACATATCCAATATCGCGGCGGCTTTCGGGCAGGATGTCTTCCGCCAGATCAGCAGTTTGGCATTCTATTACCGGCCGCTGTTGACGGTCTCGTTCATTATAGACGCGCAATTTAACGGCGCTTCTCCTTTGGTCTTTCATCTTACGAATATTCTTCTCCATGTTCTGTCATCATGCCTGCTTTTTACTCTGCTGATAAAAATGAAATACCGCAGGGACCTCTCGTTCTTTTTTTCTCTGATCTTTGCCGTTCATCCGGTCCTCTCCCAGGCGGTGGGATGGATACCCGGAAGGAACGACTCTCTGCTCATGGTCTTCGCCCTGTCATGCTTTATCTTTTTCATCAACTTTTTCGAGAATAAGAACATCTGGTCTTTTTTTCTAAGCCTTATTTTCTTTGCGCTGGCGCTTTTGACCAAAGAGACGGCTTTAGTCCTGATACCAATGTTCGTCCTTTATATTTATCTGATCAATAACGATAAAAAAATAACGTTAGATAAACTAATGGTTGGCGCCGGCTGGCTGCTGGTGGTTGTCGGCTGGTATTTTTTGAGGAATTACGGCCTTAGAAGCCCTTCGAATTTCCTTGTCAGCGACGGCCTGCTCTCGCTTTGGGACAATCTTCCCGCCGTCATCCAGTATTTGGGGAAGATCTTCCTTCCCTTTAACCTCTCCGTCCTGCCGTTAATGGTTGATACCACTTATATCTATGGTATTGTTTCTTTAGCAATACTGATTGCATTGCTGGCGATCTCAAAAACCAAGCGCACGGGTTATCTTATTTTTGGATTGTCCTGGTTTGTGCTTTTTCTCATACCTTCATTTGTGAGGCCCAATCCTCAGGCCGTTACGGAATTATTTGAACACCGGGTTTACCTGCCGATAATCGGGATATTTATAATATTACTGGAAACGGATATTGTGAACAGGTTCGACTTTAAAAAGAAAAGCCATCTAATTATATCCCTGATGATTTTGGCGGTTTTTTCTGCGGTCACTTTTATCCATCTGGAAGTGTTTAAGGATCGGATCAATTTTTGGGAATCGGCGGCGAAGAGCTCCCCTCATTCGCCTCTGGCCCACCGGAACCTTGGCGCGATGTATTATTTGGAAGGTTTTCCGGAAAAGGCGCTTCCGGAATACCAAAAAGCGCTTCTTCTTAATCCGCTTGAGCCGATGGCGAACAACAATATCGGCCTTATTTACATGAAAAATGGAAAGTTAAAAGAAGCCGAAGCGGAGTTTAAACGGGAAATTAAAATAAATCCTTTATTCGAGACCGCTTATTTTAATCTGGGATTGCTTTACCTTAATATGGGGAGGGGGAGAGAAGGGGAAGGATTGTTGAAAAAAACGATCGAGCTGAACCCCGAATATCTTGACGCTTACAGATATCTGGCCGTTTATAATTACCGGAAAAACAATCTTAAAGACGCGGCTTTCTATATCGAGGAACTTAAAAAAAGAGGGGTCGAAATCCCCGACGAGTTATTGTATAATCGGAACCGATGAATAATCCGATCTATCTTGCCATCATCTGGCATATGCATCAGCCTTATTACAAAGACCTCGTTACGGGCGAATACATTCTTCCCTGGGTAAGATTACACTGCGCGAAAGATTATTATGATATGGTGGCTATCCTTGACGATTATCCGAACGTAAAAGCGACTTTCAACCTGGTGCCGTCGCTTTTTTCGCAGATAGAGGATTATGTGCAGAATGACGCCAAAGACAAAAGCCTTTTGCTTTCGGAAAAAGACCCGAAAGACCTCACTACGGAAGAAATAGTCTACATACTTAAGAATTTTTTCATGACGAACTGGGAAGTAATGATCAAGCCGTACCGCCGCTACCATGACCTTCTCCTGAAGAGAGGCCGCTTTTCGTCAATTTCCGAGCTGACCCGCGTTGCCACCCGGTTAAGCGCGCAGGAAATAATGGACCTCCAGGTCTGGTTTAACTTGAGCTGGTTCGGATTTAACTACCGCAAAAAGGACCCGGTCGTAAAAGCCATGATCGAAAAAGGAAAGAATTTTTCCGCGGAAGATAAAAGGGCGGTGCTGGCCAAACAGAAAGAAATAATGTCTTTGACCATGCCGAAGTACAAAGAACTGGCGGCGCGCGGCCAGATAGAGCTGACCACCTCGCCGTTTTACCATCCGATCCTTCCTTTGATATGCGATACCAACGCGGCCAAGGAATCAATGCCTCATATTAACCTTCCTTCGGTCCGCTACCAGCATCCCGAAGACGCGAAACATCAGATAGAATCGGCGGTTGCCTTCCATGAAGCCCATTTCGGAGAAAAACCGGCGGGAATGTGGCCGTCCGAGGGCAGCGTTTCCGAACAGATCTTGCCTCTTTTAAAAGACGCGGGGATAAAATGGATCGCGACCGACGAAAGCGTGCTGGCTTCTTCGCTGAACGTGCCGCGCCAGCTGGCCTCAAATGAATTATATAAACCGTATGCCGTCGGCGACCAGTTAAATATTATATTCCGCAATCACTTCTTGTCTGATCAGGTAGGTTTTGTATACCAGAGATGGAGAGCAAAGGACTCCGCCAACGATTTTATTAAGCATCTGCACAATATCCGCGCCAGCCTGCCGTCGGACGGAAGAAATTATCTGGTTACCGTCATATTGGACGGAGAAAACGCCTGGGAATATTATAAAGACGGCGGGGAAGAATTTCTGCGCGAATTTTACCAGCGGATAGCTTCCGACCACAATATAATAACGACCAGGCCGAAAGATTATATGGCGAACAATCCTTCGCCTGACCGGATCAACCGGCTGTTCGCGGCTTCATGGATCAATAATAATTTCCGGATTTGGATCGGGCATGAAGAAGACAATCTTGCCTGGGATTATCTGGCGCGCGTCCGCGCGGTCATTGAGGGAACGGACAACGCCCTGGCCTGGCAGGAATTATATATCGCGGAAGGTTCCGACTGGTGCTGGTGGTATGGCGACGACCATTCTTCGGAAAACGATGAAGCCTTTGATTCCCTGTACCGCAAACATTTAAAGAACATTTATCAGCTTCTCGGCAAAGAAGCTCCCAAATATCTTGATAAGCCGATCAAGAGCGTAAAAACCTTCAAGCCCACCCGCGAACCGGTCTATTTGATAAATCCGGAGATCGACGGGGTGGTGACCAATTATTACGAATGGCTGTCGGCCGGGTATTTTGATGTTGAAAAATCAAAAGGGGCGATGCATCAAATCGACACTTTACTCAAGGCTTTCTATTATGGCTTCAGCCGGACGGAACTTTTTATCAGGCTTGACTGTCAAATAGATTTTATAAATGAAGAACCAAAACAGTTTTCTTTCGGCCTGATCACTTATACGCCCAATGAAATGAAAGCCGAGATCAATAATAATGAAATGGTATTATGCCGGATGGGGCGGGAAGAGAATTGGGAAGAGATAAAAAAAATGAATTCATTTGCGATCAAAAAGATCGTTGAGTTCTCAATTCCCTTTTCCGATCTTGGGATAAACCCGGGGGACGAGCTTCAATTCTGCATTGTGATAATGAAAGACGGCAAGGAGCTCGAAAGGTGGCCGAGGGGTGGCGTGATATCGCTAAAAGCCCCCACCACAACCTATGAAATGGAGCAGTGGAGCGTATAGTATGAGAATATCAGAGTATCAGATTATCAGGAGATCAGAGAAATGAAAAAAATAAATTTCCTGTTTGGGATACACTGTCACCAACCGGTCGGTAATTTTGAGCACATATTCGACGAATCGTTTGAAAACTGCTACCGTCCGTTCATTGAAACGCTCGAATGCCATCCCCGGATTAAATTTTCCGTCCATTACAGCGGCATACTTTATGACTGGTTCTTGAAAAAGCACCCTGAATTCATCGACTTGATCAACAAACTGGTAAAGCGCGGGCAGGTCGAGGTGATGACCGCCGGTTATTATGAGCCGATCATCCCGATCATACCGGATGCCGACAAGCTCGGCCAGATAAAGATGCAGACCGACTTCATAAAGAAAAATTTTAAACAGTCGCCGCGCGGCCTCTGGCTGACCGAACGGATCTGGGAGCCGCACCTGCCGAAGATCCTGTCTGAAGCGGGAATTGAATATGTGACCGTCGACGATTTCCATTTCTTTTCCGCCGGGTTTAAAAAGGAAGATCTGTATGGATACTATGTGACCGAAGAGCAGGGCGCGATGCTGAATGTTTTTCCGATAAGCAAAGAGTTGAGGTACCTCATTCCGTTTAAAATGCCGGAAGAGACCATCAAATTCCTGCGGGGGATAGCTTCGGATGACGGCAGGAAAGCCGCGATCCTGGCCGATGACGGCGAAAAATTCGGAGTGTGGCCCGGCACTCATAAGTGGGTCTACCAGGATGGGTACCTTGAAAATTTATTAAAGATGCTGGAAGATAATCTTGACTGGATAAGGCCGATGACATTTTCAGAATACCTTGACGAATATCCCGCTCTCGGCCAGGTATATCTGCCTTCCGCTTCTTACGCCGAGATGATCGAATGGTCCGGAGGATATTTCAGGAACTTTTTCGTCAAGTATCCGGAATCGAACAACATGCATAAGAAGATGCTTTTGATAAGCTCCAAACTCCAGACCATAAAAAAGTCGGAAACTTCTGAAGACCGGCAAAAGCTGACCACCCTCGCGGAGCGCGAGCTTTACATGGGCCAATGCAACTGCGCTTACTGGCACGGCGTATTTGGCGGCTTATACCTGTCCTATTTGAGGGACGCGGTTTATGAACATCTGATAAAAGCGGAGAACATCATTCAAAAATTGCAAAGAGGGAACAAGAATTTTACCGAAATATTAGTCACCGATTTTGACAAGGACGGTTCGGAAGAAGTGCTGATGTCCAACCCGTACCTGAACGTTTACCTTTCCCCGAAGTCCGGAGGCGGGCTTTTTGAACTTGATTACCGGCCAAAAGCATTTAACCTCACCAATGTGCTTACCCGCCGTCCCGAGCCTTACCATAAAAAGATCCTTGAGACGCCGAAAGAAAATGTTAAAGTCGGCGGCGGGACCAAAAGCATCCATGACCTCATCAGCGTAAAGGAAAGCGGAATAGAAAAATTTTTAAAATATGACCGCCGGCGCCGCCGTATTTCGCTGGTCGACCATTTTATGCCGGTCGACACCGATCTCGAAGCGCTGAAGGACGAAAATTATTTTGAGCTCGGCGATTTTGCGGAAGGGGCCTATAATTTTTTCCCCCACCGCAAGGGAGATGAAGCGTCGGTCAATTTTTCAAGGACCGGCAGGGTGGACGGACATTCCGTATCCGTTAATAAATTGGCGTCGTTAATGGCGGGGCAGAGCATCCTGAACGTTGAATACGAAGTGACCAATCTTTCCGAAAAGAAAATACACGCCCTTTTTGGCGTTGAATTCAACCTCACTCTTCTTGCCCCGGACGCGCCCGACCGGGCGATCATAATTTCCGGGTCTGACGATAAATTAAAGATGAACAGTTCGGGCAAAAAAAATGAAGTATTTGAAGTCAAGCTCATTGACGAATGGAAAGGTTTTAGTGTATCATTGGGGCTGGAAAAGGAAAGCAAACTTTTCTGGTTTCCGATCGAGACGGTATCGCAGTCCGAAGGCGGATTTGAAAGAACTTATCAGGGGACCTGCCTGCTTTTTGGTTTTGATCTCGAGCTTGAGCCTCAAGGCAAGTGGACCAATAAAATTGTGATAAGAATGGAGAGCTAAAATGCCTGAATTACGCAAATGTCCCATTTCCGACCGCTGGGTTGTGATCTCGACGGAACGGGGCCGCCGGCCTTCTGATTTTGGAGGATCGACCGTTGCCGCGGCCAAAGAAGATACCAGCAAATGCCCGATGTGCGAAGGCAATGAAGATAAAACGCCGCCCGAGATAATTGCCTGGAGAAGGTCCGACACTCAACCGAACAAGCCTGGCTGGCAGGTAAGGGTCATACCGAACAAATTCCCCGCGCTGGTGATCGAGGGCGATGTCAACCGCTCCGGAATAGGCATATTTGACATGATGTCGGGCATTGGCGCGCATGAGGTGATCGTAGAAACTCCTGACCATAACGTCACCATGGCCGACATGGAAGAAAGCCACATCGAAAAGGTCCTTTGGGCGTATAAGCAGCGTCTTACCGATCTTGAGAAAGACAAAAGGTTCCGGTATATACTTGTTTTCAAGAATTACGGCAGCGCGGCCGGCGCCTCGCTTAACCATCCCCATTCGCAGCTGATCGCTACGCCGATAACGCCAAGATACGTTAAACTCGAACTTCAAAATTCGCGCACTTACTTCCACGAAAAGGAAAGGTGCCTATTTTGCGACATGATCCGCCAGGAATTGGGTTCCGGCGAGCGCATGGTCTATGAAAATGAGTATTTTGTGGCTTTTGCTCCGTTTGCTTCGCGCTTTCCTTTTGAGACCTGGGTCTTTCCCCGCCGCCACCACGCCAATTTTCAGGAACTGGCGGATGAGGAGAGGCTGCAGCTGGCGCGCTGCTTAAAGGACATTTTAACCAGGTTGAAAAAGACATTAAACGATCCTCCGTATAATTTTGTCATCCATACGGCTCCAAATTCCGTTCCCAGGCCCGGCAAGCCGGATTACTGGGGAACGATAAGTTACGATTTCCACTGGCATTTTGAGATCATCCCCCGGTTAACAAAGCAGGCCGGTTTTGAATGGGGATCGGGCCTGTACATTAATCCTACTTCGCCTGAAGAAGCGGCAAAATATTTGAGCGAGATCATCTAAGGAGGCATAGAATGCCGGTAAGGAAGAGAGCGGTCGTCAAGTCAAAGAAAACGAGACAGCCAAGCTCCGTAAAAGCTCAAATAAAGAAGCCGGGAAAGAAAAAGGCGGCTCTTGCCGCTCCGGAAATGAATTTAAGGGGCGAAGAACGGGCGGAGGAAAGCAAGTATTATTCCGGCCCCGTGATCCAGAAATTTTCCGGGGCCAGGCCTTATGAACTTCCGCAGGGGTATGGAGATAACCGGATAGTTATAATGGTCCGGGATCCTTACTGGATTTACGCTTATTGGGAGATTAACCAAAATAAACTGCAGGAGATCAGGTCGGAACTGGGAGCTAAATTCGATCAGGCGAAATTAATACTTAGAGTATATGACGCCCAAAACTGGAACTTTTTTGACCTGCCGGTCCATGGACTTGCGGGTAATTGGTACATAAATGTGGGGCGGCCCAATACTTCGTATTGCGTCGACGTCGGTTTTTTAACGGCGGAAGGAATTTTTATCTGCGCGGCCAGAAGCAATGTGGTGGTAACGCCGCGGGACAGCATGTCGGAAGTTATCGATGAAGAGTGGATGATCCCGGATTGGGAAAGGATGTACGCCCTGTCCGGCGGTTTCAGGGTTGGGCAGGGATCTTTGGAATTACGGCAGATGATGGAAAAGAGGCTGTTGCAGCAGATTTCTTCTCCGGGAGTGTCATCGCTGTTTTCCCCGGTCAGGCCGAAGCAGCCGAGGCCTTTCTGGCTGGTAGCGAACTGCGAGGTTATAGTTTACGGCGCGACCGAGCCTACTGCCAGCGTTACCATACAGGGATCTCCGGTAAAATTGAGGTCTGACGGGACATTTTCCGCCAGGTACGCTTTTCCGGACGGCGAACAGGCGATACCGGTCGAAGCCACCCGCGACGACGGATGTGAAAAGAAAAAAATAACTCCGATAGTAAAAAGAAGGACGGTATAAAATGTTAAAAAAGATTTTTGCGATCGTGATTTGTTTGGTAATAGCTTATGCGGCCTGGGGCGTTGATCCGGGGGTTGAAGATGTTTTAAATAAAATAGCGACCAATCAATCGTTGATCAAGGATATGCAGGCGGATGTGATAACCGTGATCAAGGCCGAAATGAAAGAGAAAAAAGAAAGCCGGCAAAAAGGAAAGATCTGGGTCAAGGGCGACGACAAAAGCAAAATGGAAATGATCGAGCCGGTAAAACAGGTAACCATTACTTCAGGGGATAAGATGGCGATGATCGATCCCGCTACCGGACAAAAATTTGTCCAGGACCTTAAAAAATTGAGGGAAAAGAACGGCCAGGTCGACCTGGGGCAGGGGTCCAAGACCATGGACAAAAAGAAGATGTATGATTTCTTTAACCTGAAGCTGGTTAAATCAAGCGGAAAGCAAATTATAATAGAAGGAAATCCCAAAAAAGCGAACAAGTTTCTGGGCAAAGTTAATTTTTATGTTGATACTGACCGCTATCTGCCGGTGAAAATTGAAATCTATAATCCGACCGGAGGCGTGGTTTCAACTTCCGATATTGAATATGCAAAAATAAATAATATCTGGGTCATATCAAAGAGCGTATCCGAGGTTAAACTGCCAGGCGGGAAAATGAAGGCCGAAATGAGATTTGAAAATATTAAAGTCAATGAAGGGATCTCCGATTCGGTCTTTAAAATAGATTGATATGTTAATAAAACGCTTCTTATTGGTTGCAATGGCGGCTTTTATAGTTGCCAATCCATGTATTGCGGCCGACTTGCCTGCCGTAGGCAGCGCCCCGCCCGGTATTTCTTTGCCCAATTTAGATGGAAAGAACGTAAATATCGCCGAATTTTCGGGTAAACCCATGATACTGGTATTTTTCGCCTCCTGGAGCAAATCCTGCCAGGAAGAACTTCAAACGCTTCAAGAACTTTCAGCCCTATACCAGTCTTCGCTTGAGGTCCTGGCGATCTCATTTGATAAAAAACAGAAAACTTTGAAGGAGTATGTTAACGGCCAAAATCTCTCTTTTGATTTCCTGATCGACAAGAAACTGTCCACTTTAAATAGTTATTCGATCCTGGTCATTCCTACCACCATTGCTATCGGCAGAGACGGAAAGATAAAGAGCATCCTGGTCGATTATGATGATAATGTGAAGAGCTCGCTGCGGGATTTTGTCAAAAGCGAGATGTAGCTCCCAGACTCGATATATATTTGGAACCTGCGACTAAAAGTCGCGGTTCCAAATATACTGTTCACTTGATGGAACCGAGAGTTTTACTCTCAGGTTCCATCTTATGTCGGGTTTTAGATATAGTTTATTCGTAACGCAACGCTACCACTGGATCAAGCTTTGCCGCTCTCATAGCCGGATAAACCCCAAAAAAGATGCCGACCACGGCGGAGATTCCCGTAGCCATGATCACTGCCCACCAGGCAATGACCAATGTCCCTTTGATAAAAAACATAATCAGGAACGCGCCGAGTATGCCGAAGATTATGCCGAGTATGCCGCCGATCAGGCTGATCATCATCGATTCGACCAGGAACTGGAGGACAATGTCGCGGCTCTTGGCGCCGATCGCTTTTCTGACACCGATCTCTCGGACCCGTTCATTGACCGCTACCAGCATGATGTTCATGATCCCGATCCCGCCGACTAAAAGCGAAATCGCCGCGATCCCGGTAACAAAGCCGGTCAGCGCGCCCATGACATTATTGACGATATTGAGGATCCCCTGTTGGGTCATGAAGCGGAAATCGTCATTGCCCAGACGGCGCAGAGTAACAAGCCGAACTTTTTCCTTGACCTCATCCAGCTTATTGACATCCTTTGGAAAAATATTAAAACGCATAATATTATAATTGCCGAACATGTTTTTGACGATCGTTACCGGCAGGGTGATCCGCCGGTCCATATCCATCGGGCCGATGCTGCCGCGCGCTTCGCTCATGCCGATGATCAGGTACTGGTTGCCGGCCATCTTGATCCGTTCGCCCAGCGGACTGCTCTCGCCGAACAGCTCCGTTGCCGCCCGGGGACCGATTACCGCCACCTTGCGCCGTGATTCGACTTCTGCCTGGGTGAAATAACGGCCAGCTGCTATTTTACCGCCCATTAATTCCAGCGAATTTGCCGTCATCCCCATGACCACCGCGTTCTTGACCGTCTTTTTACCGTACGAGAGGTCACCGGAACCGACATTCAACGCCACAATATCCTTGATCTCCGGCACCCGGCTTTTATAATGAGCGATGTCGGCATAGGTGAATTTGGGATTAGGCGGAGAGTTAGTATCCTTGCCGGCCACCAGGATAAACGAATCGTAACCGGCCCCCAGGTTCTTGATCTGGTCGGTCACGTAGCTCTTGGCCCCTTCCCCGATTGTCACCAGCGTGATAACCGAGAAGATGCCGATGATCACGCCAAGCATGGTCAGGGCGCTGCGAACCTTGTTCGACAACAAGGCGCGCCAGGCCTGCTTCATCTCTTCCCAGATGGAATACAATAGCGTGTTCATGCCTCAAACCTCAAAGCTTCGACCGGGTCTAACTTGGAAGCGCGCATCGCCGGATAGACCCCGAAGAAAGTCCCGACCAGAAAGGCGACCAGGCAGGCCATGTAAACCGCTCCCCAGGCGACGACCGCTGACATCTTAAGCCAGGTCATGATCCCCCAGGCGGCCAGCGTGCCAAGGGTAATACCGATCAGCGCCCCGCTCATGGTGATCAGGACCGACTCAAAAACGAACTGGAAGAAGATGTCGCGCTGCTTGGCGCCGATCGCCTTGCGGATGCCGATCTCCCGGGTCCGCTCCGTGACGGCGACCAGCATGATGTTCATGATCCCGATCCCGCCGACCAGGAGCGAAATGGCCGCGATCGCCGAGACGATGCCGGTCATGGCGTTTAAAATATTATTAATGATATCGATCATCCCCTGCTGGGTATGGATGTGAAAATCTTCTTTGCGGTGGCGCGCAATCAGAATCTTTTTTATCTCCTGAACGGCCTGCGGCACCTGGTCCTCGTTATTTACCGTAATGAACATCTCCCAGATCTTGTTGGTTCCCAGGACCAGCTCCGACAGGGTAGACGGGATTAATACCATGTCGTCCATGTCGTAAGTCATCATCGTTCCCTTCTCTTCCAGCACGCCAACCACCTTAAAGCTGATGCCGTTGATCTTGATATTCTCGCCGAGCGGCGAGAACTCGCCAAAGAGATTGCGCGCCACCGTCTTGCCGATGACCGCCAACCGTTTGCGCCCGGCGTCCTCGGCGTGCGTAAAGAACCGCCCTTCGGCCGCTCCTTGTTTGTAGGCAAAAGGATAATCGGCCGACACGCCGAGCGTGAACCCGGGCTTATATTCTTTTTTGCCGTAGCTCAGCCGCCCCAAACCGACAAATTCGGCCATCAGATACTCGAGATTATTGACCTTTTGCCGCAAGGCCTGGGCATCAGCGTAGGTCAGGTTCATCTCGATCGAGTGCGAATTCTCTTTGCCGGGATTGATCGTGATGCTGTTGGAACCGACCCCCCAGCTGCCGACCTGGTCCAGGATGTAGCTTTTCGCGCCTTCTCCCATGGAAACTAAAGTAATGACTGCGGCGACACCGATGATGACCCCGAGCATTGTCAGGAGCGAGCGAGTCCGGTTCGCCAGCAGAGAAGCGGAGGAGATCTTGAGCGGCTCGATCAGGTTGATCATCTAAGCGGGATGATTGCCGTTATGCCGCTGCGCTTCGGTCATCTGCGTTACGGCAGAATCAGCTACAACCAGGCCATCCTTGAGCCGGACGATCCGCTTGCTGTGGTTGGCTATCTCTTCATCGTGGGTGACAATGATCAGGGTTATCCCTTTAGTGTTGAGGTCCATAAAAAGATGGATGATCTCGTCGCCGGATTTGGAATCGAGGTTGCCGGTCGGTTCGTCGGCCAGGATGATCGACGGGTCATTGGCCAGGGAGCGGGCGATCGCTACCCGCTGGCTCTGCCCGCCGGAAAGTTCAGATGGTTTGTGGAACATCCGATCCTTCAGGCCGACGATCTCCAGCAATTCCTGCGCTTTTTTTCGCCGCACATCAAAACCGACGCCGGCGTAGATCAGCGGCAGCTCAACGTTCTCAATAGCGTTCAGCTTGGGCAGCAGGTTAAAGGTCTGGAAAACGAAGCCAACCTTTTTATTCCTGATCTCGGCCAGGGAATTATCGTCCAGCTCGTCAATATCCACCTCGTCCAAATGGACGTGCCCCGCAGTCGGCCGGTCGAGGCAGCCGACGATATGCATCAAGGTCGATTTACCGCAGCCGGACGGCCCCATTATGGAAACGAATTCACCTTTTTCCATTGTTAGATTGATCCCGCGCAACGCATTGACTTCCACCTTACCCATAAAGTAGGTCCGCGTTACGTTGTTGATCGTTACGACCTTATTTTTCAATCTTGACTCTCCCCTTGTCCTTAAGCTTGCTGACATTGGTAACGACCACACGATCACCGGCAGTTACGCCGCTAACCGCCTCGATACTGCTGAAAGAGCGGATTCCTATCTCAATCTTCGTCTCTTTGACCCGGTTGGACTTGCCGACCGTAAAGATGTAAGAGCTGTCGTCCTTGCTGATCAATGCCTCCCGCGGCACGATCAAGGCGTTCGAGTTCTTCTTGGTGGCGATATCAACGTTAACCGACATGTTGACCTTCAGCTCGTCATGGCTGCCCAGAAACCGTATCTTGCAGGGAAAGACATATGATTCTTCATCCATCTTGACCCGGCCGCCGACCTTGCGCAGTTCCGCCAACGGCGCGATCCAATAGATCTCACCGGCGAAAACTTTTTCAGGATAAACATCGGACGTGATCTTAACCCGATCACCGATCCGGACATTGGCGCTGTCGATCTCATCGATCTGGGCATTGACCCACGAGCGGCCGTAATTAACCACCACAACCGCCGGTTGCCCGGGTGTCGCGGTCTCCCCCGGATCGTAGTTGATTTTGGCGACAACCCCGCCGGCCGGCGCGACCAGCCGGGTCGTATCGTCGAATTCCACCAGGGTTTGGCCGCCGTAAACCCGTTGGCCTTCCCGGACGTTGATTACCATGACCTTCCCGCCCATTTTCGGGCTCAATTCGTAGACCGGTGCGTCAACAATTCCGCTGGCAGAAACGACCGCTTCGATCTCTCCCCTGAACACCGTTGCTGTTTTTACGGATATGATGTCGCGGTTCCACCATTTGACGCCGATATAAATAATGAGCAGGGCAACAATTATTCCGATAAGTATCCATAACCATTTTCTGTCTTTTTTAACCATTAAATGACCTCCCATCCGACGACTTTATTAAGTTTGGCCTTTGCAATCTCCACATCAAAAAGAGATTGCAGGTAATTTGTCCTTGCCTGAGTGAGGGAAACCTGGGCGTCGAGCACTTCAATGTTGGTGCCGACGCCGGAGGCAAAACGCAGGGAAGAAACTTTTTCATTTTCTTCGGCGGATTCGACCGCTTTTTTTGCGGAATTTATGGTATCAAGCGAACTTGTGAGACTTAAATAAGCGTCGCGGACTTGAAGCGTGATCCCGTTCTTGATCTGTTCTTCGGACGCTTGCTGGGCATCAAGGTTGGCTTCCGCTTCTTTTATTTTATTCTGGGTGGCGAGGCCGTCAAACAGCGTCCAGGAAGCCGAGCCGATAATCGACCATGAATTCGTGTCCGTTTTGAATGTGGGGTAGTCCACGATCTGATTTCCGGTCTGGCCGGAAAGGAAGACATTTGGCAGGTAACCGGTTTTTGTTACCCAGACATTTTCTTCGCCTATTTGTTTCGATAATATAAATTGTTTCCATTCGGGCTGGTATTCAAACGCCAGCTTAAGAAGGTCTTTGTAATCGGGAATATTTGAAACCGTGCCGGCAAAGCCTTCTTCCTTGAGCTTAATATCTGTTTCCAGGTCGCGCCCGAGAGCGTTATTGAACGCGTCCTTTGCCAGTTCAAGGGCATTTTTTGCCCGCGTCAAAGCGACTTCGGAATTATCAAACTGAACTTCTGTTCGGAGCAGGTCGGCCCGGGTGACGACGCCGGCGGCAAGCATTGCTTTTACCTGGTCCAGATGAGAATTCGCCATTTCTTTTGATTGTTCCGCGAATGTTGCCATTTTTTCAGCTTTTATCACATTAAAATAAGCCTGGATGGCGTTAAAAGAAGTTTCAAGCGTTGCCTTTTTAAAGTCTTCTTTTGCCAGGTCCAGGCTTTTTTGGGCGATCTTTACAGCCGGGAAAAGGGCAGGGACAAAGATCGGCTGGTTCAAGGAAGTTTTTATGCTTTTCATGTCTGACGTGGAATCGGTGCCAAACGACAGATTTTGGGTGATCGCTCCCGCAGAGGTTTGGCTCGTGATCTGAACGGTCGAAGGCTGCTGGTAGTTTCTGCTGATGCTCCCGTCAACTTTTATAGTCGGGAAGAAAGAACCGACCGCCTGGGCAAAACGGGCATCCGCGGCATTAAGTTTTTTTTGCGCGGCCTGGAGCGACGGATTCTCCTTTAAAGCGATATCTATGCTTTCTTTAAGGGTCAGGGCGGGGCAGGCGGACTGTAAGATAAGAAGGCCGAGCATGACCGCCAGGCAGCTAGACTGCTTGACCGCTAGACCTCTAGACCTATTTTTTAAGGTCCAGAAGTCCAGAAGTCTAGAGGTCCAGAAGTCAAAAAATCCGGAAGTCGGTCTTATTCCCATTTTCATGTTCCTTATGATGAATTATAGCTCATGGCGCGAAAATATAAAAGGATGAAATCTTTTGTTCGCGAAGCGGATAATCATATGGAGAGTGCTAAATGGGATTTTGGGTTAACGGGAGAGCTTCTTTAACGCCTCAAGCGGTAACTAACGCCGGGTTAAAACCGGGCGTCAATTATATCGTTGTCGGCAAAAAGCAGGATAACAGCATTGTCATTAACCAGGTATTGGGGTTGGGGACTTTTACCGGCTATCTTGTTCCGGAGGCGGCATTCATCGCGCCGGTTAGCCGATCGGAAATAAAGGAGATAATCGTTAAAGTATCGCCTACCGAGCGTTTTGACCCATGGCTGCAATATGAAGCCAACATAATGATCCATTATCTTAGGGATTTGTATCCTTTTGTTCCAAAGGTCTTAGCCCGTGGAGACGTTTCTGTTACCGAATCTGCCAGTGGCCAATCGGACGTTAGCAGGAGAGCCCCTTATTTTGTCATGCCCAAGCTACCCGGCGAACGCCTTTGCGATATAGCCGAAAAATGGGCCATGCGCATCCCGACCAGAGAAGAAGTAGGTTCCCTGATCGAAATATTTTATGAAGAGTGCCTGATCATGGCAGAGGTCCATGATGCATATATTATTCATCGCGACCTCAAACCGGCAAATATTCTTTTTGATCAGTATCACGGGCCGTCCATAATTGATTTTGGCTCCGCCAATATTAAAGGGGCAAAGATCACTCGCGAAGATTGCGGTTCTCCCGGATTTTTCCCTCCCGATCATGCCCTCGGCTTAGTAAAAAGCGACGATGTAAGCATTGATATTTTCGGCCTGGGAGCCGCTCTGCTGGCTCTGATCTCAAGTATGAGGCCTCTTATGTATCACCCGTCAATGCCAAATCCATGGGAGGGAAGCGAATCTACGGAAACAAGGCAGGACAAATATTGCCGCGCGGTCTGGCAGTACAGCAATAAAAGCGTTAAGGACTTGATCAAATTGAGCAATATCCCGGAAGAATTTAAAAGCACCAGTCTGGCAAGATTATTGTTCGCAATGGTCCATCCGCGAAGCGAAATGAGGCCTCAAAGCATGCTTGAAGTGGCGGGGGAGTTAAGAAGAGTAAGTTCCGAGTTTACCGTCCACCAGCTGGCAGGCTGATTATCTTTTTTGCCAGGGCTACCGCGCGAGCCGCGTCCGATCCGTACGAGGCTCCGATCCTTTCCGCGTAATCGTTTGTTACTACGGCGCCGCCGATGATGACCGGTATATTCAATCCCGCCGCGTCCAGCTCCTGCTTTACCACTTTCATCTCAAGCATGGTAGTCGTCAGCAGAGCGGAGAGGGCGATGGCGTTCGGCTTTTCTTTTTTTGCTCTTTCGATTATGATCTCTGGCGGCACGTCTTTGCCCAGGTCGATCACTTCAAATCCATGGTTCTCAAGCATCATTTTAACGATATTTTTCCCGATATCGTGAATGTCGCCGCGGACGGTGGCGATCAGTATCTTTCCGACATTTTTAATGCTCTCTTTGGGGATCTTTTCTTTGCAGAGTTTGAACCCGGAGGCCATTGCTTCCGCTGATGCCAAAACCTGCGGCAGGAAGTATATTTTTTTTGAAAATCTTTCCCCGACGATCTCCATCCCGGGGACCAGGGCGGCGTCGATTATCTTTTGCGGCGGATGATTTTTATTTAAAGCTTCGGTTACGAGTTGAACGACCTTTTCCCCGTCTCCCGCGATCACGGCATTTTTGATGTCGGACAGGCTGGTGAATTTGGATGCTTTCCTCACGGATAGTTTTTCTTCCGTTTTTATTTTCGGCAGGGCGCGCGCTTTATCAACTTCCTTTTTAAGCAAAGCGGTAAATTTTTCGATCTTTTTCTTCTGGTCGCCTTTTAACAGTTCTTTTTGTCCTTTTAAAACCTTCTTGATCTCTTTATCGGTTACGTCAATAATGGCGGCATCCAGGCCGTAGAGCAGGGCGAGCTGGAGATAGAGGGCGTTTATTTTTGCCCGGTCTGGCAAACCATGCGAGACATTGCTTATGCCCAAACTGGTGTTGACCCCGAACTTTTCCTTGATGACCGGGATTGCCTTTAACGTTTCCAGGCTGTCGTTTAAGCTTACCCCTGCGGTCATAACGAGCGCGTCGACAAATATCGAATTCCTTGATATACCATGTTCAATTGCGGCGTCAATTATTCTTTTGACGATAGCGACTTTTTCATTTACCGTTTTTGGGATCCCTTTTTCATCAAGCGCAAGGGCAATGATCGAGGCGCCGTACTTTTTTGCCAATGGGATCACTTTTTCAATGCTTTCTTTTTTTCCATTAACCGAATTAAGCAAAGCTCTGCCGCAAAATTCTTTAAGACCCGCTTCGAGGACGGACGGGTTAGGAGAGTCGATCGACAAAGGCAGGGTTGACGCTTTTGAGATAATATCGATCGCCTGCATGATATTGGCCTTATCGTCCGCTTCCGGAACGCTGATATTGCATTCAAGCAAATCGGCTTTGGCTTTGGTCTGCGCGACCGCTTCGTCCCTTATGATCCCGAAGCGGTTATTCTTTATTTCCGCCTGCATCAGTTTCTTTCCGGTCGGATTTATCTTTTCACCGATCGCGAGCAGTTTGCCGGGTTTTAATTCGATGACTTTGCTGCGGGAGGCGAAGGAACCGCGGCGTCCATTGGAACCTGCGAGTGAACCTCGCGGTTCCAATGAGGATTTCACCGCAGCTATATGTTCCGGTGTCGTCCCGCAGCAGCCACCAATGATCGAAACTCCAAGCTTGGCGAACTTGCCGGCGAACACTCCAAACTTATCCGGTGTCATTTTATAAATAGCGCGATCACCTTCAATGACCGGCATGCCGGCATTGGGCATGACCATGACCGGAAGAGAGGTCGCGGCCAGATATCTCTTTGCTATTTTTAAAAGCCCTTCGGGACCGGTAGAGCAATTGGCGGAGATAACATCGATCCCAAGCGCTTCAAGCGTCACGACCGCGGCCTCGGGCGATGTCCCAAAAACGGTCAGCTCATTTTCATCATAAGTCAGGCTGGCGATGATGGAAAGTTTTGTATTTTGTTTTACCGCGATCACGGCCGCTCTCATTTCCTGCAAGTCGGAAATAGTTTCGATCGATACGCAATCGGCGCCGGCTTCTTCCATCGCTTTGGCCTGTTCGGCAAAAGTATCAAACGCTTCATCAAACGAAACTTCGCCCATTGGGCGGAGGAATTTGCCCAGAGGGCCGATTGATCCGCAGACAAAGGCTTTTCCGTTGGCTGCTTCTTTCGCCAATGCGACCGCCTTTTTATTTATTTCGGCAACTTTATCCTGCGCGAGATAGTCGGCGAGTTTTATTCGATTAGCGCCGAATGTGCAGGTTTCGATGATATCCGCGCCGGCATCGATATAGGATTTGTGGATGGACTTGACGATTTCCGGTCTTTTTAGTACCTGGAGGTCAAAACCTTCTTCCGGCCGCACGCCCGCGTTCATGAGGAGCGTCCCCATGGCGCCGTCTACGACCAATATTCTCTTTTTTAATTCTTGAAGAAAGCTGTTCATGGACAAATTATAACATGAAATATTCTTTAAGTTGATGTTCTATTCGGAGGAAAAATTGCTGGCCTTTTGCGGCAGGGAAGCGCTTACTGCTTATAATGATCGCTCCTGATTTAAATAAACTGTTTAACGAGAAATCGATCGACAAGAGGGAGAGGGACGCGGTCAGGGAAATAGTCCGAAGAAGATTGAACCCGGAATAAAAACCGCATATAGGTCAGGCGGAAAAACTACATATGCAGGAGTTCAAGCACTTTGAACATCAGCACCGCCGGCCAAAATAAGGCTTTTAGAATTCCAACCACGCCGTTTAGAAAAGAAGTCGAGTGCTGAATGTAATAAACCAGAGCGCCGATAAAAGCCAACCCGTATACTCCGCCGAAAAATCCTTTGTCTTTCATTTCATTTTCCTCCGGAATTATTATCTTATTCCCGCGAATATTTGTCAACGGCAAGACATTGATGGGGATTAATGACTAATGACGAATGAATGTATGCCTCGCTTCGTTCGGCATTTCATATTATTGTCGCGCAGAGACACAACAATTCATAATTAGTAATTCGCAATTCGTAATTATTTCCCAAAGCATTGACATCAAAAGATGGGGGTGGCTAAACAGTTTGGTAGCTAATGTGATTATTTCAAAAAGTGAGTAGCTTCTTCTTTATTTTTAAACTGGATTTCGAAAAAATTAAAGACACCCTTGCGGCCAAGAACATTTGGGACGTTATCATTTTCGCCAATTGCCACTTCAATATTTACTTCATGAGCGCCGATCAGTAAATCCATTTTATGGATATAAGCAATTATTTCTTCTTTGCCAATGCCTTTTAACCTGATTTTACGGCCTTTTTCAACATTATGTCCGAATAATTCACCAAAACTATTTTGAATAATGCTTACATCAGCGCCAGAATCCACATACATGTTGATTGCGCGCCAGATCTTATTTTTATCTTTCATATGGATTTCAGCAACCGGTCTTTTGACTAATCCGAAGGATTCGGAATACTCCTCATGCCAGTCGTATTTGATCATAATAAGAGGGCATCTTTAGTGGGGATCGCAGACATTACTGGTTCATTGTCGGGATATTGTTTCCTGGATATTTTATAAGCCTCAATGGCATTTTTACCGATGCTTGCATGTTTATTGACAACCGCCACTACTTTACCGGCATGTTTTTGCTGTAATTTATGCATATTTTTCCCTAACCACTCAAAATCTTGATGTTTTCTTTTTTGTTCGGGAACCATGGTGATAATTATATGGCATTGCGAGTAAATATGCAATAATCCCATTATAATCCCTGATTCCTCAATCCCTTAGTCCCTTAGCCCCTTAGTCCCACAGTTCCTAGCCCCTTTCCACACATTGACACAAAAAGACCACGGTGGGAGAATATCCTCATGAACGAAAAGCCAAAGCTCACAAGCTCGGGTTATAAACGGATCATCGTGATCTATCTGGTCATGTTATTAAATGCCGTCCTCTTTTTTGCCGCGGCCGGAAGGATTGATCTTATGCGCGCCTGGGTTTATTTTATTGTTATAATGCTTTGTCAGACGTTCTTCTTTATTCTGTTGTTTACCCGCTTCCCGGAGATGGCCGAAGTGGTCAATGCCCGAGGTGAAATGAAGATGCCGAAGGTCTGGGACAAATTGTTTGCGGTCTTCTATTCGATCGTCACAATGATCCTGATACCGATCATTGCCGGGCTTGATGTCGGGAGATATAACTGGTCGGAGCTTAATATCTGGTGGATGGTCGCCGGGGTGATCTCTCTGCTTTTTGCGATGTTCCTTTCCGAGTGGGCGCTTATGGAGAACAAATTCTTTGAGCTTGGGGTCCGGATCCAGAAGGAGCGGGGGCAAAAGGTAGTTTCTACCGGGCCTTATGCCATTGTCCGGCATCCGGGCTATATCGCGTTCATCTTACTGTATTTTTCATTTCCAATGATCGTCGGCTCTTTTTACGCGCTTTTCGCTTCACTCTTTACCGCTTTATTGTTTGTGATCCGCACCGCGCTGGAGGATGCGACGTTGCAAAAAGAGCTCGAAGGGTATGTTGAATATACAAAGAAGGCCCGATACCGGCTTATCCCATTGATTTGGTAAAATTCCCAGCTTCTTTAATAACCAATAATCAAGAAACAATAACCAAACAAATTCCAATAACCAAAAAGCAAAATACAAACAATTTGACACTAAAAGAGGGGGCTCGGCAGGATATCAGATTATCAGAATATCAGCAGGCAGAATATCAGATAATCAGGGCATCAGGTTTTTCCTGATCTGCTGATACGCCGATTCTCTTCCCACTGATTCCCTGACCTGCCTGCCGGCAGGCAGGTATCCTGATCTGCTGAAGAGTTGACACCAAAAGATGGGGGTGGGGGGATTATTTACTTATCAAATCATCAGTGAATTTTTCCAACAGTTTGTAATTTCCCTTATCTGCTTCCTGAAGGGCAGTGATATAACGTTTTCTTACATCGCTTTCTTCAAGCAATGATTGGCTGGGCCAGGTCGGAAGTTTATGGTTATTATAATAAAGAAATATATCAGATGCCAATCGCGCATGCCGGCCATTACCATTCACGAAAGGGTGGATTTTAACAAGCCGATGATGGACGCGAATGCTTTGATCAAAAATGCTTAGATCCATCGGCCCCTTTTTCCAAAAAACCATATCATCAATAAGCGCCTTTACTTGGTCATTGATATTATGCCAATCAATGCCCAAATTGAAATTCTTTTGCCTGAATTGGCCCGCCCATTTCCATGTTTCATCGAACATTTCCTTATGCAGTTTTTTCAACCAGGCAACATCGATCTCAAGTTTTCTTTTTTCCGTTAAATAGTGTCTGGTCGCTTTAAGGATATTGGCGGCTTCCCATTCGTTCAATTCTGAACGGGTCGTTATATGGGAAGGGATAAGATCTGAAATGTCTTCTACGGGCGTTGCCCCGGGGACATCTTCCAAAAAAGGCATTTATTTCTCCCAGAGGTTAGGTCCCGGATTGTTTGCCAGTTCCTCGGTAAGCTTTTTAAATTGATAGGCGTACGCATTATCGGTTGGCGCCTGTTTTTCCATAGCCATATTGGCAAAGGTCCGTTTTAGCATCTCCCTGGCTTTTATTTCGGCCTGTTTATTGATGGTTTTCTCCAAGCCTTCTTTTGAAACTATAACCCCCATAAATTCACATTCCAGCCCTTGAGCTATTTTAACTAAAGTTTTAATCGCGCAGGCCTCCGCATTTTCTTCTATTCGCGAAAGCAGCGGCTGGCTGATCTTTAGTCTTTTTGACAGTTGTTTTTGCGTCATACCGAGAGCTTCCCTGATATCACGGATCCGCTGGCCTATCTTTTCAGCCGGCACTGGGCGGACTGCTTTGACCGCTTCGGAAATTTGCTTTAATTTTAACCCCTTTAAATCTGCCATATTTACCCCCTTTTATGCAAATATAACCTATAGGTTATAATCTTAAGCAATAAATATAACTTATAAGTTATACCAAGTCAAGGAATATTTGTGCTGAATCCTCAGTCCCTTAGTCCCTCAGCCCCTCGCTCCCACATTCCTCTTCCAAGACATTGACACCAAAAGAGCAGGGTGGGACAATTACGACATGACTTATGATTATAATAAAAAAATACTGATTTTTCTGTTATTTCTAACCATAGCCTCGACCAATATTTCTTTGGCCGATGAAGCTGCCGATCTCTTGAGTAATTTTAAAAATAGGAACATTGAGGTCAATTATTCATTTTTGACCGCTCCAAATGCGGCTGTCCTTACGGGTAATGAGCCAATAAATGCCAATCTTACCGGGATTGAGCTTAAATTAAGCTTCCCGTCAAAGAACAGATTTAAATATTCTCTTGGGACCGGGGTTTTTTCTGAAGGCTGGGGCCGGCATAACGCTTCTTTTTTCGGCGGCACCAATGATGAAGCCTATAATTTATTCTTAAATAATTATTTTCTGGAGCTGCTCTATGTTTTGGATCTCCGCTCGGCTGCTTCGCTTATTGAATATGATCTTGGCGTTCGCATTGACTATCTGAACATAAGAAAGACAGGCAGCAAAATATATGGCCAGAGCCCCTATATTGATAGTTATTCCAGTTTCAGCGGCACGGGATACATGGTCACATTTCCTCTCACGGTTAAAAAATATTTCTGGAATTTATTGTTAAGCTTTTCATATGCTCCCGGGTTCATAAATGTTCCGGTAGCCGGGAATATTGACGGTACGCCGTCGTCTTCGCATTTTAATGGCGGGGTTTCGAATTTCCTGATAGGGATCAGTTATATCCTTTGATTTGAATTCTTTGGTTTTTCTGTTTCTTCTGTTTCTTCTGTTTCTTCTGAAAGAACGAGATATAGATGATCTCCAGCACCCCAACGGCATTAATTCCCAGCAGACAGACAAACCATACTGGTTGATCTAAAGCGGATCTTTGTCAAATGGGAAGTATACACACACAGTGTTTTAGAAAGAACTGAAATTATTCTTAAATAGCGCAGATAAGACAGTATGCCAAAACTAGCCGGTATCAATCCTGTTAACGCAGGGCAAATATTTTCCCGAAGAATATTCGCTATGAGATCGAGCTTTCCGGCTTATCAGCAAAAGCTCTCCACGTTTGAAGCGGCTATCAGCAAAGCGGAAGATCTGGGTCATTCCGGAACGATCAATAAAACGATGGCTGTTCAACTTAAGAAGATGGCGACTATTTCGCTGCGGATGTTGCGCGATGTTCGGGAAACGATCCGAATAAATCCGGCGCTGAAGCTGAAGGGCGACGATTTGAGAATGTTCGCGGCTGTCAATATGAAAGCGCGAGGCTTGCTCGATAGGTTAAGTCGGCTACCGGAAAAGCTGGACGCTTTTACGGAAAGCGCCGATTCTTTTGATCTTATCGAAGACCTGGCAGGTCCGAGCGCCTGGGATCCCGACCCAAGTTTTAGACGAGGAAAGAAGATCTATCAGTAAAGCGGCAATAATAGTCCCTTGTCCCTAGTTCCTTAGTTCCTTAGTTCCTCAGTCCCTTAGTCCTTCAGCCCCTCATTCCCACCTTCCTCTTCCAAGACATTGACACCAAAAGATGGGGGGATATGAGAATTATAAAAATTAAATGGCTTTCTACCAAGGTTAGATTTTGAACAATTAACCTTCTTTTTTATGCTTCTCTTGAAAATCAATTGCCTTATAAATAAGCTCATATGCTTGTTCCATCATAAAAGGCATACAAAGGAATTCATATGCGCCAGCATTTTTCAAATCGGCTATAAATTGATTATTTTCATAAGCAGAAAATAAAATTATTGGAATATTGGGGTTTAATTTCTTAATCTCATGGATAGCATTAATAATATTTAAATCATGTATACGAAACCCTAAAAAAATGATATTTATATCAGGGCTAATTAATTCCATTCCTTGTTTAGCATTTCTGGCGGATAAAACATTGTAGTCCTTGATCAAAAAAATCATTTTAAGAGATTCCACAACACTAGGCTCATCATAAATGATTAAGATGTTTACTGGATTATCTTTCCCATGCATCATATGCAGAAATTCTACGCTGTTTACGGAAAAAAGCAATGATGCCTGAGTGCTGATGAGGTTTGTTGCTCTGAAAGGTTTATTTTGTATTTTAAAGTGGTTATGCTTTTTTCTTCTTCTTTTTTCTTCCATTGGGCTTCAGTATTTTTAATATTTCATCATAATCCATTGCTTTGCAACCAAAACAATTAACAACTGAAGCGCCTTGTCCTGAACGTCCACGCATTACACCTTTATTAGAAAACTTTACTTTTTTATTATGTTCTTTATGAGATGTCCCATTTTTAGGTTTCTTTGATTTTCCAGTCATTATAATTTCCTCTGAATTCTTTCAATGAATTCATTTATTTCTTTGTATTTATCCCCTTTTATTTTTTCCTTCTCTTTCAAGTTCAAATATACAGCCTTTATGCCTGGAAGAAAAATGGCCCTTACATCCTCTTCCTTGATTTTCTTTTTATTGACTAGATAAGCCAACATCTCAAAATGATTAAAGAAGGTTTCCGCGTCCAAATCAGACAATTCTTCTTTTTTGAGCATATTACTTATATGAGCGCGAATTCCCCTTTCTTCTTTATAGATATTAAAAAGTAAATTAGTCCTTTGTTGGTCTGTCTGCTTCCATATCGTAACTATTGCAATTATTGTAGTTGCCAAACTTATGACAAGTGGCCCATATTTAGCGAAAAAATCGGCAACAATATCCATTTACTATTCCTTCTCTTTCTCAAGAGGGGGAGTGTCGGTTCCTTGTACCTCTTCTTTTTCTGTTCCTCGATTCCGGACTGCTTGAATTATCGCATCGTAATCTGCTGCATTCTTTTTTATTATCGTTTTACCCTGTTTGTTTTCCTCAGCCAAAATATCGCCATTCCTTTTCTTGTTGTTGTGCCCCTATTATTATGAGCATCACAAAATTATGTTTCGAGCATCTTTAGACTCAATTGAAACCATTAAAATTCTACGCCCTTTATAGGAAAAAGCAAGGGGAGGCATGATATAATAAATAAAATATTGGGGGAATGTTAAATGAAAAAGAAAGAAGATTATTCGCGCATTGTGGATGAAATTGTTTCTCTGTTTAATGTGGGAATTACGCCTGAGATAATCAACCAGGTCTATTTTAGGACAGTGACAATAATTGAGAATCTATACGGTAGGAATGATACAAGGCTGAAAACTATGTCTGATTATAAAGTTAAAATATATGATTCCGTTTCTTGGCAAACAAGTTCTATGCAAGAATGTAAAGATTATTTGTTGGGTGTTTTAAAAGGCATACGATCAGATATAAGTAATGAATTAATTTTTAATTTAGAAAAACAAGTTATTGGTAGTGTGGTTGCTGATTTTCTTGCGTTGTCGAAGTCAATTGCTGAAGATGGTCAAAAAGATGTTGCTGCCGTTTTAGCTTCGGCCGCAATTGAAGATGCATTAAAAAGATATTCAGCATTAAATGGATTGGATGTAGAAGGAAAAGATATGTCAGAAGTGATTAACGCTATTAAAAGCAAAGGATTAATTAAAGGTCCGCAAGCTAGTTTATTATCTTCTTATGTGCAAACGCGGAATAAGGCTTTTCACGCTGATTGGAGCAAAATAGATATGCAAAACGTTAAAAGTCTTATAAGCTTCACAGAGGAATTTATTTTGCAAAATCTGTCATGAATAGAATAAACATTTTCAGCGCGGCCCGTTTCGTTGCCAATCCCAGATTAATGACGAATTGATGTGTGCCTCGTCCGTACGGACTCGGCACGTTATTCCGCAATAAATCCCATTCGTTTGGTTGGCTTCTCTTCCGGTTCTCTCTGAAATTTTTCATTATTCGTATCGATAAACAATTAGAATGGCATATGATATTTCTGTCTTTGATAGAATAAAATTTAGCGGCGCGGGCTTGCGCCTTCAGCCGTTAAAAACAGGCTTGCCTCTTAATCCCGGAAGAACGTACAATCTATTGCGCCAAATTGTTGATTTAGCCCGATTCATGGGATTGCGCGAGATACCGGCGCGGACCATTCAGATGATGCGCGAAGACCCTTTTTATCGTTACTGTTTTCTCCCGATTAAAAATTGTCATTTATTTAGAGCCAGTGATCCGAACGATCAGCTCCTAATAGACAGCATAAAAGGTTTCTATGATGATCCAATTGCCAAAAAGACCAGGCAAAGGTTAAAAGAGCTGCTTCTACAGCCTGATTCTTATAATGATCGTGACCTGTGGCTGGGCCTTGGTTCTTACCTCAACAATTTTCCATTATACTTTCCCGATGGATTTTATCGCGAGCCGAGCCTTATTGGCCTCACTCGGCCAAAATGTGAAGCAGTCGATCAGGCAATGCGTGACCTGGGGATAACGGCAGAAAAGATCGATTCCCTGCGAACCGCAGCGAAAACAGAGGAGAAAGAGGGCCTGAATTATTCAAGAGGAGTAGAATTTCTAAAATTGAGCCTTAGGATATTTAATGTTTTAGTGGAAAAATATCATTATGTCCCTGCAGACCTTACCGGATAATTGTTCCTCTCACATAGTGCTTAATAGGTTATCAAAAAATATTGTCGGGGATTTCACAGTATATAGTATAATCTCCTTGAGGAGCTGAACATGAAATCCAAAAATATAAAACAAAAAGTTCGTGAAAACTACGGGGTGATCGCTAAAAAGAGTAGTTCCTGTTGCTGCAGTGCGGCGAATGAACCGTGCTGTGGAAGTGAAGCGAAAGCGGCCAGCAAAGCAATCGGCTACTCCGATAAAGAGATATCATCGGTTCCCGAAGGCGCCAACCTCGGCCTCGGTTGTGGCAACCCCATTGCGCTCGCATCCATCAAACCGGGCGAAATCGTCCTTGACCTCGGTTCCGGTCCCGGTTTCGATAGCTTCCTCGCCGCTAGAAGAGTCGGTAAAAAAGGCAAGGTCATCGGCGTCGACATGACGCCCGAAATGATCGAGAAGGCGAGGCAGAATGTACGCAAAGGGAAATATTCTAATGTCGAATTCCGGCTGGGCGAGATCGAACAGTTGCCGGTCGAAAATAATTCGATCGATATCGTTATCTCCAATTGTGTTATCAATCTCTCGCCGGATAAAGCCAAGGTCTTTAAAGAGGCCTTTCGCGTTCTCAAGAAAGGCGGCCGATTGATGGTCTCCGATATCGTTCTCTTAAAAGAATTGCCCGCGTCCGTAAAGAATTCAAAAAAAGCTTATGTTGGCTGTATCGCCGGCGCGGTGCTTAAAAAAGATTATATCGGCTTTGCAAAGAAAGCCGGATTTAAAAAGCTGAAAGTCTTGGACGAGGTCCCTTTCGCTCAATATGCCGCAAGCATTAAGCTGGCGGGGCTAAAATAAATCCAACGGCAAAGACGCGTTCAGAAAATTGAGTGAAATATTCGAACTAAACCAAAGATACTATAGTATGAGTACTATTGGATCAACACCGCCGCCGGCCAATGCGGCCCGCTTATACGGAGCAGCCGTTGCACAGCATCATGGCTATACCAACGCTATTCTGCAGGGAGTTGTGCGGAAGATTGGATCGTTTGAGCGGCGTTTATTCAGCCTCTTTGGGCCTTCATTTGAACCAGTAAAAATAACCAGCGTGGCGTTTACGGACGAGAAAAAAGGCATGATCGACGATCCGATCGCGATCGTCGGAAAAGAGTTGATCATAAATCCGTCTCAGAATCCACCTCTGAGCTTATTAAAGAAATTCGATTTTTATCTGGCGCATGAATATGGCCACGTATTGACCCTGGATCATAATATCCTCTGGCAGGGAGTTTCCGAAAATACAAAAACTTGGGCCGCCCAACATATGCGCCTCGTCCGGGCGGGAAATCTTGATAAGCTCAAAGCGCTTGATCTACTTAAGATCTTTGCCCGCTCGCTGGCGGAAGGAATTTCAAGCCCATTTGTAACGGGCCTAAAAAGCGAAGCCTTTGATATTTATAGGATCTACGAAAAAATAGCGGCAGAAAACGAAGATTATGAATCGGCGGAGTTTATTATGGACTGCTTGCTGTTCGCTCTCGGTGAAGTGGTCGCAAACCGGATCGCGGTTTTGACCATGCCTGATAAACCGGCCAACGGCAGTGTGATAAGAGAAGACATTAGAGACATGATCGGCGATCCAAGAGATGTAGTGACCTTCAGTTCCGCGGCCGCTATCAGGGTCTTGGCAGAAAAAACCGGCAACGCCGATCTGGTCCAGGGTTTTAATATCCGTGAATACAAAGCGCTTTATGAGGAGACCCGCCAAATATTTTCCGCGCTTTGGGACGGCATTAAATTGAAATCATGGGAATAAGAGCTGTCTCCAACCGGATCGCATATAAAGTCGGCCAGCTTGCCTATCGGAACCTTACGACCAGAGAGATCTTCCGCGCCGGCGCGGAGGTCATACGGGAATTTCCGGTGCTCTTAAACGGCTTGCAGCCGGCGTATGCAAATGTAAATATCGATCGTCGGCCGGTCGATATGGAACTGCCTGCGGTTTTTGTCCGGGGTGAGGGAACGGCAGGCGATGACCTGGTCAGGACATTTCCGGTAACGCATAAATCTCTCGAAGCAATCGAAAATGAAATGAACCGTTCCATCAAGCTGATAAGCGAATTAAAAAAAGATAGTTGGATGGAAGGGATAGCGTTTGTTATGAGCGGGGTGTCGGCTTCCTCGGCGATCGCAGCGGGCAGTTTGCATGCTTTTGGCTTATTGTCTCATGGACTTGTTCTTACATTAGGCGCGGCAGTTGTAACCGCGTTTTTTGTTCTTGTCTATTTCGGTTCCAGGAACAGTCAGGCTAAGCTTCGATCGGAGATCCTGGAGTGCGAAGACAGGAAAATGCAGTTGCTAAAAGAGCTGGCTGAATATTCGGAAGAAGTAACGGGAAGGACCCGTTTGCTTGAACTGGAAAGAGTGGCGCTTTCCGGAGAACTGAACGTGAGCCTCGCGCAGATTGATTTGGTTAAGACGGGATTGGACGAATTGAGGAGGGAATTGTCGAAGGTCAAGCAATGCTTAGAAACGCTGCAGGGTAACGGCAAAACCCTGGCTGAAAACGGTCCAAAAGTAGATACGAACTTTAATAAAGATCTAGAGCGCCTTGTCCGAATAAGCCAAGCGATGGAAACCTCCAATGCTTTGACCCAAATAGATCCTTCGGCTCCCGATGCGCGTGCGCTTCATTCCAGGCTGTGGAAAAAATTGCTCGATGAGTGTGAATGCCTGGGGCCGGTCGGGAAGGCCATAAAGTTAAGTGACGATATTGTGAAAGGTCGGGCAGGAACGGAAGAGATCGATGCATTGCGGGCTGAATTAAAGGAGCTTTCACCTGTAGAGCGCGCAGGAGTGGAAACGCTCCTTTTAAAAGTCCGTGGCTTGGCCGGACAAACAGTAAAAGCTGGGGGAGGCGGAGAAAACCAGAACAGCCGCGAGATCGCAAGATTATTTTCACTTTCGCTGGCGCTGGAAGCCAAGGGCGAAGGCGATAAAGCCGCCGTGGCCAGGCGCTGGATGAAAATGGCGCGGAAAGCGGAAAAGGACCCGAAGAAGTGATCTTTAAAGGTCTTCCGGACTGACGATGTGTCCCGCTACTGCTGACGCCGCTGCCACCGCCACATTAGATAAATAAACTTCAGATTTTGGATGTCCCATTCTGCCGACAAAGTTTCTATTTGTCGTCGCGATCGATCTTTCGCCCTCCGCCAAAATTCCCATATGGCCGCCGAGGCAGGGGCCGCAGGTAGGGGTGGAGACCGCCGCGCCCGCTTTGATGAAAATCTCCGTTAAACCTTCCTTGATCATTTGCAGTTCAATGTTCTGCGTGGCCGGAAGAATAATTAATCTGACATCGGGATGGACCTTTTTGCCTTTAAGCACTTTGGCCGCGACCCGCATATCTTCAATCCGCCCGTTGGTGCAGGAGCCTATAACCGACTGGTCGATCTTTATATGTTTACATTTGCTCACCGGCTTGGTGTTGCTGGGCAGGTGAGGGAAGGAGATCTGCGGTTCGATCTTTGAAACATCCCACTCATAAACCTGTTTATATTCGGCGTCAGGATCAGATTCAAATAATTTCCAATGTCCAATTTCCAATGTCCAATTATTGAGTTTTATTTTATTTTTTAAATAATCATAAACTTTACGATCCGGCGCAAAAATGCCATTTTTCCCGCCAGCCTCGATGGCCATGTTCGCCATAGTTAATCTGCCTTCGATCGTAAGTTTATCAATCACTGGACCGGTGAATTCCATTGACATGTAACGCGCGCCGTCGACGCCGATCTGCCCGATGGTGTAGAGGATCAGGTCTTTTGCTTCGACCCATTTCTGCAGTTTTCCTTTGTAAATAAACTTTAATTGTTCGGGGACCTTGAACCAAACCTCTCCGGTAGCCATTCCTGCCGCCATGTCCGTTGACCCGACGCCGGTGGAAAATGCGCCCAGCGCGCCGTAGGTGCAGGTGTGCGAATCCGCGCCGATTATCAGCATACCCGGTTTTATCGCGCCGATCTCCGGCAGTAATGCGTGTTCAACTCCCATACAGCCGATCTCAAAGAAATTGACGATCCCGTATTTCTTGGCAAAATGCCGCATCATCTTGACCTGCTCGGCGGACTTTATATCTTTGGCAGGGGTAAAGTGATCGGGCACAAGGAAGATCTTCTTTTTATCAAATACTTTGCTTACGCCGATCTTTTCAAATTCTTTTATTGCCGTAGGGGCGGTTATGTCATTGCCCAGGACGAGATCAACTTTGCAGTTGATCAGCTGTCCGGGTTCGACGGACTTTAATCCCGCGTGCTTGGCTAATATTTTTTGAGAGATGGTTTGTGGCATATGTTCAATTCATCTTATCAAAGATAGAGAAATATTTCAAATAGCATTTGCCTTTTCTTAAAAGGGGGGTATAATTTTTATGGAGGGAAAATATGAAATATACAACGCGAGGTCTGCTGATCTTGTTCGTTTTAGCTTTGTTTTCCGTGAGCTATGGGGCATATGACCATATTTCCGTAAAAGTTATTGATTATACTTTGCAAACCCCAATAAACGGCGTTTCGGTTGATCTGACGCTGACCGATGCTTGGCAGGATAAATTTTATTATGCCAAAGGTTCGCCGTTATTGTCTGACAGCAAAGGCAATGTTGATTTTTATTTTGGGCTTAGAAAAGATCCAGCCAAAATGAATTCAATAGAATACGATACATATAAGAGCACGACCCCGCCTATGCTCACCGCAAATATTAAATTGGAAGCAACCAAAGCAGGGTACTATAAGCAAACATTGGATATATTGTTCAGCGCCTTAAAGGGGATAAGTGCTGACAATGGTGTCCCTCCATCAGGAAAGAAAAAGAACGGTGATGGGTTTGGTACCGATAAGAATCCCTTCATTTTAACGATGTCAAAAACTTTAGCGTATAAAATCCAGGGACCGATCATTATTCAGCCATCAAAACTGCCATTACCTAAATAAACAGGCAGGGAATAAGATCGAAACGATAAAGTGGCAATTAAACCTGCCACTTTTTTTGTGATATAATCAATCCATGCCAGATAAAAAAATATTCATATCAGTTGTGGGTGAAAGCCATGCCTCGCCTGAGATCTCCAAACTGGCCGAAGAGGTCGGGGCAGAGATAGCTAAAGCCGGTGCGGTTCTGGTTTGCGGGGGGTTAAAAGGAGCGATGGAGTCCGCGTGCAGGGGCGCAAAAAGCGCGGGCGGCACGACTATCGGGATCCTTCCCGGCAGCAAACGCGAAGAAGCCAATCCGTACATCGATTACCCGATCGTCACCGGCATCGGTTATGCCAGGAATAAACTGGTCATCAAAACCGGTCATGTGGTTCTTGCGGTCGGCGGAAGCTACGGCACGCTTTCCGAGATTGCATTTGCGCTCGGATATGAAATCCCGGTGGTCGGCCTCAATACCTGGCAATTTATCCACCACAGCGGACAAATGGACCAAAAGGTCCATCGCGCCAATACGGCAAAAGAAGCGGTTGCCCTGGCAATGAAACTGGCAAAAGAAGCACGGCCCCCCGAAGAAACCCGCGAATATAAGACATAATGCCAACCCAGAGACAACAAGCCCTCAAGGGGATAATAACCCGGGAAATTCGGCAGGTCGCGCGCGACGAACATTTGCCGGAGAAAGAGATACTTCGTGGTGTTGCGTCCGGAATAATTGCAATTCCTTTTAATCCTCTGCATAAGAATTCAAAAGGCGTAGGCATAGGCAGAGGGATGAGGGTAAAGGTTAATGCGAACATCGGCACCTCCGCCGATTATCCCAATGTAAAAGAAGAATTAAAGAAACTTAAAGCTGCGCTAGATTCAAAGACCGATGCCGTAATGGACCTATCTACCGGCGGCAACATTAACGCTATCCGGAAGCAAATAATTAAAAATTGTCCGGTTCCTCTGGGCACCGTTCCCATCTATCAAGCCATGGTTGAAGATAAAATGACAATAGACGGAATGTTTTCCGTAGTCGAGTCGCAGGCCAAAGAAGGCGTCGACTTTATGACCATCCATTGCGGGGTGACCAGAGCTTCGGTCGATGCTTTAAAAAAGCATCCGCGGCTGATGGATATCGTAAGCAGGGGTGGGGCGCTGATGGCCAAATGGATAATCGAAAACGACCAGGAAAATCCTTTTTACGAATATTAC
>JBAZPF010000001.1:0-54592 GCA_041648295.1 Candidatus Margulisiibacteriota bacterium | reverse complement strand
GGAATCGAAGGCTGCTTTCAGGCTATATACGGCAAAAATCTTTGGTTCCTGTGGAACGAATGGATAAGCGACATGAAGGATAAATACCAGCAGCAGAAAGCTCAAATAGAAAAGGACGGATTGACGGACATAAAACCGCTGACCACCCGGGGATTCAACATATTTAAACCGAAATGGGGCCCGGATTCGGACCATATCTATTACAACCAGAATAATGAAGATGAATACCCCTCTATCAGGCGGATAAACAGCCTGACGTTAAACGACGAAAAGATAACGGAAGGTTTTTTCTATGATGATTCTTTGAGCATTGCCGGCGGAAAGCTATATTTTACCAAAGGCGACACCTATAAAAATTATTACACTTTTAAGGACCTTTATTCTTATGACTTAAAAAACAAAAAGATCGTAAGGCTTACCGAGGGGCTAAGAGCATCCGATCCCGCGGTATCTCCCGACGGGCAAAAAATAGTTTATGTTAATAATGATCAGGGGACAAGGACGCTCTGGCTGTGGGATAAGGCTTTAAATAACCAGAAAATGCTGGGCAGTTTAGAAGCTGACATGCAATACCTGTCTCCGGTTTTTTCTCCGGACGGGACCAATGTTGCCGTGGCCAAGTGGACCTACGGCGGGCATCAGAGCATTTATCTGGTCGATATTAATACGGGGAAAGAATCAAAGCTCATTGAATACGGCCTTTCCGCAAATCCTTCATTCTCGCCGGACGGCGAATATGTGCTTTTTGATTCCGACGCGGCCGGGATCGTAAACATTTACGCTTTTAACCTTAACACCAAAAAGCTTTATCGTTTGACCAACGTCCTTGGTATGGCGCTTATGCCCGATGTTTCTCCGGACGGTAAAAAGATAGCTTTTATTAATTATTCATCCAAGGGCTATGATATCGGCCTTATCGATTATGACCGGAAAAACTGGAAAGAAATTGCAAATAACTGGGTCCCGTCCTTGCCGGAAAAGCCGGTTGAAAAGAAGGAAGAACTTACCGGGATCATTTCTCCCGCCTTTAAGAATGTAAAAGCGGCAACGCTTGAAACGGAGGTCCATGATTATAATCCTTTTCCTACGTTCTTCCCCAAGTTCTGGCTGCCATATTCCTACACGGACGAAAACGGCCCGCATACTTTGATTTATACTGCCGCTATGGATTCGCTGAACCAGCATTACGCGGAGGCCCAGCTTGGGTATGATTGGAACGTGCATCGCCCCACCTATATTTTTAATTATATCGATAACCAGTTCCTGCCGCAGATATCGGTCACCGGTTATGATGCGGCGGTCCCTCGTAATTGGGATAACGGCGCGCATACTTACTGGGAAAGGGACAAGGGGGGTGGAGTATATTTTTCATTCTTTAATAATCGTGTTTTTCACGAGTATGATAAGCAAGTCTTCACGGTCGGTTATTCCTTTGAGAACTTGAACAATATTTCAAGCCTTGAAATATTGTCCGTTCAGCCGAGCCGCGGGAATATCAACGGGGCGCTGCTCGCCTGGAGATATTACAGCTTGAGAAGCTATGGAAACTCGATCGCTCCCGAGGACGGCATAGATGTTCAACTCAAAGGGACCCTTTATTCCAAAGATCTGGGCGGCGATTATAACTTTAACTATTATTCTTTTTCATTAAGCAATTATCTGGCCTTGTTTTCCCATCATGTCCTGGCATCAAAAGCCGTTGCCGCAGTTTACAAAGGAGAAAAAATTGCGCAGGGAGGGTTCACTTCAGGGAACTTGGGAATAAGAGGATATTCATCTTTGACGGGCACCAAACTGGTTAAAGAAACTATTGAGTACGACTTCCCGTTATCAATATTAGAAACGGGGACCGGATACGGACTGACATTTTTTGACCGGTTCTGGGGGAATTTTTTCTTTGAATTTGGAGGAGTGACTTCGGGAACCGTCGGTTCGTTATCGCTGGTCAGAAGCATAGGCGCGGAGCTCGCGCTCAATACGATCAACGGCTATGGCTATGTGCCTATGGTATTAAAAATAGGATATGCAAAAGGCATTGATGCCGGCGGCTCGGATCAATTATATTTTTACGCGGCCCCCAATTAATCTGTGATAGAATATCTCCATGTCCACCTGGCGGGAAATATGCCGGAAGCTAGATGATTACCGCTTTCTGATCCCCAGAACATTCAAAGAAGGAATGCGAACCGACGTTGTTATTTATTCCGATGAAGAGATGATCCAGCACATTATTTCCGAGAACGCGCATGTCCAGGCCGCAAATGTAGCCTGTCTTCCCGGAATTGTCGGCAATTCGCTCGCCATGCCCGATATACATTTAGGTTACGGTTTTCCGATCGGCGGAGTGGCGGCATTTGACCCGGAGGCGGGCGGAATAATTTCTCCCGGCGGGGTCGGGTATGACATAAACTGCGGCGTCCGGGTTCTGCGCACCGATCTTACCGTTAAAGAGGTCCAGCCGAAAATAAAAGAAATAACCGCTCAACTGGCGAGAAATGTTCCTTCGGGCGTAGGATCGGAAGGGCCGCTGTCGCTTTCTTCAAAAGATCTTGATAACCTTTTGATAAACGGGTCGAAATGGGCGGTCTCGCACGGTTACGGAACGCCTGACGATCTTGAACATACGGAAGAACACGGCGCGATGGCCGGCGCCGATCCTTCCGCGGTTTCTTCACACGCTAAGGAGCGGGGGACCAGCCAGCAGGGAACGCTGGGCTCCGGCAATCATTTTCTCGAGGTCCAGATGGTCGAAGAGATCTATGACGAAAAAGTAGCGGCCGCTTTCGGCCTGTTCAAAGACCAGATCACTATCATGGTGCATTCAGGCTCGCGCGGGCTTGGGCATCAGGTCTGTACAGATTTTATAAGGGTGATGAATGAGGCGGCGCGAAAATATAATATTGCTTTGCCCGACCGCCAGCTTTGCTGTGCGCCGATCAATTCTCCCGAAGGTAAAAGATATTTTTCGGCGATGGCGGCGGCGGCGAACTTTGCCTGGGCCAACCGGCAGATGCTGATGCACTGGACCTGCGAGTCATTTGCTCAAGCCATGGGGGCATCAGCGTCAAAGCTTGGAATATCCCTGATCTACGATGTCGCTCATAACATCGCGAAGATGGAGAAGCATCTGGTTAACGGAAAAGAAAAGCTGCTTTGTGTTCATCGTAAAGGGGCGACGCGCGCTTTTCCCGGGCAGCCGGTCCTAGTTCCCGGGGATATGGGACGATATTCTTATATTTTAGTCGGGACGGATCAGGCCATGAAGGAGACCTGGGGATCGGTGTGCCATGGGGCGGGGCGGATGATGAGCCGTTCGGCGGCGACCAGAAAGTTTACCGTGAACGAACTTTTAGCCGATCTTGAAAAGAAAGGGATCATCGTGATGGCTGCGAGCAGAAAGGGATTAGTAGAAGAAGCTCCCGAAGCTTATAAAGATGTCCGCGAAGTCGTGGATGTGGTTCATAATGCCGGTCTGGCTAGAAAGGTGGCAAGGATGCGGCCGATGGGAGTGGTTAAGGGGTAATTATTTCTCCGGGCTTAAGATCATTGCCGCATCCAGAAAATATTCTCCGGGAACTCCAAGCATGGCGTTTCCCGCGAAATTAACATTCCAGGCATAGAAGCTTTCTAAAATTTCCAGGTTCCCGGCCGTTTCCAGCGCGGCCTCCAGACTGTCCCTCCCGGAAATTCCTGCGATCCCTTCGGCCTGCTCGCCTATTTTAACTTCTAGCTGCGGCAAATCGGTTTCAAGATAAATGTCGCTCATGCATTGCAGGTCCGCGGGATACAGGTCTTCCGGTCTGAAAGTGGTTGAATTGAATTTAAAAAAATGATCAGAAACAAAAATTACGCCTCCCGGGCGGACGATCCTTGCCGTTTCTTTTAAGTGAGAGGTCGCGATCCGCCGGAACAATACGTTCATGACCCGGTTCAATGACGTGTTCCTTACTTCCTTTTTTTCTCGAACGATTCCCGACAATAACCGGAATACGGCCGGTTGACCATATCGTTCCTGAAGCATGCTCAATACCGAATTATACGCAAAGGCCAGAAATTGACCAATGCAGCTTATCGAAACCGCCATATCCATGCTGTTGTCGTTAAAAGGCAGATTTCCCTCAGCCTTGATGGCCTTTAACGTTTCAATCAGATCGTCAAGAAGACCAGGGGTCAATTCGGGATACTTTTCTACGATACCGGAAGCGGAGTTAATTATTCGGTTGGCAAACAGCGAGGCGTCAAGATTTAAAGGGGCAAGCTTTTTTCTTAAATCGGAAGGCAGAGCGTTTTTCGCTTCCGACATAGCCGTCAAATTTATGTCGACGCCAAATACATATCCGGTTTTAAGGAAATCGACAAGAGGAAAATCATCAAAACGATTGGGGCCAAAAACAAGAGTTCTCAAACCCTGCTGTCTGCCGGTGATCATAAAACGAGCTTCAGAGACTTGTTCATGGAAAAACTCATTCATTCTTGCCTGAAGATTGCCGGAAGGAGCCGGCATGGCCTGTTTCAACAGGCGCGGATTAGGCCTTAGAAGTTTGAATGCGGCAGGCCTGCTTATGGCGGCCCAAGAAAAATCGGCTGTTTTCATATATTTCTTTATCGAAGGGGAATTTAAGAAATTTCGCTTCAAGTCAAAATAACGGTGTGTTAAAATGCGCTTGATATGAAAGAAGCTATGCTCTGGGAAAAGCTGGAAAACAATAAGGTGCATTGTCTTCTTTGCCCCCGTGATTGCCATATCGCGTCCGGCGGGGTGGGGTACTGCGGGGTGAGGGAAAATAGAGAGGGCAAGCTCTATTCATTGATCTATGGAGTCATTTCTTCGATCGCAAATGATCCGATCGAAAAAAAACCGCTTTTCCATTTTTATCCGGGAACGAATGTTTTATCCGCCGGCACGTTCGGCTGTAACATGCGCTGCGGCCACTGCCAGAACTGGCAGATAGCGCATATGGTTTACGCTAAGCAAAAACATGAAGAGGAACTGGTTTCTCCCGAAATGTTGATCGAGATGGCGAAGAGGGAAGGATCGGCGGGAATTGCCTGGACTTACAATGAGCCTTCCATATGGCTTGAATATTCTTTGGATGGCGCAAAACTGGCAAAAAAATCGGGCCTTTACACGGTTTGGGTTACAAATGGATATGTTAATTTTCCGGCAATCGATTTGATCGGACCATATCTTGATGCGTTTAGGGTCGACATAAAGGGGTTCACGAATGAATTTTACAAAAAACTGGCAAAGGTGCCCGATTTTGAGCCGATACTAAAAGCTTCTGTTTACGCAAAAAAGAAATGGAACATGCATGTCGAATGCATTACAAATATAATTCCGACCATGAACGATGATGAGGATCAATTAAGAGGCATTGCAAAATGGATCGTTAAAGATCTTGGGCCGGAAACGCCCTGGCATGTCACCAAATTTATCCCGTATCTTGAATACGCGCATTTGTATCCCACGCCGGTCGAAACCCTTGAAAAAGCCAGGAAGATTGGATTGGAAGAAGGCCTCCACTATGTTTATATCGGCAATGTCCCGGGAAATAAATGGGGAAATACTTACTGCCACAATTGCAAAAAGCTTTTGATCGAGCGGGCAGGTTACCAGACCAAGATCATTGGTTTAAAAGATAAGACATTCTGCAGTTATTGCGGGGCGGATGCGGGGATCAGGAGCTAGGACAATTTCATCCCTTCTTTAAATGATTTTACGGCAAGATCCGCTTTATTCCTGGGCAGTTTCTCCTTAATCAGGTTTATGATCAGCCGGTCTTTTATGACTTTAAGCTTTTTTATCGCAATCCCCAAAGCCACGAAATTCGCATATTCTTCCGTTTTTGTCTTTCTGTAAGATATATGGGTCAAAGGCAGGATGCTAAGATTAAACATCTTGCCGATTTTGACTACGTGAAGAGAATCGATTATTTGTATCGTATCTTTTTTTATATCGTCCAGAGAAGCGTCATAGCCCTCCTGTGAAAGCGCCACCAGGACGTCAAGATTCTCGCATTTTGGGAAATCGATCTCGTTGTCCGATATTATAACCTCTGCGCTGCACAGCCCGCAGCGGACTTCTTTTTCATGTTTTAAAGTCATGACCACTTTATATTTTTGCGCAAAAGCCGCCTCCGCCAGGATGTTTGCGATCAGATCGATCTTCTGGCAGCCCGTACCCGCGAACTTAACTTCTATTTGCTTTGATGATTTTTTCATATTCCCCCGTCAGTTCCGGTTTCGCCGTATTTTTAAAAATACCCGTGATTATTTCCCCTTTTGCTGCTTTTTCCTTGAGCCATAAAAGCGCGTCTACCGGCGATTTTCTTTCCGGTTTCATGTGGCACAGAGAGGTCGCTTCAACCAGTGAAAACCCATTGTGCTTTATCGCTTGAGCCAAAAGCTCCGCCAGATTTTCGGCATGGTAAGCCGTCTGGCGGCCGACAAAAGTCGCCCCGGAGCAAACCGCAAAATCGCAAATATCGAGAGGATGCTCAACATTGCCGTAGGGAGCCAGCGGCGCAATTGTTTTATGCGGGGTGGTAGGCGACGGCTGGCCGCCGGTCATGGCATGCATGAAATTATTTATGACGACCACGGTCAAGTCTATATTTCTTCTTGCGGCCTGCACCAGGTGCGATGTGCCGACGGAAACCGCTTCTCCATCGCCGATCACGGCGATCACTTTAAGATGAGGTTTTGCCATCTTTACTCCGGTCGCAAAAGCCAGGGCCCGCCCGCGCGTTGCCTGGATGGAGCACAGGTCCAGATAAACCGGCATGCGGCCGGAGCAGCCGACGCCGGAAACCAGAAAAATTTCGTCCTTTTGGAGATTGCATTCGTTGATGCCGCGGATCAGAGCGCCCATGATAATACCGACCTGACAGCCGGGACAAAAAAATACCGGATGCTTTTTGCCGGTCCTTAAATATCTCTGGATGACGGGATTAGGCTGTAATTCCATCATATATCTCCTTTGGCGTAAGCAGATTGCCGTCAAATCTTTTGACTAGTGTATAATTGCATTCGCCCAAACAGCAAGATTTAATGATATTTGCCAGCTGTTCCGAAGTACAGGTTTCGGCAATTATCATGCGTTTTACCTTTTTTGAAAGCCGGATCAATTCTTCGCGGGGAAAAGGCCAAAGCGTCATCAATTTGAAAAATCCGGCCTTATGTTTTTTTCCTCTGGCCATTTTGACCGCCGCCCGGGCGGCACGCGAAGTGGTGCCGTAAGCGATGACCGCCACATTTGCGTCCTCAAGTTCAAATTTGCTGTACATCCGTTCAATGCTTAAATATTTCTGGAAAAGCCGCTGCTGCTGCTGTTTTATTTCCCTTGGATCGTAAGTTGGGAATCCTTCGAGATCAGAGGGCAGGCCGGTGAGCAAAAAGTGATGGCGGGGAGGGATCCTGGTCAAAAGTCTGGGATTTTCACGAAAATCGAATGTTTCCTTCATCGTTGCGATCATCTGGTCTATCAATATAACCACCGGGATGCGGTGGCTTTCGGAAAGGTTAAAAGCATATACGGTCATATCATATGCTTCTTTTGGGGAGGAAGGAGTCAATACGGCAACCGGATAATCGCCGTTGGCCCCAAATCTTGACTGGAAAACCTCCTGCTGCATGGGAATGCTCGATAAACCGGTCGAGGGCCCATATTGCATCGCGTTTACAATAACGACTGGCACTTCGTTTAATCCGGCATAGCTGATATGTTCCTGAAGCAGAGTGAACCCGGGGCTCGAAGTCGCGACCAAAGCTTTTGATCCTACTGAAGACGCTCCAATGGCGGCGGCCAGGGCGGCTGATTCGTCTTCCATCTGGATGAATTTTCCTCCCAGCTTTGGAAGTTCCAAAGCCATAGTTTCCGCAAGTTCCGAGACCGGATCATTGGGACAGGCGGCATAGAACCTGACGCCGGCGTCCAGCGCTCCCTGTGCGATTGCCCGGCAGCCGGAAATAAACTTCATGAATGCGTTTTCCTTTTCCTCATGCCGGTTATGGCAAAGTCAGGGCAAAGGATATCGCAGATAAGGCAGTTTTTGCATTTTTCAGGATGGACCGCTTTTGGGATGCCGTAAAGATCAAATTCCAGAACTTTATGAGGGCAAAAAGCGATGCAGATCCCGCAGCCTCTGCAGGCGCGGCTGAATATATGCAGCGGTTCTACGCTAGATTTTTGTTTCTTTGTTCCTGCCATTGTTGTATAAGATTCATCATACCTATGAGAATTCCGATCAAAAGGAACGCCCCCGGCGGCAGCAGCATGATCATTACTTGTTTTCCGAGATATTCGCGTATAAAACCAATGAACATTAGGGTCAGAGTAAAGCCCGCGCCCTTTGTCAGGCCGTCGATCAATGATTCAAAGATCCGGTTTTTTGAAGCGAACGCCTCGGCTCGGCCGAAGATGATGCAATTAACGACAATAAGCGGGATATATATTCCCAGCGCTTTTGAAAGCGCCGGCGTATAAGCGGCCATCATGAGGTCGATGACCGTGGTAAAGGTTGCGATCACGATTATCATTACCGGTATGCGGATCTTTTCCGGCATGATATTGCGAATGGAGGATATTATAACATTACTGCAGACTAGAACGAATGAAGTAGAAAGTCCCATACCGAGGCCGTTGATGAAAGAAGTTGTGACCGCCATGGTGGCGCAGAGACCAAGGAGAATTCTTAATACCGGATTTTCGGAAAATATGCCATTATAGAACTCTTCAAATACTCTCACTTTCTACCGCCGGGGGCTTTAGAACCCCTCCCGAAATAATATATTTAAAGGCTTCTTCCGCTTTCATGTCGAGCAGTATCACATCCTGCGCGGGAACCATTATCAGAAAACCGGTTGCCGGGGTCGGAGTATTTGGGATAAATATATTAATCAACTTGCATTTTACCTTCTTTTCTACTTCTTCCGCGGCGTCGGAAGTGACAAACCCCATGGTATAAATCCCCTTGCGCGGATATTCAACCAGGCAGGCCCGGCGGTATTCTCCAGCTCCCTTATGCATGAACAGGACGTCATTTATCTGTTTGGCTGAAGTGTAAATGCCTTTTATTATAGGGATCCGGTACAATATCTGTTCCCCGAACTTGAATATTGTGGCGCCAAAGACATGTTCCGAAAAATAGCCCGCCGCATATATAATGAAAACAATCAGGATCAATCCCAATCCGGGAATGCGATGGCCGGTAAAAAAGGCAATGATCCCGCCGAGAATACTGTCCATAAAGGTAAAGATGAACATTATGAGCCAGATAGTAACAAGAAGGGGAAGAAGGGTCACAAGTCCTTTTATTAAATAATTAATGATTTTTGTCCACATATCGAGAAATATTATACTACTTGACAATATTTTAAGCAACAATTTATAATGAGTCCAAAGAGGTGTATTAATATGGCAGGCACAACCGCTTATATTCTAATAGAAGCAATTCCGGGAAAAGCAATGGAACTGGTCAATTTAACAAAGGAAATCAAAGGAGTTAAAACCGTACATTTGGTCACTGGCCCTTATGATGTGATCGCGTTTGTTGAAGCCGCAGACCTTAAAATGCTCGGTGAATTGATCGTCAAAAGAATACAGTCGTCAGGTTTTGTCGCCCGCACACTGACCTGTATTACCGTCGAGCAGTAATCAATCTAATTCTTTCGACGAATCCTGCGCTTTATTGTAGATCAGCCGGTTAATGGCGGAGAGATACGCTTTGGCTGAAGCGATTATAATGTCGGTTGAGGCCCCATGGCCTACGAATATTCTTCCGTTATCCGTTATCCTTACGATGACTTCTCCCTGGGCGTCCGTTCCTCCGGTGATCGCCTGGATCGTATAATCGACCAGACTAGGCTGCATTTTTATTAGCTTATCGATAGCCTTATAGACGGCGTCAACCGGTCCGGTTCCCTGGGCGGTTTCAACCAGGACTTTGTCCTTGTAGATTAGCCTTACTTCCGCGGTCGGCTTTATATGCGTGCCGGATTTAACGTCTATGCTTTCTATCTTGTAAGTTTCCGGAACGATATAAACCTCTTCTGATACGATTATCTCAAGGTCCCGTTCCGATACATCTTTCTTTTTGTCCGCCAGGTCTTTAAAGCGTTCAAAAGCTTTTTCCAAATTTTCTTCGGTCAGCTGGTAGCCCATGTCCTTAAGCTTGTCGGCAAAAGCATGGCGGCCGGAATGTTTGCCCAATACCAGGCGGGATTCGGTCAATCCTATATCCTGCGGGGACATAATCTCATAAGTCTCTTTCGCGCGCAGTACTCCAGCCTGATGAATGCCGGCCTCATGGGCAAATGCATTGGCCCCGACCACCGCTTTATTTGGCTGTACCAGCAGGCCGGTAAGGTTTGAGACCAGCCGGCTGGCCTTATAGATCTCCGTTGTCTTGATATTAGTTTCGCAGTCAAAAAAGTTTTTTCTGGTCTTTATTGCCATTACCACTTCTTCAAGAGACGCGTTGCCGGCCCTTTCTCCGATCCCGTTGATCGTACATTCAACCTGGTTGGCGCCGGCTTTGACCGCGGCCAGGGAATTGGCCGTGGCCAGACCAAGGTCATTGTGGCAATGAACGCTGATGGCGACATTTTTTCCTTTTACCAGATCAACGATGCTTTTTATCAAAGCTTCCCACTCCCACGGGGTGGTGTATCCGACCGTGTCCGGAACATTGATGGTAGAAGCTCCGGCTTCGACCACGGCACTGATTATTTTGTGGAGAAATTCTGGTTCCGAACGCCCGGCATCTTCGGGTGAAAATTCAATATCCGGGCAAAGTTTTCTGCCGAGCTTTACCATTTCGACTGCCTGGTTCAATACCTGGTCAGGGGTCATTCTCAATTTCTTTTCCATATGGATGGGGGAGGTGGCGAGAAAAACATGTATCCTCGGACGGTCGGAATATTTTACCGCTTCGTAAGCCCGTTCAATGTCCTCTTTTTTGGCGCGGGCCAAACTGCAGATGATCGGTCCCTTTATCTGCTGGGCGATCATTTTTACGGATTCAAAATCTCCTGGAGAAGCGATGGCAAATCCGGCTTCGATGGCATCAACATTAAGCTTGGCCAGCTGTCTGGCGATTTCCATTTTTTCTTCGGCGTTAAGGGAGGCTCCTGGACACTGTTCTCCATCGCGCAGGGTGGTGTCGAATATTTTAATTTTCCTGGTCATAGGTCATTCCTCCTTGAGCGATTTTAACATGAAATCGGGATTAAATAAAGTAACCCAAAACGCGTAGCAGAGGCTCTTAGCCTCTGCGCTCTCGTCAATTTTTATAAATAATTATTTTCAATGCTGAAATTTTTGCGGCGTGAGAGGCGATAAGAGGATATCGGGATACCAAGGATTCAAGATATACGAAATAACAGGAGGTAAAAATAGATGAGCATGAGCGTTATGGCTACAAGAGTCAGCAGAATGATGAGTATTGGCGCAATGACTATGCTAACTGCCGGATGTGCGAGGCAAGCTGTTCCAACCGTAACAATGACTAATGGTGAGAGGTACGACAGTTGGCAAGAAAATAAAGTGTCAGCAATGAGGTCGCGACTTCAGAGAACACACGTTTGCGTTGCATCAGCGGGAGCTTTGAGTGAAGATATATTTGAGGCAGTGAACATGGCCAGAGATGGAGCGAAAAGTGCGGGAGTTGATGTGAGCTGTGGTAGAGTCAAGGATTTGGATAGGGAAGAATGCGGTTTAACAACCTTGACCTTAGAAGCACCCGGCAAGAACGGATTGATGGGAGAAGTGCATTATGTATTTTCTTTTTTTTGTAATAAAAAAGAAGAAAAAAAGGAATAATAAATAAAGGGAAAATCTAATTTAAGCCGCCGATTCTTTAATTAAGAATCGGCGGCTTAAATTTTTTAAGAAGTCTAGCTTTCCACCGCGGTGATCGCGGTCACATTAACAATATCTTCAACCGAACAGCCGCACAGCCTTGATCCGCGTCGGGATTGCCAGGGTTTAGAGTGATTTTAGTAAGCGGCTTCTAATAAAGGATCGGCAATATGATACAATTTGTCCCGTTTTTCAATGAAACCATAGTTTAATAACCTTTTTAACATGGCGGCAAGTTGTTTGTCGGAGATCCCGGTTTTCTTTTTTATCTCTTCCCAGTAAGCGCCGCCTTTTATTACTTTTATTATTGATGTATATTTTTTCTCCGCCCTTTGGGCAAATTTTAAAAATTCATCCTTGGCAACATATTTACCTTCGTCAATGGTTTTTCGCAGCGCCTCTTTATGCTGATAATCGCGTCTAAACCAGCCGTATTTTGTGAGCCAGCCGATTATGCCGCCCAAATTTGATATCGCATCGCTAATTTCATTGTCTTTTAAAATTATTTTTATCTGTTTCGCTCCCAGATGAAGGAAAAGGACGGCCTTATCCTTGTCCAATTTGTAAGTGTGAAGTTCATGGACAGCCCGGCCGTAAAGAGGCGCTTTGGCGTTTTCTTTTCCCAGGAAATTAGCCAGCATGCCAATTTCTGACCCGGAAATGATAATTTTTATATTTGGATAATTATCGTAGATATAAGCCAAAGTGTTATCCAGATGGATATTTTTCAACAATTGCGCCTCGTCAAAGACCAGGGTAATTTTATGCTTATTGAGATAGTCGAGTCCTTCCTTGGGAAGTCCCAGGGACAGTTCAATCCCCTTGATGGAGATTTTTTTTAAAGAAAAGCGCTTTAGTTTTTGGGTTTCTTCCAAAAGCCGGGCTTTTAGCTCTTCCCGGGATTGGACATCGCGGCCGTCAATCCAGAGATAACGCTTTTTAAGGGAATTAAGCACTACCCGGATCAAACTGGTTTTTCCCGTGCGTCTCAAGCCGTATACGGCGATAAGCGGGACCAATCGGTCTCCCAGCGCCTTTTTTAGCTCTTCCTGGAGCGCTTCGTAATTAAAAAAATCCTCTCTTTTTTCTTTAACCCGTGGGCTAAAATACATGCCGCCCTCCTTTTTGCCTACCATGTGTTAGTAGCTTACACATGGTGTTAGTAGCTTACACCTGGCGCTTTATGCTGTCAAGCCCCCGAATAAATCCAAGAGGTCTAGCTTTGAACCGCGGTGATCGCGGTCACATTAACAATATCTTCAACCGAACAGCCGCGGGAAAGATCGTTAACCGGCTTAGCACAGCCCTGAAGGAGAGGCCCCAGGGCGATCGCTCCACCGATCCTTTCGGTCAATTTATATGCAATGTTGCCGGCTCCTAGATCGGGGAAGATCAAAATATTGGCGCGGCCGGCTACGAGTGAACCCGGCGCTTTCTTTTTTCCAATCGCCAGGATCAATGCGGCATCGCCCTGCAGTTCGCCGTCAATCAAGAGATCAGGTTGCTTTTGTTTTACTATTTCATACGCCTTGATCACTTTGTCAACGTCGGGATGCGAGGCGGAACCTTTGGTCGAAAAAGAGAGCATGGCAATGCGCGGCTCAAGCCCCGTGAGCTTTGTGAACGAAGAAGCCGTGGTGATCGCTATTTCGGCCAGCTGTTCGGAATTTGGATCGGGCACAACCCCGCAGTCGGCATAAAATAATAATCCGTTTTCCCCAAGTTCCGGCTTGGGTGTGATCATGGCAAAAAAGCTGGAAATCAGGTTGTGTCCGGCCGGCAGGCCGATGCATTGCAGGGCGGCGCGAATGGTTTCTGCGGTGGCATGATCGGCTCCCGATACCATCCCGTCCGCTTCCCCTGAATCTACCATCATGGCGCCAAAAAAGGGCAGATCATTAGCCAATATTTCTCGCGCTTTGTCCAGCGTCATGCCTTTGGCTTCGCGCTTCTTATAGTATTTTTGGGCGTATTCTTCCAGACGCGGATGGTTCTTTGGATCGATAAAGCCGCTCCCGAGAACGATTACTTTTGCCAATTTGCTTTGCTCTATTATTTTTGCGGCGTCGATGGTGCGCTGGTCATCGCCTTCGGGCAGGACGATCGTTTTGTCGGCGCGTTTGGCCTTTGTCCAGATGTCAGAAATAAAGCTCATGAGGATATTTTAGCTTATGGAATGGCTTTTAGCAAATCTTCGCAGGTGGATATCCCTTTGTCCCGAAGCAGGGGGGTAAGCTTGAACCAAAGCTCAAAAGTGGTCTCAACATCTCCCAGCGCCCGGTGGCTGTTTTTTACCGGTATGCCAAAGTGCTGTGCCAGGCTTGAGAGCTTGTGGCTCTGGAGCTGGGGCAATACGAATCTTGAAACTTTTAAAGTGCAAATTGACGGACTGCCCAATTCTTTTTTTCTCGGCGTGAAAATATGATGATTAATAAAGGAAAGATCAAATTCAGCGTTGTGCATCATTAAAGTTGATCCCCCGATAAAATCCAGAAATTTATAAGTGATATTGCCGAGGGTGGGGGATTCTTCGACCATTTCGTTCGTGATCCCGTTTATTTTGGTTATATTGTCAGGGATCGGATTCGCCGGCTTAACCAGATGGTTGAATATGTCCACGATCTCTTTGTTCTTTACTTTTAGCGCGGCGATTTCTATTATTTCCGAATTTGCCGGGTCCAGTCCGGTGGTCTCCGTATCAAGTATCACAAAATCGTCATTTTCGAGCTGATAGACCTGTTCTCTGGCGCGGGAAAGGAACTTGTATTCCTGTTCCAATTTTTTAAAAGATTCGCTTTCGAGGAGGTCATGCATCATAAGATCATTATACTATGGTTGTCAAATCGTATTCTCTTTTGCCCAGGCCGATCTCTTCCGCGTATTTTAACTGGATGGTCCAATCGACTTTCGGGTAGAGAACCTGGAATTTATCGCTCCCTTTTATCCTTCCTTCATGTTCATTTACAAGATCGATACAGGCCTGGTCGATGGCAACCGGATCGGTCGAGGCAAGGATTCCGATATCCGGCACGATTGGCGCGTCGTTAAAGCCGTAGCAGTCGCAGTTTGGGCTTACAGCGGTGATAAAATTTATGAATCCCGCTTTTTTTCCTTTTACCGCGCCGAACGCATATTCCACTATTTTTTCCTGTACCAGAGCCGGAGAGCCGACCCAGCAGGATTCGATGGTTTGATTTTTCCGGCAGGTTTTAGCTTCCGGGCAGTTTTGGCAGTCCTGATGCATCTTTAGTTTACCCAGCCTTGTCCCCAATCCCATCCCAATATTTTTAAGCGCTCCTCCAAAGCCGGTCATCTCGTGGCCTTTAAAGTGGGTGAGGGCGATCAACGCTTTTGCCCTTGCCGCCGCGCCGCCGATATAAACTTTTTTGAAATGCTTAAGATTGACTTCGATCGTTTCAAAATCATTTTCTTCAGGAATTATCACATTTGTGTAGCCGTGGTCTTTTGCAACCTGAAGATGGTCTCTGGTATTGCTGCGCGGCCCTTTATAGAGCGTATTGCAATCGGTGTAAAAGGGATCGCCCTTAAGCGATTTTATTTTTTCAAATATCGGGTTTACCTGCGCGGGCTTTAAATAAGCCGTATTTCCCGGCTCGCCAAAGTGGATCTTCAGGGCGACTTTGTCATTGAGACCGATCAGTTTATCAAAACCGGCGGCATCGAATAATTTATCGAGTCTGGCCTGATCGGAGCTAAAGTAAACTTTGCTCATATACATTATTATATCATCAGGTATAATTATTGCGTGAACAACAAGCCAAAACAGATCGAGTATTATCACTCCTTGCTCGAAAAACACGGAGACCATTATCTTTCGCTTGACTGGAAAAACCCCGAGAGCCAGGGAATACGGTTTAAAGTGTTTGAAGACCTGTTAACGATAGGCAATAAATCCCCACACCAAAAATTTTGGTGTGGGGATGAACGGAACGACTTTTCCATTCTGGATGTGGGCTGCGGGTTCGGCGATTTCTACGGATACCTCAAAAAAGCCGGTTATAAATTCCAATATGCCGGTTACGATATCGCCCCCAAAATAATTGAATCGGCGCGGAAAAAATATCCCGAAGCAAGATTTGAAGTCCGGGACATATTAGACGATAAAAAGCCTGAAAAGTTCGATTTCGTGTTTTGCTGCGGGGCTTTGAACATCAGTTTTGATAACCGGGAGGCCCATCTCGATTTTATACGTTCCATGTTGCTTAGAATGTTTGAATTGTGTAATATAGGGGTGGGGGTGAACTTCCTTTCGTCGCAGGCGATCTACCATTTGCCGGACGATAGTTTCAGGGAGCCCCAATATTTTTATTCCAAGCCGGAAGAGATAATCGGGTTTGTCAAAGGCATCACTAATCGTTTTTTATTGAGGCATGATTATCACCCGGCTGATTTTACGGTTTATTTATTAAAATGAATCCATTAAGAAGATTAATATTACCGCTTATTTTACTGGGGATCCTGGTTTTAGCCGGAATCGCCGGTTATATCTTTTTGGAGGGGTGGCCGGTCCTCGATGCCGTTTATATGGTGGTCATAACCCTTTCTACGGTGGGCTTCCGCGAAGTGTATCCTCTCAATGCGGCAGGCAAAGTCCTAACCATGGGGATCATTATTTGCGGGGTTGGGACCGTAGTTTATACTTTGGGCCAGGCGATAGAAATATTCGTGGAAGGGGAGATTGTAGGTTTTAGGAGGAAAAGGAAAATGGATAAGATCATTTCTGAAATGAGGGAGCACTATATTATTTGCGGTTACGGGAGGGTCGGCCGTCAGGTTGCGCACGAATTCATTGCCGAAAAGAAGCAGGTTGTTATTATCGACAGCAAGCCGGAGACCGCGGCGGAGCTCGAGGCGCTGAATGTCCCTTATATCATTGGAGATATCACGGCGGATGAAAACCTTGAGGAAGCAGGGATCCGGGCGGCCAGATGCCTTATTGCCTGCGCCGATTCGGATATGGCAAACGTTTTTGTCACGCTTTCGGCCAGGGCCTTAAATCCCAAATTGTTTATTGTCTCGCGTGCCAGCCAGAAAGAAACGGAAGAAAAACTGAAAAAAGCCGGCGCCGATAAAGTAATGTCTCCGTATTTCCTGGCCGGCAGGAGAATGGCGGCCATGGCGGTAAAACCGGTCGCGATCGATTTTCTTGACACGATCATGTACAGCGAACATCTTGAACTCAACCTGGGAGAATTTAATGTGGAGGAATCCTCGAAAGTGGTCAATAAATCATTGGGAGAATCGGAGATAAGACAAAAATCGGGCGCTTATATACTTAGCATCAGGAAGCCTACTGGTAATTTTATTTTACAGCCGCTGGCGGATACGGTGGTTGAGGTGGGCGATGTTTTGGTGGCGGTGGGCGATCCCAAACAGCTGGCCCTTTTGGAAAAGATGGTACGCTGATGTTAAGGAAAGAAGAAGAGTTTAAAAAAGAAGCGGTCCTTGAGGTCGCGGAAAAGATGTGCCTGGCGGCGCGCACCGCGCCAAAGGCCAGAGGCCTCGATCTTTTGGAGATCGCGGTGCTTTCTGGAGATACAATATTGAAAATGGCCAATAAAATGAAGGAAATCGGTGAAAGGGAATCGCATCATACGTTTCTTCGCGATTCTGAAAATATCAGGAACGCCCAGGCAATCGTTCTGATCGGAACAAAGCTCAAAACGATCGGGTTGAAGTATTGTTCGTTTTGCGGCCGTCCAAATTGCGCGGAAGCGGAAAAGGCCGGCGTGATTTGCATTTATAATTCCGGCGACCTTGGTATTGCCGTCGGTTCGGCGGTTTCGGTGGCGGAGGATAACCGGATCGATAATCGAGTAATGTATTCGGTCGGCAAAGCGGCGATCGAATCAAAACTTCTGGGGGACGAGGTTAAAATAGCTTTTGGCATTCCGCTTTCCGTATCGGGCAAAAATCCGTTTTTTGACAGGATGTGATCAAATGATAATAATTGACGATATAAAAGTAATCTTTGAGAGAGATCCGGCGGCGGCGAATATTTTTGAAGTTTTGCTGTACCAGGGCTTATGGGCCGTCTGGATTCACAGGCTCAACCATCTGCTTTATAAAATATACATTCCGGTCATTCCCCGTTTGATATCCCAGATCATGAGGCTGCTTACACTTATCGAGATCCACCCCGGAGCGCAGATCGGCAAGGGTTTCTTTATTGACCACGGGAACGGGGTAGTGATCGGCGAAACAACCATAATTGGAGATGACGTTACGATCTACCAGGGAGTGACTTTAGGCGGGACAGGAAAAGAGCACGGCAAGAGGCACCCGACCATCGGTAATAATGTGGTGATCGGCGCGCACGCGATCATTCTCGGCAATATTATCATCGGAGAAAATTCAAGAGTAGGGGCGGGCGCGGTCGTGACCAAGCCGGTGCCTAAAAATTCAACCGTAGTGGGCAATCCGGCCAGAATAGTAATAAGGGACGGTAAAAGGATCGAGCCGCTGGCCCATGCCGACATACCGGATACCATAGAGGAACTTGAAAAGCGTATCGATAAGCTGGAAGAAAAGCTCAAAAATGCCCCTTAAAGTTTATAATAACTTAACCCGAAAGATTGAACCCTTTGAACCGATCAATCCTCCGAATGTCGGCATGTATGTCTGCGGAATAACCCCGTATGATGAAACGCATCTGGGACACGCGCGCGCTTATGTTACTTTTGACGTGATCCACCGCTATCTTGAATATTCCGGGTTTAAAGTTAAACATGTCCAGAACATTACCGATATCGACGACAAGATCATTGAAAGAGCTAAAGCCAAAGGAAAAAAGTACAATGAAATCGCCGAATATTATTCCAATACTTATTTTGAAGTGATGGATAAGCTGAATGTTTTGAGGGCGAATGTTTATCCCAAAGCGACGGAGCATATCCCGGACATGATCAAATGGATAAGCGGCCTTATCGACAACGGATACGCTTATGTTCTTGACGACGGGGTTTATTTTGCAGTTGAGAAATTTTCCGAATATGGAAAACTTTCCAGGAGAAAAATGGACGAGCAGCAGGCGGGCGCGAGGGTTGAAGTGGATAAAAAGAAAAAGGACCCGCTTGATTTTGCCTTGTGGAAATCGGCCAAACCGGGGGAGCCTTCCTGGGATTCTCCCTGGGGGCAGGGGCGGCCCGGCTGGCATATTGAATGTTCCGTCATGTCGGTAAAATATCTGGGCGAGCAGTTTGATATCCACGGAGGAGGGCTGGACCTTCAATTTCCTCATCATGAGAACGAGATCGCGCAGACCGAAGCCCTGACCGGAAAAGTACCCTGGGTCAAATACTGGATACACAATGGTTTTGTAACCATCAACCATCAGAAGATGTCCAAATCATTGGGTAATTTTTTCACGCTCAAGGAAATATTTGAAAAATTCGATCCCATGGCCGTCCGGCTTTTCCTTTTGTCGACCCATTACCGCAGTCCGCTCAATTTTTCCGACGCCCAGCTTATGGACGCAAAAGAAGCCTACGGGCGGCTGGTCAAAACGCTTGAAAACCTTGAATTTTTGATATCAAAAGTCCCGGAAGCGGAATACGAAGTGGAAGTGGAAGAGACGGAAGACGAGCTTTTTGTCTTAAGGAAAAAGTTTGAGGACATGATGGATGAGGATTTTAACACCGCCGGGGCGGTGGGAGTGATTTTCGAACTGGTCCATTTTATCAATGAGCACGTGAAGAATGAAAAAATCGATCAGGGCTCGCTAAAAGACGACCGCAAATTGTTTTTGCACCTGTGCGGCGTTCTGGGATTAACGATCCGTTTTGCGGGAACCAATCTTCCTCCGGCGGAGGTGGAGAAACTTATCGCGGAAAGGGAAACCGCCCGTAAAACAAAGGACTTTAAGCGAGCTGATGAGATCAGGAACGATCTAAAATCGCGTGGTATAATGCTTGAGGACACGCCCTACGGCGTAAAATGGACAAAAAATGCTTGATGTTAAATTACTGAGGAATAATCCCGATAAAGTGCTGGCGGCGTTAAAATCGCGCAACGCGGATATTTCAATGGTCAATAAATTCATTGAGATCGACAAACGCTGGCGCGAACTTACATTTAAAGCCGATGAACTTAAAAAACAGCGAAACGAATTGTCGTTAAAAGTGGGGCAGATGAAAAAGGCCGGACAAGATGCTTCGTCCGTCATGTCCCAGACCAGGGAAATAGGCGACAAGATAAAAGAGTTTGAAGAAAAGATAAGGGCCGAAGAGGAAGCTCTGGATAATGTCATTCTTTATATCCCCAATATCCCGGATCAATCGGTTCCGATCGGGTCTGATGCCGGCAGCAATGTTGAGATCAGAAAATGGGGAGAGCCGAGAAAGTTCTCCTTTAAGCCCAGATCGCATGATGAACTGGGGGAAAAGCTTGGACTTTTAAATTTTGACCAGGCGGCAAAGATTTCCGGTTCAAGGTTTGTGGTTTATCACGGCTTGGGCGCGGCTTTAGAGCGCGCGCTCATAAATTTTATGCTTGAAACACACACCGGGGAAAATGGATACAAGGAGGTTTTTGCCCCGCTTCTGGTAAATCCTCAAAGCATGAGAGGCACCGGGCAGCTGCCAAAGTTCGAAGAAGATCTTTTTAAATGCCGCGATGACGAGCTTTATTTGATACCGACTGCCGAGGTCTCGGTGACAAACCTTCATCGCGATGAAATATTAAATTCAAGTGACCTACCGATCAGCTATTGCTGTTATTCTCCCTGTTTCAGGAGAGAAGCCGGCTCTTATGGCAAGGATGTCAAAGGCATCATCCGCCAGCACCAATTCAATAAAGTGGAGCTGGTAAAGTTTTGCGCACCGGAAAAGTCGCATGAAGAGCACGAAAAGCTTACCGCCGATGCCGAGAAAATACTGCAGAAATTAAATCTTCCTTACCGGGTCGTTTCGCTTTGTACCGGCGATCTTGGTTTCTCATCCGCCAAAACTTATGACCTTGAGGTCTGGTTCCCGTCGGAAGGCAAATACCGCGAGATCTCCTCCTGCTCGAATTTTGGGGATTTTCAGGCGCGCCGGGCTGATATCAGGTTCAAAAAGGCTGGGGGAAAACCGGAATTTGTCCATACGCTTAATGGTTCCGGGCTGGCGGTAGGAAGGGCTTTTGCCGCGATACTCGAGAATTACCAGACCGAGGATGGGCATATAGATATACCAGAAGTCTTAACGGCATTTTTACATACAAATCGCATTTAAGCACGCAAGTTTTATCCTTATGATCCCGATTATATTATTGAAATGGAACTTGATAAAATATCAAATCCTCTTTTTTCTAAAACTGTAAAAACAGGCGCAGGGAACAGGGCAAATACGCCTGATTTTTATGACACCTTAAAAATGCAATTTCAGGCTTCGCTTAGCGGGTTAGGTCCTAGCGGCATAGATGGGGTACTTCAACCTGTCAGAGATCAAGGGCCGTCAAATCAATTACCTCAAATATCCTCGCTAATTTAAGCTGGAATTGAAAATAGAAGAAAAATTTGTTAAGATAACTCATGCCTACATATGAATACCGCTGCGAAAATTGCGGAAAATTTGAACATATCCAGAAAATAAACGACGAGCCTTTTAAAAAGTGCCCGAAATGCGGAGGAAAGGTCCAGCGTTTGATATCGAGAGCGGGGATAGTGTTTAAAGGGTCGGGATTCCATGTTACCGATTACGGTAAAGAAAAAAAGACAGAATCCCATCCCACTAAAGAGATAAAAAGTTCTTCAGCAGAGTCTTCCCCGAAGAAGTAAGTATCGATTCCGGATGGAATTGGACCCCTTCAACTTTGAATTCTTTATGCCTTAAACCCATTATTTCCCCATCATCCGTCCAGGCGGATATTTCAAAAATATCGGGCAGGGAGCTTTTTTCTACTACCAGCGAATGATAGCGAGTGGCGGGGAAGGGGTTGGGGAGGCCTTTAAAAATGGTTTTTCCGTCATGATGGATTTGAGATATCTTTCCGTGCATTATGCTTTTTGCCCTGATTATTTTACCGCCAAAAACTTCCCCGATCGCCTGATGGCCCAGACAAACTCCGAGAATTGGTTTTTTACCGGCAAAATATTTTATAACCTGTTCGGAGATCCCGGCATCGTGAGGGATCCCGGGGCCGGGAGAGATGACTATCCGCGACGGATTCAGCTTTTCGATCTCCGGGATGGTTATTTTATCGTTTCGAAACACCTTGAGATCTTCCCCAAGTTCTTCAAGATATTGGACAAGATTATAGGTGAATGAGTCGTAATTATCGATCATCAATATCATGATATAATTATAACATATATGCAGATCAGGCGAGATATTGAAAGAGAAGAATGGAATGCGGGTTTGGCCAACGGTCAGATACTGCAAACCTGGGAGTGGGGGGAAGTAAAACGGTCTCAGGGGTGGGAGCCGATAAGGATTGCGGTAGAAGACAACGGCAAGATCTCGGCCCAAATTTCCATATTAAAAAGAAAACTTCCCTATATCGGGAAATGCATTTTTTACGCGCCCCGCGGGACGATAAATGATTTTTTACTTGACGCGATCAGATTTGAGGCTAAAAAGCATAATGCTATCGCTTTAAAGATCGATCCGGAAATTGAAGAAGGCGATATAAAATTGATCAATGCCCTTAAAGCTCAAGGTTTTAAACTGCAAAAAAAACAGATCCAGCCCCGGGCCACTTTTTTTATCGACCTGTCCCATGACCTTAATACCCTGCTCTTAAGCTTTGAAGAAAAGACCCGTTATAATATCCGCCTGGCGGAGCGCAAAGGCGTTAAAGTCAGGGAAATATCGGGGCAAAAAGGGGTCGATAGCTTTTACAATATTTATAAGGAAACCGCCGGCCGCGATAACTTTTTGATCCATCCGATAAGTTATTATCAGAAGATCATGAGCCTTATGGGGCTTAACGGCATGGCCAGAATCTTTATTGCGGAGTATGAAGGTGAACCGGTCGCGGCAGTCATCAATTTTGCTCTGGGCAAAAGAATGTGGTACATGTACGGAGCGTCAAAATCTTCCCACCGCAATGTTATGCCCAATCATGCTTTGCACTGGGAAATAATTAAAAGAGCAAAAGAAGAGGGTTTTAAATTATACGATCTTTGGGGAATACCTTCCGATCCTAAACCCGGCCATCCTCTCTGGGGCGTTTATCGGTTCAAAAAAGGATTTAACGGAAAATTGATTAAATTTGTCGGCTGTTTGGATATGGTATTTGATCCGCTTTCTTACTTTCTTTTTGATAAAGGCCTGGTCTGGTTCAAGAACTTGCGCAGTTTGGTCCTCAAAGGAAAAATCTCCGATTCGCTGGGAGAGTAGAAATTACTCCATTATTAAGGTAAAATAATAACAGATAAGGAGTGATTTAATGAAGCTGGCCGTTATTGGAACCGGATATGTCGGCTTGGTCACGGGCGCCTGTTTTGCCAACCTCGGCAATGAAGTTACCTGCGTTGACAAGGATAAACAGCGGCTAGGCGTACTTGAGAAAGGCGAAGTCCCTTTTTATGAGCCGGGACTTCCGGAGATCGCGGCAAAAAACCATAAAGCAAAACGGCTGCTTTTTACCTCGGACCTTAATTCTGCCGTAAAAAAAGCGGAAGTTATTTTTATCGCGGTTGGAACGCCGCCAAAAGAGAATGGCCAGGCGGACATATCCGCGGTAATCGAAGTGGCAAAAGGGATAGCTAAAGCGCTTAAAGGCAATAAAAAATTCAAGGTAATAGTGAACAAAAGCACCGTTCCAGTCGGAATGGGGGACATCGTTACCAAAATATTGAAAGAAATGAAGATTCCGGAAAGTTCTTTTTCCGTCGTTTCAAATCCGGAATTCCTGCGCGAAGGATCTGCGATCTCTGATTTTTTAAATCCTGACCGCATCGTGATCGGCGCGTCGAACAATCGGGCATTCAATATTATTACGGAGCTTTACCGCTCGCTCAACGCGCACATTATTTTTACTTCGGTTAAAAGCGCGGAGCTTATAAAATACGCTTCAAACGCGTTCCTGGCGACCAAGATATCTTTTATAAATGAGATCGCAAATATTTGCGAACGGGTCGGTTCCGACGTCAAGGAAGTGGCATATGCCATGGGAATGGATAAAAGGATTGGAAGAGAATTTTTAAACGCGGGGCTGGGATACGGCGGCTCCTGCCTGCCGAAAGATGTTTCCGCACTCATCCATGTGGCCCGCGAAGCCGGTTACGATCCCCAGGTCTTAACTTCCGTTAACGAGATAAATAATTATCAGATCGATTCTTTTATCGGAAAAATATCAAAGACCTTAAAAAACCTGCGGGGTAAAAATATTGCCGTACTGGGCCTGGCTTTTAAGCCGGAGACCGATGACTTGCGCGAAGCGCCGGCCCTAAAAGTGATAAACGACCTGATCAGGCAGGGGGCAAGGATAAAAGCGTATGATCCGGCGGCGGAAAAATCGGCGCGTAAACTGATCCCTCAAGTAACCTTTTCTCCGGGAGTTTATGACGCGATTGAGGGGGCTGATGCCATTGTGCTTGTCACCGAATGGCCCGAATTCATGGACCTTGACCTGGAAAAAGCGCGCAAGCTGGTGAAAAAGGCCTATCTTTTTGACGGCCGAAACATTTATGACCCCAAACGCGTCAGGGAAGCCGGGTTTAAATATATTGGAGTCGGACGTTGAAAATATTGATCACCGGCGGAGCCGGTTTTATCGGATCGCATCTGATCGATCTTTTTTTAAAGGAAGGGCATGAGGTCGTTTGCGTCGATAACCTTGTCACCGGTTCGCTCCATAACATTAAACATCATGAAGGTGATAATAAATTAAAATTCATTGAACACGATATCTCGACTTATCTTGAATTAAAGGAAAAGATAGATTATGTCCTTCATTTTGCTTCTCCCGCCAGTCCGGTCGACTATCTTCAATTGCCGATCGAGACACTGGAAGTGGGGTCTTTGGGGACATTCAATGCGCTTGAATTGGCGTTAAAGAACGGAGCAAAATTTTTACTGGCATCCACTTCAGAGATTTACGGCGATCCTGAAGTCACGCCCCAGAAAGAAGATTACTGGGGGCATGTTAATCCCAACGGTCCGCGCAGCGTATATGATGAAGCGAAGCGATTTTCAGAAGCGGCTACGATGGCCTACCGCCGGCATTATCTGCTTGATACCAGGATCATACGCATTTTTAATACCTACGGCCCCCGCATGCGAAAGAAAGACGGCCGGGTGGTCCCGAACTTTATCGATCAGGCATTAAAGGGCGAACCATTCACCATTTACGGCGACGGGAAGCAAACGAGAAGTTTTTGCTATGTATCGGACCTGGTCGATGGGATATTTAAAATGATGCAGTCAAAAATAAATACGCCGGTTAATCTGGGCAATCCCGGCGAATTCACCATGCTGGAACTGGCGGAAGTTGTTTCAAAAATTTCCGGCTCCCCCCTGAAATACGAATTTAAGCCGCTTCCCCAAGATGATCCGAAACAGAGGAGGCCGGATATCTTAAAAGCAAAAAAAGAGCTGGGTTGGGAACCGAAGATCGGACTTGAAGAAGGGATCAAAAAAACGCTGGAATGGTTCAAGAACAATAAATGAAAATTCTTTTTTATTCCGATTCGGCGGAGGTTGGCGGGGCGGAAAAATATCTCGGCCAAATCATTTCAGGATTGAAAGAAAAAGGCGATCAGACGGTTACCGCTCATAACGCAAAGGAATTAAAAGAAAAAATATCGGCGGAAAAACCGGAGATAGTACACTTCAATATGCCGGATGTTTTTTCCTGCAAAGACGCGTTCGGCGCGGCGGAAAAATTGAAAGTGATCGCCACTGTCCATTCTTTATCGAGGACGCAGGCGCTTAAGGCCGGCCGGAATTTTAAAGCCTGGATCGCTTCTTATATCCCTTTCTGGCAAAGCTTTGATCATTTATTCGGAAGGATCGGTTTTTATTTTAAGCGGCGGGGGTTGATGGACCGTCTTTTAATATTATCAAAGATCATTGCCGTATCCGAGGCCGGCCGCAAGGAATTAATTGATACGTTCGGCCTGCCGCCTGAAAAGATTGCTGTGATCTACAACGGAATCCCGAAGAAAGAATATCCGGACAGAAAAACAGCACGCGAAGCGTTGGGTCTTAACCTTAATTCTCCGGTTATTGCCTGCATCGGAAGACTGGTAAAAAACAAAGGGCAGGATGTATTCCTAAAAGCGGCCGCTATGATCAAACAAAAAATTCCTGACGCGCGTTTTCTAATAGCGGGAGACGGGTATCTTAAAGACCCGCTTAAAAAGCTTGCGCGCAAGCTTGGCCTGCGAACAGAAGAGATCTTTCTTGCCTATGAAAAAGCTCCTTTTGTATTTGGCGCCATGGATATTTCGATCGTGCCGTCGTTAATGGAAAATTTACCGTATGTTGTCATGGAATCGATGCTGGCCGGAAAGCCGGTAGTCGCCAGCGCCGTAGGGGGAATACCCGAATTGGTTAAAAACGGCGAAACCGGGACGCTGATCAAACCGAATGATCCCAATGAATTGGCGGAAGCCATCATGAAATTGATAAATAACAAGCAATTGGTGGGGGCAATGGGGGGGAGGGGAAAAGAAAGGGTTTTAAATGTATTCAGTCTTGGCCGAATGATCAACGAAACCGAAAAAGTTTTTAAGGCGGCATAAATGAAGGGTATAAAAACATTATTGGTATTTATAATTATAATATGTTTTGTAATTATGATCTATCCGCTGGTTTTAAACGGATTGGCGAATTTTTTAATCATTCAGGATAAATTAGAAAAAGCGGATGTGATTTTGGTGCTAGCCGGCGATTCAAACGGTGAAAGGGTGGAAGGAGCGGCGAATTTATTTAAGCTGGGCTACGCGCCAAAGATATTGATGAGCGGCGGTCCGGCAGTTTGGAACCTTACTTATGCTCAAAACATGCGCGAAGAGGCCAGATTGCTGGGCATTCCGGATAAGGATATATTAATTCAGGACCGGTCCAAATCAACTTATGAGGATATAAAATTCTCTTTCAGGATACTAAAAAAAATAAATGCGAAGTCGGTTATCCTTGTGTCTTCCCCTTATCATATGAGAAGAGCGGTTAGCCTGGCAAGGAAGTTATATCCTAAAGAAGGGATAAAAGTAATCGCGTTCCCTTGCCAGAAGTCCGAATGGAAAAAAGAGGGATGGTGGTTAAGGCATGAAGCTACCCAGCCGGTAATTCATGAATATATGGCTTTATTTCAATACTTATTGAAGGGATGGCTATTTTGATATAGAATGACTAATAACAACCCAAGAACCGATATAGGATGGAACCTGAGAGTAAAACTCTCGGTTCCATCAGGTTGATGGATACTTGTTGGAACCGCGACTTTTAGTCGCAGGTTCCAACTCGATGCAAGGATTTGAGTGTCCAATAATGAATTAAGGAGGAAATTATAATGGAATTTGCGAATATCGAAGGCGTGCAAAAAATATTACTAAAAAGGAATGCGGATGACCGGGGGTATGTGACGGAGATCATGAGGTCTGATGACAAGTTCTTTAAAAAATTCGGACAGGTTTATATTGCTACCTGCCATAAAAATGTGGTCAAAGCCTGGCACTTTCATAAGATCCAGACCGATTATTTTTATTCTCCCTTTGGGACAATGAAGGTTGGCCTGTATGACGATCGTCCGGATTCAAAAACAAAAGGGAAATATCAGATCGTAATCCTGGGAGAGAAGGGCGAAGATGCGCTCTTAATAATTCCACCGTTCATCTGGCACGGATTTACGGCCATTTCTGATTTTGCCGGAGTAATTAACATTCCTTCCGAGCTTTATAACAGGGAAAAGCCGGATGAATATCGCAGACCTCCTGAAGAACTGGAAGACGTCTGGACAGCTAAAAATAGATGAAGATTGCGGTAATCGGGGCGGATGGCCAGCTTGGCACGGACCTTTGCAAAGTTATAGATAAATCGGACCTGGTGCCTCTTACTATCAAAGATCTGGATATAATCGATCCGCAGCAAAGCCGTGAACTACTTTTAAAGATCAAACCGCAAATGATAATCAATACGGCGGCTTATAACCGCGTTGATGACAGTGAGGACAATGATGCCGAAGCCTATAGCATCAATGCGCACGGCGCAAAAAACCTCGCCGTTATATCAAGAGAAATCGGTTCGGCTCTGGTCCACATTTCTACCGACTATGTTTTTGACGGCGACCATAAATCGCCATATAAAGAATCCGATCCTGCAAATCCCAAAACCGCTTACGGCATTTCAAAGCTGGCCGGGGAGCAGTACGTGAAGTACATTAATGAAAAGCATTATCTTGTCAGAACCAGCGGGCTGTACGGGCTGGCTGGCTGTCTTGGCAAGGGCGGGGGTAATTTTGTCGAGAACATGATAAAAAGGGCAAAGGGCGGACAACAAATAAAAGTAGTGGCGGACGAAATCGTCGGACCGACCTACACGATGGACCTGGCGCGTAAAATAATGGAACTGATGCAAACCGGCAAATTTGGCCTTTACCATATCACGAACGGCGGCGCCTGCTCATGGTGGGAATTTGCCGATAAAATATTTTCATTGCTGAAGATCGACATAAAAGTCATAAAAGCTTCAAGCTCCGAGTTTAAATCAAAAGCTCATCGTCCGAATTATTCTGTGCTTGAAAATTCAAATTTGAAAAAAATAGGGGTCGAGCCGATGAGGCCGTGGCCTGAAGCCCTTAAGGCGTATCTTAAAGAAAGAGAGCAGGTTTCGTGAAGGTTGCCATCGTCCATGACTATCTGATACAGATGGGCGGGGCGGAACGGGTGGTGGCGGCGCTCCATGAATTATTCCCTCAAGCCCCGATCTATACTTCTGTTTTTCTAAAAAATAAACTTTCAAGGGAATTGCAAACGGCGGACATCAGGGCGTCATTTATGCAGAACCTGCCTTTTATGGAAAAAGAATTCCGAATGTACTTTTTATTTTATCCGTTCGCTTTCTCGAGTTTTGATCTTTCTAAATACGACGTTATCATTTCTTCTTCTTCGGCCTATGCCAAAGGGATAAGAAAAAGAAAAGGACAGGTCCATATCTGTTATTGCTATACTCCTATGCGTTTTGCCTGGCGCTTTAATGATTATATTGAAAGACAGGAGCTTAACCCTTTATTGGCAAGGGGGCTTTCTTTGTTCGTTCCCATCCTTAAAAAATGGGATCTGGGCACGGTAAAAAATGTCGATTATTTCATCGCCATTTCCCGTTTTGTGTCAGATCGCATTAAATCGATTTACGGCCGCGATTCTGTTATAATATACCCGCCAGTCGATACATCGCTTTTTAAGCCATCGCATACCGAAAAAGATTATTTTTTAATCGTATCCCGGCTGGTATCTTACAAGCGTATTGATTTGGCGATAAAGGTCTTTAATAAACTCGGGCTAACGTTAAAAATTGCAGGGGAAGGGCCGGACCTTGAAAGGCTGCGTTCTTTGGCCGGCGATAATATAAAGTTTCTGGGCCGGTTGAACGATGAGGAAATAAAACGCCTTTATTCGGAATGCCGGGCTTTGATCTTTTCCGGAGAGGAAGACTTTGGCATAACTCCTCTGGAGGCGGCCGCGTCGGGAAGCCCGACCATAGCTTACGGCCGGGGAGGGGCTTTAGAGACCATAATTGACGGCCGGACCGGCATTTTGTTTGACCGCCAAACGGAAGAATCTTTGTCAATGGCGGTTATGAAGTTTAAATCTTCCGGATTTGACAAGAAGGATCTGCTGGCCCAGGCGGAAAAATTCAGCAAAGACAGATTTAAAGAAAGGATAAGGGGATTTTTAAATGAAAATAAAATATTTTGACAGGGCGATAGAAGTATTGTTCCTGGCCCTGGTATTTATTTTGCCGTTGATCTTTGACCGCCGGATCGGGATCGTTTTTTCCGGAACAAAATCGGCATTTTTAAGAACGGCAATAATTATACTTCTAATGCTCTGGGCGATAAAATTGCTGCTGGGAGGCAAGCATTATTTCAGAAGGACCCCGGCTGACTGGCCGATCCTGGCTTATATCCTGGCAATATTTGCCGCGACCATAACCTCGGTCCATTTCTTAATCAGTTTTTGGGGATTTTACGGCCGATATGAAGGGCTGACTACCTGTATCTGCTTTGGCTTTCTTTTCTTCATTGCGATAAATTATTTCCGGGGGATGGAAAACCTAAAAAGGTTGATCGCGGTTCTGATCCCTGCTTCCGCAACCATGGCCGTCTACGGAATAATCCAGAGACATGAAATCGATCCTTATTCCTGGGGAGGAGTAAATACGAATGACAGGGTGATCGCGACTATCGGCCAGCCGAATTTTCTGGCGGCCTATCTGATTATGGCGTTTTTTGCAATTTTATTCTTTCTGGTTGAACAAAAGAAAGTGAATGTTGTTGAAACGGTCGTTTCCAATCTAAAAGACTTGCCGAAAAAAATATCGGGCAAAAAAAATCAGCCGCTAAATGAGAAACTGACGGCAAGACCGTTTCATTATGTTGATTACCTGCCGATTTTGTATTTTATACTGACGCCGTTGATATTTATTTACACCATTTATTCTCAAAACGGATTAAATGTCTCGGTCTGGTATTTGAATTTTATGGTCATGACTGCGACGGCTGTGCTCTTTGCCTTAAACTATGAAAAGCCGCCAAAAATAATTTTTGATATTTTGGTAATTATTACCTTGGGGATAAATTATCTTTGCCTTTTTTATACACAAAGCCGCGGCGGCTTTTTAGGCTTCGTTGTCGCGGCCATGGCTTTTATTCTTCTTACGCCAAAAGAAAGCATTATTAAGAATTGGAGAAAATTATTAGTTATCATTTTGTTGATATTGGTTGGGACTTTAGGAACGGTCGTTCAGGGCCGTTCAATATTCGCGCGTTTTACCAGAGAAATAAAAGTTGAAGGCAATTCTTCGCCTATCCAAAAATCGGCTGAACAGGCAACCATTGAGCAGCCAAAGAAAAGAGCAAATGTAGAGCTTTCGGGCGCCGCCGGCAGCCGCGGAGAGACCTGGAAAAGCGCCGCGGGGATAATTTCAGACAATCCGGTCTTTGGCGTGGGGCCGGAAGTGTTAAAAATGATTTTTCCCAGGTATGAAACAAACCTTTTTCGCTTTAGGGAGGCGTTCCATGTAAAGCAGGACCGCTGCCATAATGAGACCTTTGATGTCCCGGTCACAAAGGGATTGATCGGCCTTTTTCTTTATTTATTTGTTTTGTCCGTGATTTTTGGATATGGCTTTAAAAAATGGAAAACGTTTTCCGATCCAAATAAAAAGATAATGATCACGGCGCTGATCTCGGCCATGATCGCTTATTTAATCCAGAATCAGTTTAGTTTCGGGGTAATAGCCATAACCTCGCTTTTCTGGGTCTTCTGGGCGATGGTCATGAACATTGATTCTGAAAGCCCCCCGGAAGATAATAAAGAGATATCAAATGCGGACATCCCGTGGATCCCGGCCGCGTTGGTGGTCGCGGCTTCTATATTCCTGATCTTCTTTTCTTTTCAGCAGTTTCTTGCCGATCTCCATTTTAAAACCGCCCAATCCCTGGCGGGTACGGGGAATTTGCCTCATGCCGTCCCTGAATTTGAAAAATCACTTAAGATCTTTCCGTACGAAGGCGGGACGATCACTAATTACGGCATCGTCCTTCTCAATTATTCACAAAGGTTGCCCGGCCCGGAAAGGATGGAGATAGAGAAGAAAGCGATCGATACTCTTGATTACGGAATGAAGGTTGATCCATACAACGCTGATAATTTTTATATTGCTTCACGGATATATTTTGCCAAGGGCGACCTTCCGAAGGCGATCGATTATGCCGAGAAAACCTTAAAGATTGATCCTTATTACGCGGAAGCTCATCTGACCCTTGCCAATGTTTATGAAAGAATGGGCAACGCCGCAGAAACAAAAGCTCATTATGACCGGGCCTTTGAAATAAATCCGAATCTGGCGGAGCCAAAGATCAAGATCGGCCAAAAAATGATAGACGAAAACCGCCTGGATGAGGCATTTAAACTTTTTCAGGAGATGATGACCTCCGATCCCAAAAATGTCGATGTGCATAACGCTCTGGGTACCATCTATTATAAACGCGGCGATAAGTCGAGGGCGAAGGAAGAATTCCAGCAAGTTATTGCTTTTGATCCGAATAATGCTTTTGCCCAGAAGATGATTAAATGGTTAAAATAATCGTAGATGCGCTTTTAGTTTATTTTTCTTTTATACTGGCTTATTATCTTCGCTTTTCTGCGGAAGCGGGCTTTTTTCCGGTTGAAAGGGTCGGATTCAGAAATTACTCCGAGACGCTGTTATTGATAGTTGTGTTGTGGCTTGCCATTTTCAGGCTTATCGGCCTTTATGATGAAAAAAGGTCCGGGGATTTTATTGATGATATTGCCACTTTGCTCCTCGCCGTGCTGGTGTCCGCTTTCACTTTACTTGGGTTCCTTTTCCTTTACCGCGGGCTTTGGTTTTCAAGGTTGGTGATCATCAATGCCGCCGCAATATCATTTTTATTGCTTATGGCGCAGCGCGGCATTGTCCGGTTTTTCAAAAGATGGACTTTAAGCCTCGGCATGGGGATCAAAAGAATACTGATAATTGGGGCGGGGGAGATGGGGCAAACGCTTGCGCTCAAATTGAAGACCGACAAAGCGCTGGGCGGCTCTCCGATCGGTTTTCTTGACGACGATGCCGCAAAGCGCAATAAAAAATATCATGAAGTGCCGGTGCTTGGAGAAATATCAAATGCCAAACAGATCATTAAAACCGAAAACATAAACGAGATCGTTTTTGCGACCACGAGCCTTCCTTACCGAAAAATATTGGACATTATCACGGAATGTGAAGTGTTGAACGTCAGTTTTAAAATCGTTCCCGGAATACTGGAACTGATTGCCTCCAGAGTTAATATTGAGGAAATGGGAGGCATCCCGCTGATTACCGTTACCGAGATTGGATTAACCGGTTTTAATGCGTTTATGAAGCGGATGGTGGATATTATCTCTTCCGCGGCGCTTCTTGTTATCCTGTCCCCCGTTTTTTTACTGATCACGATCTTGATAAAGATCGATTCCAGGGGGCCGGTATTTTTCAAGCAGGAACGCGTCGGAAAAGACGGCCGGTTGTTCGGGATGTTTAAATTCCGTTCCATGATCAGGAATGCCGAAGAAATGATCCCCGCCCTTCAAGAGTTGTCAGAAACCGAAGGTCATATTTTCAAGATTAAGGAAGATCCAAGAATGACGAGGGTGGGCAAGTGGTTAAGGAGGCTTTCGATCGATGAGTGGCCGCAATTGCTGAACGTATTCAAAGGAGACATGAGCCTTATCGGGCCGCGGCCTCCTCTGCCGAGAGAGGTAGAAAAATATTCTCCCTGGCACAAAAAAAGGCTGCGGGTTGCTCCCGGCATAAGCGGATTATGGCAGGTGTCGGGCCGCTCCCTTCTGCCGTTTGAAGACATGGTGAGGCTTGATATCTATTATATAGAGAACTGGTCGCTATGGCTTGATACGAAGATCCTTTTTCGAACGATCCCGGTCGTCATCACCGGGTTCGGAGCTTATTGAAGAAGGATTATTTTTCCTCTTTTAATATCTGATTTTTCCGTGTTATCCTGTGCGACCAGGGCATAAATGTAAACCCCGGATGAGACTGAATTTCCCGCCTGGTTCTTCCCATCCCAAATTATCTTTCCATCGGAGGCTGCCTGAATGATTTTTGATAGGATCTGTTCGCCGTCAATAGTGAAAAGATAAAACTTCAAGCTTGCGGGGTATCTTGAAAGTTTATAAGTTATCGCGGTCGTTTGTCCGCTCAAAGGAGAAAAAGGATTCGGGCCATTTTTGCATTCAGCTATCGCAAGGGAAGAACTACTTGCCTGGGCGTTTAGAGAAGATAAATTGGGATTAAAACTCATTGTACAGGCCGATTCCTTTCCCACATTACCGATCACATCCCGCGGTTTTATTTTTATCTCATAACTTCCTTGAACCAATGGCCGGTCGGGAACAAAAACCAGATTATTGCCCTCTTTTTTTATTTTCCCGGTAACTTCAAGGCTGGCGATCTTTACCGACAGAGTTGTCCCTGAAACATCAATACCACTGCCGTCTTCCTTGAGCGGGATCGAAATCCCGTCTTTTGCGATAATAATGTTTTTTATTGCCGCTTCCGGGGCGGAAGAATCGACCTTGATCGTGGTCGAGCAGAACCCCAAATTGTTCTGCGTGTCGGAAATTGAAACGCTTAATTTATGCTCACCCTCGGAAAGATCGGGAGGGAGCGTTACCACGCCGGTGATCTTATTGTCATCCAGACTGAAGGTCGCGGTTTGGTGTATACTTTTTCCGTCGATCATTATCGGGGCATCGGTTTCATCTTGAATGTCATTTCCGCGGTCACGGACCTGGGCTTCAATAACGATCGAAGCGCCGCTTTTATACCAGTTTGATCCTTTTGGATTTGTGATAATAATTACCGGCGCCGCTTCGTTTAATGTCACGGTAAAAGATTCGGCGGTCGCATTCCCGGCTTCGTCAGTGGCAGTTATCAGTATTTGGTTCTCGCCCGGTTTAAGATCGAGGCTTGCCGCAAAAGCGGAATGGTCGATCGCGGCCGGCCTGGAATTTATCGACAAGACGCATTCTTCAGAAACCAATCCTTTAATCTCGAGCAGAGGCAAATTAACGATCGCTCCTTTTTCAGGTTGAATAATGGTTAATTTTGGCGCCGCGCGATCAAGATGAAAAACCGCAGTCTCCGACGGCGGGCTATATGAAATAAAATCGCCGGCATAAGCCCGCAGATAATATTGATCGTCCGGGAATGAAAGCGGGATCTCAACCTCGCGGCTTGAAACATAAAAAGTCCAGCGCTTATTCCTGTCAAAATTCTTATCCGGGCTGATCTCGATCTTAAAAACCAGAGGATCATGGTCCGGATCGTCTGAATTAACGGCCAATCTCAATTTGCCGTTAGTCTTGGCATTTTTTATAGTTATTATGGGGATATTAGGAGCAAGATTAAGCAATCCCAAGGATTTGAGCTCGTTCCCAATTGTCCAAATACCGGCAATCCCGTTATCGGTCATCAGCGATCCTTCATATTGTTCATTTGAAAAAACTGTTCCCTTTATCGGTTTTGGGGATCCAAAAATGATATTTTTTATCAGATAGGATGGAAGATAATGATTTTCCTTGAACAGGGAAAAAGTGAGCACTTCAGGAGTAACGAGATTTAACTCGAGAATCGGATAATTGTCCTTATAGATCAGGTTCGCGGACTTGCCGTCCCAGTTATACAGGTCGTATTCTCCTTCGTTTGGTTTTTCAATCCAGAAAATCGCGTCTTTTTTGTCAATGATTGACAATATAATGCCCTGGGCCTGATAAATTTCTTGAGGAAGCGTCCAACCGCGGGAATTGGAGAGGTAATAAAGCTTATTTTTTGACAGAAAGACTATCGATCCCTCTTTTACCCCTCCCGAAAATCGGGCTACCGGCAGATTATTGTTAAGAAGCAGCGCCGGAGCAAAGGATTGTCCGCTGTCCGATGAATAGGTGTAATATAAATTGTCGTCGGATTGATATGTCAATTGTAAATAACCGTTATAAAAACCTACGGATAAACTTTCGGGGGAAGAGCTAAAATTATAAATTGCCTGCTTGTTATCAAAGGAAATTCCGTGATTTTTTGATCTTGACATGAATAATCGATTGTCTTTTTTGTAAAAAAGACAGACATCTCCGTCAGGATTTTCATCAAGCCAGGCTTCGGAAGTCTCGATCTTTGACGAGATCCAGGTTCTCCCTTCGTCCTGCGACCGGCAGATCGAACCGTCTTTGATGCAGTAGAAGCTGCCGGCCCGGTCTTTATAAACCAAAGCGCCGGCCATACCCGTAAAAAATGTCAGAAAAAAGAGCAAAATGACGAATTTTTTCACGGTTTCATTCTATAATTTTTACATTGAAATAGCAACTCGCAAAGTGTATAATTTGTAAATGCAACTTTTGCCGCAAGTCAAGGAAGTTTTGGGACTGATCGAGAAAAAAAGGATCCGCGAAAAGGATGGCCGTTTTGTGGTGGAAGGCGAGCATCTGGCGCTGGAGGCGGGCGAGAATATTGATTATATCCTGTATTCATCCGAGCTTCCGGCGGTAAAAATATTAAAGGCCAAAGGGATTCCTGCGTATAAAGTTTCAAAAAGGGATTTTGAACTGTTAACCTCGGTTGAAACCCCGCAGGGGATTTTGGCGGTAGCAAGGAAACCCGAGCATTTGATCGGCGATGTTCTTAGCGCTTCCGATCCCTTGATCGTTTACTGCATAGGGATACAGGATCCGGGAAATCTCGGCACCATTATCCGCAGCGCCGACGCGGCTGCCGCTTCGGCGGTTTTATTGTCGAAGGGGACGGTCGAGTTATATAATCAAAAAGTGATCCGCTCGACCATGGGATCGCTTTTTCATCTTCCGGTAATTGAATTTGGAGAAGCGGAAAAAGGCGTCAAAGAATTGAAAGCCCGGGGAATAAAACTGATAGCGGCCGACCTGTCGGGAAAAAGCAATTACTGGCAGGCCAAGCTTTCCGGTCCGGTAGCGATCTTGATCGGGAATGAAGGGGCCGGGCTTCCGCCGGAGATATTGAGCATGTGCGACGAAGTGGTAAAAATACCGATGCCGGGAAAATCGGAATCGCTTAACGCGGCCATGTCCGCGACCTTGATCTTATACGAAGCTTTAAGGCAGAGGACTTATGGATAGAATAAAAGCAATTGAAGAAGAAGCGGTCTCATCAATAAAAGAAGTGTCAGGCGCTAAAGAGCTTGAGGTTTTAAACGTCCGTTACCTGGGCCGGAAAGGACTTTTGACCGAACTGTTAAAGAACCTTAAAAACTTGCCGGACGGCGAGCGTCCCAACTTCGGTAAGGCTTTAAATGAATCAAAAACCAGGATTAAAAACCTGATCGATGAAAAAATGACACTGCTTTCCGGACAGCAGACCTCGCAAAAATTAAAGACGGACAGGATCGATATCACTCTTCCTCCGACCGGCGCCGCAAGAGGCAAACTCCATCCCATAACCCAGGTGATGGATGAACTGTTGGACATTTTTACCCGCATGGGATTTTCCATAGCCGAAGGGCCCGATGTCGAAACAGAATATTATAATTTTGAGGCGCTGAACATACCCAAATACCATCCCAGCCGCGATATGTGGTCGACTCTCTGGATAGACGAGAAACTGCTTTTAAGGACGCACACGTCGCCCGTCCAGATAAGAGTAATGGAAAAACGCAAACCGCCGCTGGCGATAATCGCGCCGGGAAGGGTATACCGCCGCGACGCTGATATTACGCATTCCACGGTTTTTCATCAACTGGAAGGTTTGCTGGTGGATACAAACGTTACCTTCGGCGATCTGAAAGGCGCGCTTACCGGTTTTCTCCATCAGGTTTTCGGAAAAGATAAAAAGGTCCGTTTCCGGCCAAGCTATTTTCCGTTCACCGAACCATCCGCCGAAGTGGACGTACAGTGTGTCATGTGCAGAGGGGCAGGCTGCCGCGTCTGTTCAAATACCGGCTGGCTGGAGATCCTGGGATCGGGAATGGTTGACCCTAATGTTTTTAAATATGTAAATTACGACGCTGAAAAATATACCGGATTTGCTTTTGGGGTGGGGGTCGAGCGCGTGGCAATGTTAAAGTATGGTATCGATGATATCCGCCTTTTTTATGAGAATGACTTACGGTTTTTGAGGCAATTTTAATGAAAATACCATTTGAGTGGCTTAAAGATTTTGTAAGCATAAAGATCAAGCCGGAAGAGCTTGCCGACCGGTTGATAATGACCGGCCTTGAGGTGGGAGCCATCGAATATCACGGCAGGGGAATTTCCGGCATTGTCGTCGGCAAAATAAAATCGGCGGAGAGGCTTCCGTCCGATCACCATTTGGTCTGCCGGATTGACATCGGCAAGAAAATGCTCGATGTCATAACAGAGGACGAAACTTTGAACATCGGCGAAAAAGTCCCGGTCGCTCTCGAGGGTTCGACCATAGCCGGAGGCATTGCAATTAAAAAACAGGAACTTCACGGAGTCGAAGTTTTTGGCTATCTTTTAAAGCCCCACGAACTCGGGCTTTATGAAGAAACCCGGGTGCTGCGGTTGCCCAAGGACGCGATGCTCGGCGAAGATGTGATGAAATATATCGGGACTGGGAGCTGCGTATTGGATATCGACATTTTGCCGAACCGCGGCGATTGCGCCAGCGTTCTGGGCGCGGCCAGGGAAGTTTCCGCCCTGCTAAAAACAAAACTTAAGGTCAAGCCGGTAAAAGTCAGGGAATCAAAAGAAAAAATAAGATCCAGGGTCAGGATCGAGGTTAAGGATAAAGAACTTTGTCCGAGGTATATGGCCAGGATGGTCGAAAACGTGACCGTAAAAGAATCCCCCGAGTGGCTTAAAAACAGGCTTCTGCTGGCCGGCATGAGGCCGATCAATAATATTGTTGACGTCACCAATTACCTGCTTGCCGAGTTGGGCCAGCCGATGCACGCTTTTGATGCCGCTCTGATCAAAGAAAATAAAATCGTTGTAAGAAAAGCTTCCGCGGGGGAAAAGATGACCACTCTGGATGGGATTGAAAGAAAACTTGAACCGAAGATGCTTGTGATCGCTGATGAGAAATATCCGATTGCGCTGGCAGGTATCATGGGAGGAGCTAATTCCGAAGTCTCAAATTCGACTACATCCGTATTGCTCGAATCGGCATACTTTAATCCTATTTCCATAAATAGAACTTCAAAAGCAATGAAACTAAGAACGGAAGCATCGGTCAGGTTTGAAAAGGGTGTTGACTGGAACATGGTAGAGGAAGCCCTGGACCGGGCGGCTATGATGATAGCGGAGCTTTCGGGCGGGGCGGTGGTCGGCGGAAAGATCGATGTTAAGGGAAAAGAAAAAAAGAATAAAATCCTGGAGTTGAGGCAGGAAAAGCTTTTTAAGACGCTGGGCATAAAAATACCAATAAAAGAGGCCGGAAAGATATTGAAGAGCCTGGGCTTTGACGATATTAAGGTCACGGGAAACAAATTAAGAGCAAGCGTCCCTTCATGGAGAGCTTCAGATATCGAACGCGAGATCGATATGATAGAAGAAGTGGCGCGCATTTACGGCTATAATGAGATCAAGACGACCATCCCCGCGGTAAGAGAAGATAATATTGAATCTGAACTGGGGACTCAAAGAAAAATAAGAGATATACTTGTCGGTTGCGGGCTTTATGAAACCCAGACCTTCAGCCTGGTCGATCCAAAGATGGCGGACAGCAATGCGGTTGTGATCTCAAACCCGATGACGCCTGAAGAATCGGTCTTAAGGACGGGGATGATCAATAGCCTGTTAAAAGTCATTTCACATAACCTCCGCCACCAGATCGACGAAGTCAATATCTTTGAGCTCGGGAAAATATTTCTACCCGGAGAAAAGCTGGTGGTGGCGGGGGCAATGACGGGAGGCGGGGCCGATTTTTTCAGGATGAAAGGGGTGGTCGAAAAATTACTTTCAAGTTTTTCCGATCTTTGGAAATATGAATCATTTATGGACGACCGGTTCCATCCGGGTAAATCAGCTTTGGTGTTGATCGGTCCGAAAGAAAAAGTCCTCGGGAAATTTGGAGCATTGCATCCTGAAATTCAAAAAGCCTGGGGATTAACTCATGAAGTTTACGTTTTTGAATTTGATCTTGACCTGCTTTTTGAACTGCCGATGCCAAAGAAGCAATACCGGCCGCTCCCTAAATTCCCCAAAGTTGAAAGGGATCTGGCTATGTTTGTTCCGGAAGATGTGTCCTCAAAAGCGATAATTGAGCTGATCTCTAAATCGGGCGGCGAACTGGTGGAGGAAGTTAAGCTTTTTGACCGCTACAAGAACAGCCAGGCATACCGGATCTCGTTTCGGGACCATGCTAAAACTTTGACCGATGAAACCGTGAACCCGATGTTTAAAAACATCCAGAATGAGCTCGAATTAAAACTGAAGGTCCAGATCAGGAAATAGTTGGATTTGCGATTGAAAATAGACCCGATTTAAGGTAAAATTAACTCCTTATGCCTGAAGAAAGAATACCACCGCAAAACCTTCAAGCCGAACAGTCTGTTATCGGCTCAATGCTGATTGATAAGACCGCAATTGTTAAGGCGATTGAGAACATGAAGTCCGATAGCTTTTACCGGGACGCCCATCGGTTTATTTTTGAATCGATTATGGACCTTTTTGACCGCGGCGAACCGGTCGATTTGGTCACGGTCACGGAAACCTTGAGGAAAAACGGAAAACTTGAAGCGGTCGGCGGATCGGTTTATGTTGCGGACCTTATCAATTCCGTCCCGACCGCGGCTAATTTTGATTATTACGCCCGGATAGTTGAAGAAAAAGCTACTTTGAGAAGGTTAATAGATGCCGGCACGCAAATAGTGCAAAATGCTTTTGACCAGCCGGAAAATGTTGACCAGATCATCGATCATGCCGAAAAAAGCATCTTTAATATCGCGATGAAGCGGGTCCATGAGGGTTTCCACAAAATAGACAGTGTTTTGAAAAATGTTTTGGACCGGATCGACCGCCTCTACGGTAAAAAGGAGCATATAACCGGTATTCCCACCGGATTTGCCGATCTTGATAATTTGACCGCGGGTTTTCAGAATTCCGACCTTATTATTATCGCGGCCAGGCCGTCGGTAGGCAAAACGGCGCTGGCGCTCAATATGGCCCAGAACATGGCGATAAAATTCGGGATCCCGGTGGCCATTTTTTCACTTGAAATGAGCAAGGACCAGCTTGCCCAGCGCATGCTTTGTTCCGAAGCGGAAATAGACGCGCTGCGGCTTAAGACCGCGTCTCTTCCCGATACCGGATGGAAAAAACTAACTAGGGCGCTGGCAAAGCTGTCTGAAGCGCCGATCTATGTTGATGACAGCGCTTCCGCTACTGCCATGGAAATAAGGGCAAAATGCCGCCGATTGAAGATGGAAAAGGGTCTTGGCGCGGTTATTATCGATTATCTGCAGTTGATGTCGGGAAGGGGGCGGGTGGAGAACCGCGTTCAGGAAATATCCGAAATCTCCCGTTCGTTAAAGACGCTGGCAAGGGAGCTTGATATTCCGGTCATCGCGTTATCACAGCTTTCGCGCGCGGTCGAACAAAGGACTGACCGCATTCCCCGCTTGTCCGACCTTCGGGAATCGGGGGAGATCGAACAGACCGCGGACCTGGTAATGTTCATCCACAGGGAAGATTATTACAATCCGCAGTCGGAGCGGGGCAATATTGCCGAAATAATAATTGCCAAACAGCGCAACGGCCCGATCGGATCGATCGAGCTTGTGTTCCGCAAGGATGTCACAAAGTTCTGCAACAAGGAAACCCGCTACGAAGAGGTGGGATGAAGAGATTTGCCGTTATCTGTTTTCTATTGTTCATGGCCGCATCGGGATATGCGCAGGATAAGGACCTGACGATCAACGCGGCAAGCATGTTTTACGACCGCGATAAAAGCTCGATCGAGGCCACCGGATCGGTTGAAGTAGTTTTTAAGAACGTAAAGATCACGGGCGAGCATCTGATCTATAAGATTGCCAGCCGCGAAGCCTATCTTGATTCCGGATTTACTTTTGCGTTCAATGGCTTAAATTTTTCCGGGAAAAAATTGAAATATGATTTTAATAAAGAGACGGGCAGCGCTAAAATGGTAAAAATACAATACGAAAAAGCGAATATTTCAGGCAATGATGTGGAGTTCGGCACTGAAGAGGTTAAGCTTAAAAATGCGGCCTTTGAAGCGTGCGGCCTGGATTCTCCTCATTATCATCTTTCCGCCGCGGAGATCGACCTGTTCCAGAAGCAGGGATGGCTGGCCTCATACTGGGGGATCTTCTGGCTCGGATCGGTACCATCCATACCCATACCGGTGTATGTTTATGATTTCAAGGCCGAACAGAAAGGAAAAAAGAATGTCATGCCATATCCCGAGATCGGAAATAATACTGACGACGGGTTTTGGATAAGCGAGACGATGTCCTGGCATTTGAAGCCGGAATTGAACGGGAATTATAGTTTTAATTATACCGCAAATAGAGGGATCGGCGGCGGATTTAAACTGAACTATCTTATCGATGAAGACCGGGAAACAGACGCCGATATATATTTAAGCGGATCCGAAGGGCCGAGATGGGGGATCGGATATTTAAATAGTTTTGGCGAAGAGATTAAGCAGGAACAAGAACCGTCAATTCTGTCGATCTCCAGTTATAAGAAATATGAATTTTCGGCTCGATTGTCTAGCAGAGAAAGGATCAATTATGAAAGGGTCAGCCAACTGCCCGATCTTATCGTCCGCCTCCGGAATATACCGTTCATGAAAGGCGGCATCGAAGGCAGTGTCTCGGCCGGGCAGATCGCCGAAGAATCGTCTTCAACTTCTCTTAACCGTGAAAATGTCTATCTAAAAACTAAACAAACTTTGTTTGACGGGATCTCGGTCGGCGGCATTTCCGATTCTTCCTTATACGGCAACGGCACGCACTGGGTCAAGCTGATCGGGTCGCTGGGATATGAAAGAAAATTAAGCCCGTCCCTTGATTCTCTGATAAATTACTCACATTATTTTGCCAACCGCGGGCAAAGTCCGTTTAATTATGAAAAATATCGTTTTGACGCGCGGGATACGATAGGCTTGTCCCTGAAATCTAATTCCGAAAACGGAAAATTTATTTTCAGCTGTTCTTATTTTCTGCCCGATCTTTCGCCGCAGGATATCGATTATACGGCCGGCGTGAAAATCCATTGTTTCAGCGTCGATCTTACTTACCGGGCCATGCGGCAGGAGGTTACTTTCGGTTTCAGCCTGAATTAAAGGAGGAATTATGTTCATAACTTTTGAGGGCGGAGAGGGTTGCGGCAAGTCAACGCATGCCAAACTGCTGAAGGAATATCTTGAATCTTCGGGCAAAAGCGTGGTTTTAACAAAAGAACCCGGAGGGACAGAGATCGGGGACATCATCAGGAAAGCGCTTCTTAACAACGATCTGTCGGTTGAATTGCTTTCGGAGATATTTCTTTTTTGCGCTGACCGCGTAGAGCATGTTGAAAAAGTTATCCGCCCGGCATTATCGGAGGGGAAGATCGTTATTTCTGACAGATTCATAGATTCCACGATCGCTTATCAACTGGGCGGACGCGCTCTTCCCGAAGACCTGGTGAGGTATTTGAATTGGATTTCATCCAAAGGCCTTTTGCCCGACATCACTTTTTTGCTTGATATCCCGGTTGAAGAGGGGATAAAGCGTGCCGCGAAACGGGGGGACCTGAACCGTTTTGAGCATGAGATCCTGGCCTTCCATGAAAGAGTAAGAGAAAAATACAATGAGATCGCGGCCGATAATCCAAAACGAATAAAAGTGATCAGCACCATAAAAGACATAAATGAAGTTCAGAACGAGATAAAGGGTTACCTGCCTGCCGGCAGGCAGGTATAAAAAATGAAAAGCGAAGAGATAAGAAAAACTTTTCTTAAATATTTTGAAGACAAAGGACATAAGATAATGCCTTCGGCCTCTCTTATACCTTCGGACCCGACCGTTCTTTTGACCCTGGCCGGAATGCTTCCGTTCAAGCCGATCTTTCTGGGGACCGAAAAGCCAAAATTCAAGCGCGCGGCGTCGGCCCAAAAATGCGTACGCATGAATGATATTGAAAATGTGGGCAAAACCAGCCGGCACCACACTTTCTTTGAAATGCTCGGCAATTTTTCGTTCGGCGATTATTTTAAAGAGGATGCGATCGCCTTTGCCTGGGAACTGCTGACGAAGATATTCGCCCTGCCGGAAGAAAAACTGGTCGTTGCGGTTTATGAAAAAGACGATGAAGCGGCCGATATCTGGACGAATAAGTATAAAATCCCAAAAGAAAAACTTTACCGTTTATCCGAAGAAAACAATTTTTGGGCGGCGGGCCCGACCGGCCCGTGCGGTCCCTGCTCGGAGATCTATTACGATTACGGTCCGGGCAAAGGCTGCGGAAAACCCGGCTGCGATCCCAGCTGTGATTGTGAAAGATGGCTTGAGGTCTGGAACCTGGTTTTCATCCAGTACAACCGCGATGAAGCGGGAAAATTAACTCCTCTGCCGTCAAAAAACATTGATACCGGCATGGGGCTTGAACGCATTGCCAGGCTTCTTCAGAACGCGGAAACAAATTTTGACACCGATCTTTTTGTCCCGATAATAGAAAAACTGCCGAAAGGCGAGCTGATCTCAAGAAGGATCGTAGCCGACCACCTAAGGGCGGCGGTTTATCTTATCGCCGACAGCGTGCTTCCGGGCAATGAAGGCAGGAATTATGTATTAAGGCGAATTATCCGCCGCGCGGTCCTGCACGGAAGGAAGCTTGGGATAAAAGAGATATTTTTGCCGAAACTTGCGGAAACCGTTATTGAGATCGGCAGGTCCATTTATCCGGAGCTCTCCGCGAAATCAAAAAACATCATTCAAACGCTGAAAACGGAAGAAGAAAGTTTTTATTTAACCCTTGATACGGGGATGAAATTACTGCAGGAGATGATCGCCAAGCACGGCAAATTGATCCCGGGTGAAGAAGCCTTCAAACTGCATGATACCTATGGCTTTCCGGTTGAAATGACCAGGGAGATCGTCAGGGAGAAGGGAGCTTCAATTGATGAGGCTGGATATAAGGCCGCGATGGAAGCCCAGCGCGCCCGGGCAAGGGAAGCGTCATTTGTAAACGAAGAGGCAAAAATAGACGTCTCTAAATATCCAAAGACTAATTTTATCGGCTACGATAAAAATGAATGCGATACCAAGGTGATAGCCATCCTGAAAGATGAAAAAGCGGTCATCCTGGAAAAAACGCCGTTTTATCCGGCCGGCGGGGGGCAAGTCGGGGACACCGGCATCATTTCATTTGATAATAAAGAGATAATCGCCACCAATACTTTTGGAGAGATCGGAGGGGTCATTCTTCATAAAGTTGACCGCATTGACGAAGTAAAAGAGAAGCAGAATGTTAAAGCAAGGATAGACGTAAGCCGCCGCGCCGCGACCGCCGCCCATCATACGGCCACGCATCTTTTGCACGCGGCGCTAAGGTCGGTCCTGGGCGCTGATGCCACACAGGCAGGTTCGCTGGTGGCGCCCGACCATTTCCGTTTCGATTTCCACAGTCCCAAAGCTTTGAACGCCTGCGATATAGAAGAGATAGAGAAACAGGTAAATGAGAACATAAAGAAAAAGATCAAAGTTGAAATATCGGAAATGTCGATCGACGATGCCAAAAAACTCGGGGCGATGGCGCTTTTCGGGGAAAAATACGGCAACCGCGTAAGGGTGGTAAGGATCCCTGCAGTCAGCATAGAACTTTGCGGCGGCTGCCATATTAAGAATACCGAGGACATCTCGTTCTTTAAGATCGTGAAAGAAGAAGCTCTCCAGGCCGGGATCAGAAGGATCGAAGCCGTAGCCGGTTCGGCCGCCAAGATCTATGTCATCTATCAAGGGAAGGGATTGAGAGACAGCATCTACAAGCTGATCCATGAGCTTAGGCTGCTGCAGGATGAGAAAGAAAAATTGGGGAACAAGGAAGTCTTCGAATCTAATATATTCGAGATCGACCAGGAAGAACTGGTCCGTTTGACCAAAGCGGTGGATAACGTTGATATCGTGAACGTGAATAAATTTTTGGAACATTTAAGGGGAAGGGTCGAATGGCTGAAAGAACGAAAGCATACTCTTCTTAAGGAGATCGAAAAGTTTAAGGAAAAGAAGGTCCTGGGGCAGGCTGATGCCTTGATCGCGGAAATAAAAGAGATAAACGGCGTGAAAGTGCTGGCAAAAGAATTTGAAAACATTTCAATGTCCAACTTAAGGAGCCTTGCGGATGAAGTAAAAAGTAAAATGCCGTCCGGGATCCTTATTTTTTCTGCGGCAAATGAAGGCAAAGCGTCGTTCTTGGTCATTGTTTCTGACGACCTTACGGCAAAATATAACGCGGGTAAAATGGCCAAAGCGCTGGCCGAAACCTGCGGTGGCGGAGGAGGGGGAAAAGCGAGCAAAGCGGAGGCCGGCGGGCGTGATATTTCAAAAATAAAGGAAGCCTTTGATAAAGTTTTGGGAGCGATATGAGAATCCTGGGCATAGATTACGGAGATAAAAGAATAGGGGTTGCGATCAGTGATCCTCTTGGGCTCACCGCCCAGGGGGTGGCCGTCATCGGCAAGCGCGACACTTATGAAGAAGACATAAGGGAATTAAAAAAAATAATAAAAAAATATGAGGGGATTGACGAGGTGTTGATCGGCCTGCCGATAAAAATGTCCGGCGAAATAGGCATCCAGGCGGAGAAGGTGTTCAAGTTCCAGGAAGCGCTCAAAGCCGCTTTTAAAATACCGATAAATACCTGGGACGAAAGGCTGACCACGGTCCAGGCTGAAAGGATGCTGTCGGAGACCGGGCTCTCTTTTAAAAAGCGGCGCAAAGTTGTTGATAAATCAGCCGCCACGTATATTTTACAGAGTTATCTTGACAGCAAAAGAAAATGAAAAAACTCGCGTTAATAATCATAATATTGCTTATAACTTTTTCCTTATTCTCGCTGCTTTCTGTCTTTCTTCAGGCGGGGACCAATGATGCTCCAGTCACGATCGAGATACAAAAAGGGACATCATTCAATCAGGTTGCATTTCTATTAAAGGTTTCCGGGGTCATTAAGAGGGACCTTGATTTTAAAATAGCGGCACGAATGCTGTTTATTACCGATAAGGTCAAAGCCGGTAAATATAAGTTTTCTTCTCATCCGATCCTGATCGATGTTTTAAAAAAGTTGGCGGCAGGCGAGGCGGTTCCGGAAGAATTGCTGAAAGTGACCATCCCCGAAGGGACTTCGATCTATAAAATGGGAACGATCCTTGAAAAAGAAGGCATTGCCTGTTTTGAAGATTTTCGCAGACTGACAAAGACCCATTTGGCAAAGGAATACGGCATTCCCGACAATTCGCTTGAAGGATATTTGTTCCCGGACACTTATGTTTTTGAGAAAGGAATATCTACGGAAGCGCTGGCGAAAATGATGTTCAAGCGGTTCACCGAAGTTGTGGCCCCTTATTGGGGGGCCAATAAAAAAGCGACAAAATATAATTTACACGAGATCTTAACGCTCGCTTCGATAATCGAAAAAGAAGCGGCAACATCAGAAGAGCGCGCCATAATATCTTCGGTGTTCCATAACCGACTGGATATTAAAATGGCAATGGACGCCTGTCCAACCGTAAAATACGCGCTTGAGAGGCCAAGTAAAATAGTTTATTTTGATCAGTTGAAAGTAAAGTCGCCGTATAATACTTATATAAATAGGGGATTGCCTCCGGGGCCTATTTGCAGTCCGGGTATGGAATCCATAAAAGCGGCGATCTATCCGGCCAAAACCGATTATTTATATTTTGTGGCCAAAAAAGATGGCACTCACATTTTTTCTTCAAACTGGAAGGAGCATGAGAAGGCAAGGATATCCCCAAAAAGAAAGAGGTAGATTATCTTGTTCCGGCGGCGCGCTGCCTATTCGCAAAATCAATGATTAAAGATAATAAAAAATCTGAAGAAATGATGGGGGCCGCGCTTTTATCATTAGTATGTTTTTTACGGTAATCAGCTGAAGCTTTAATTGCCGCGATCCGGTTTAGAAGTTCATCAGTTAAATATCCGTTCGTATTGGCCCCCATTAATTTTCCTATGAAATCTACTATAATATTGCGATTGCCGCGATCAGTGTCTGCCAGATTTAATAAGCCACCTGAAATGATTTGAGCGCAAGATCCTAACAGATAATTATTTTCATCATGATCATAACCCAGGATTGAAATAACATCATGAAGATTAATTAAAAATGAAGAGTTAAGTGGGATGTTTATCTCCGGATGAATATCAATTGCTTGCGCTTGCAGGATCGAAGCATCGTAAGGAGGATCAATTAAAGTCCTATTGTTTAAATCTTTTATATCCAATAATATATTGGACTTGATGATGATATCAGAAATATATTTGATATATTCTTTGACCGCTTTTGTTTTCTGTGGCAAACCGGAAAGGTATCTAAGTTGAGTTAAATAAGCATTTCGCTCTGTTATTAAAGAAGGGGTAATTGATATCACATTAGCATAAGAAGGATTGGCTGAAATATGTCTTAAGAGATTCCGGTTGTCGATCTTATGCTGGAGTTCGTGCGATATGACACTGGCAAGATACCATGCGGGATGCGTGCTTTGCCGTTTATTTTGATAAACTATAACTATTGTATTATCATCAAATGTGGCGTATCCTCCGAATGCTTTATTTGACGCGTCATCAGGCGCCCAGTATATTTGGAGATCGGGATGCTGACGGCAAAAATCCGCAAAACCGGCGTTCTTAAACTGATCCCGAATCCCTGACGGAAGACTTTCATAGCCAACCGTTCTGTAAACTCCGCCCCGATTTAAATCGGACGAAGTTAATTTAGCCGTGATTGGAACGATCGGATTGTCAGAAAAATATTTGTTTAATTCGCCTTCGGTAAAAAGCTTGGATTCAAGAAGTGCTCTATGGATCAAGCTAAGGACGCCCATTCTCTTCTCCATTTCCGGCGACCCGGCAAATTTAGGGTTGCTTTTGACCTCATTTCTTATTGCCGTTATAAATGACTTTAGCCAATTAAGCAGTTTCGACCTGGACGCTTCATAATTCGGCATGGATTGCTGATTTATCTCAAGCGCCTTATTTATAAAGCATTCCATGAACAATGTTTTTAATCTTTCAAGATCATATTGGCCGTCATATCCTGCCAGTTCTCCCAGTGGAGAATGTTTTGTGACTTCATCGATAAAACCCTGATCAAGCGGTTCGTTTGTTATCCTAGAATTGTAAATATGATTGGAAAGTATTGACCAGGGATTTAGGCCGGAGGACAATCCTTCTCCTCCGACAAAAAATCTCTTAATCATGCTTCTGGAATTCGCGTCATCATCGGCATTAAAAGTTTCTTCATATGATGACGATTCAGATTCAATCGTGGCGCCGAATTTAGTGTCAAAAGCAAAAAGGTTAATCTGATAATCCCCTTCAACTTTTGAACCGGCCAGGCATTGAATGATCATTCCCAGGCAGTCAAAGTCCTGCAATGTTTTTCCTTTATTCCCGGGGCTTAATTTTTTAAAATCATCTGTTTTTATGAAGTCCAATAGTTTTTTGATCTCCTCCAGGCATTTTTTTAATTGTTCTTCCTTTGTCCCGGTTAGAAGAACTTTTCTTTCCGAACCGATATTTTCATAAGCTGTCATGGCGTTTATGACCAGAAGATCCTGTTCGGAATACCCGGCCGATCTAAGAGCATAGAATAGGGCGGTGGACCTTGAATGACCGGATCCTATTACAGACTTGTTTTCCCTGATCGTTTTGAAATAGTCTCTTATGCTTTGGGCGTAATTGTTAAGCAAATGATTGAATTCTTTATGATTTGCTTCAATATATGAGGTTATACTTTGGTTTTGATAGATCAGGGGATTGATATTGGTTTTTGATAAATTAACGCCGAAGAAATTAAGTGTTCTGGCTCTAAATAGGTCATTGCGGTCTTCTGCGCTTAATACCGGATTGGCCAGACGCATAAAAAAGCTGGTTATCTTCTCATCAGTTATATGGAGCTTTGCGATTATAAGCATTAAAGATTTAAATGACTGTTTTTCCGGATCGGTAGGGGTATCTATATATGCATTTTTATACTCATTCCCGATTTCCTGAATGATCGATTCGCTGATTTTATTTAAGGCCGATCCGGCAATATTGTCATCGTCAAATTGCGGGGTTTTTAGGGCGGCTATCAATGATTTATAAGCGGAAATGTATTCCTTGATCAAAGACGCGGATTCTTTTGTGAGACGGGACAATTGCAAATCCTTTATTTCAGAATCGATTTCAAGAAGGCCCTCTATTTTTAATGTCTTTTCCCTTATTGGTGCAAGTTCTTTATTATTGGCGGATATTTCATCTGTAACCATCCGGTCAATTCTGTTTTTAATGCTCTTTTCAAGCTCAAAATATCTTGTCAGCTCTTTATGGTTTAAATTCGAAATCGCAAGGGGTTTAATTTGCGCCGTTCTGGATGTGAATATAGTTTCCTCCAGCACGCTCATTTTATTAAGCGTATCGCGGGTTATATCAAGAGGGGATGTAATATTATATTTTTTCAATATTTCATAATACCTGGCCAGTCTTGGGTCATCTTTTAGCAAGTTTAAAGTGACATTAAATGCCCTTTTTAATAAGGCGTTTCGTTCAGTCTCAAAATGTTCAAATTCCGCCGATCTTGAAACTCGCAGTTTTTGCAATATTTCTTTTTCTTTCTCCTGATATTCCCCGAATCGCAATAAAGCGGCTTTGGTTTTATCAATAATTGGCGAATGTGTTTTACATTGCGTGATTTTATTGGCCAGATCATTGATACTGTCATTGCTGTTTAAATTGCAGGCGGTTTTCAGTTCTAAATAATCACTATCACTTAAATCGCATAATATTTTAAGGCATTGTTCAGAGGCGGATAACTCTTGCGCGGCTTGGATTTGAGTTATGCCGAGCCGTGCCTGCAAAGCTTCCAATAGCTCGGCATTTTGCGGCGCTTCAGCTGGAGACGGCTGTTGCGCTGGTTGTGCGGTCTTTTTTTGGGTTGATCTATTCCCGGGCAATGGTCCCGCCCAGGGAGCTAGGGGACCACCGGGAGCAAATAGGGTAGATTTTTGTATTGCGTTCATAAAGAGAAGCAAAAAACTTCCCATCATGAGCATCATTGATGCTAACAGGCAAGCATGTGCTTCTATAGTATATATCGGATCAAAGCGGCTAAAACTTGCGGTTTATTCCCACTCGATCGTGGCCGGCGGTTTTGAGGAGATATCGTAAACGACGCGGTTTACCTGTGGGCTTTCATTTATTATCCGACTGCTTATCTTTTCAAGCAGTTCATAAGGCAATTTGGCCCAATCGGCGGTCATGGCGTCGGTTGACTGGACCACTCTTAACGCCACGGTATTTAAATATGTCCTTTTATCGCCCATAACCCCAACGGTTCGGATCGGCAGAAGAACGCCAAAAGACTGCCAGACTTTCTTGTAGAATCCCGCTTCTTTTATTTCAGAAACGATAATATCATCAACTTCCTGGAGGATCTTTACCCGTTCCGGCGTAACTTCGCCGATAATGCGGATAGCCAGGCCGGGCCCGGGGAAAGGCTGGCGAGTGACGATCTCTTCCGGCACGCCAAGTTCTCTTCCTAATGCGCGCACTTCATCTTTAAATAGCTTTTTTAGCGGCTCGACAAGTTTAAATGAAATATCTTTTGGCAAACCGCCGACATTGTGATGGGTTTTGATCCTGACCGCGGTCGTGGCAGAGAGGCCAGGCACGGCCGATTCGATAACATCAGGATATAGTGTGCCTTGAGCAAGATAGGGCATAGTTCCCAGCTTTTTAGCCTCTTCCTCAAATACTCTTATAAATTCATTCCCTATGCGATGGCGCTTTTCTTCCGGATCGGTAATACCTTTTAACTTCTCATAAAACCTTTCGGACGCGTCAATGTGAATAAAATTTATCCCGAAAAAGTCTTTGAATATCTTTTCGATCTTTTGCGGCTCGTTTTTCCTCATAAAACCCTGGTTTATGAACATGCAGGTCAATTGTTTTCCGACCGCCTTATGCACCAGGACGGAAACAACGGTCGAGTCTACGCCGCCGGATAAGGCGCAAAGGATATTTTCCGAACCAACCGTTTTTTTTACTTCTTCAGCGGCCACTTCAAGGAAATTTTTTGTGGTCCAGGTAGGCTTGGCATCACAGACGATGTATAGGAAATTCTTTATGATTTCTACCCCTTTTGGCGTATGCACGACCTCGGGATGGAACTGGACGCCGTAGATTTTCTTTTCAATATTCCCGAATGCCGCATTTGGCGTGTTATCGGTGTGCGCGAGGGAAACGAATCCAGCCGGCAGTTTGGCTACGCAATCTCCATGGCTCATCCAGCATTGGATCTCGCCGTCCAGACCGGCAAAAAGATTGGTCTGGTCGTCTATCTTCAGCATGGTCTTGCCGTATTCTTTTTTGGTCCCTGGCTTTACCTCGCCGCCCATTTCTGAACCGATCAGTTGGAGGCCGTAACAGATACCAAGGATGGGAATCCCGGACTTAAAAATTTCCGGATCGCCTTTTGGAGCCTCTTTATCATAGACTGACGAAGGACCGCCGGAAAGGATTATACCTTTAATGTTCCTTTTTTTAAGCTCGGAAGCGGGAGTGTTGTAGGGCAGTATCTCGCAATATACATTGCATTCCCTTACTCTGCGGGCGATAAGCATTGAATACTGCGCGCCGAAATCGAGGATGGCAATTAGATCATGCGGTTGCGACATGGCACAGTATAACACGGGTTATATGAAATTTTCAAATCCGATAGATTACTAAAGATTAAAATAATTTGTGTAATATGGTTAATCTGTTTCCTTCACTGGTTTCATGTATTGTCTCAACTTCGCCATTTGGCCTAAAAATAACAGAATTGGGTCTCTCGCTACCCATTGAGCCGTCGGGGAATGAGACGCCCAGTCTTTCCGCAAAGGTTTTTCCTCTGCCTGCAGAAATTAAAATCGGTAAAGCTTTATGTCGGACGATATTTGATCTTTCCTCAACTTCACTTTTTGATTGCCGACTCCGTTCAGTTCTCAGAAAACTACCAATCGCCCAATTTTGAGCCTCATTATAATTCCCAATAGAAAAATCTTTCGGTTTGATCTCATCTATTTTCATCGAAACTCTTCCTATTCTATTGATTCCTGTTCTATTTTCACAATCAGTGCATTCCTCTATAAAACCTTCCTTTACCAACACCCCCCAGGTCTCGTATGGGTTCATTTCATATCTTCCATATTGATCAGTTACATAGGTTGGCAGATCAGATAAGGCAATAAGATGTTCTAGCCCCGTTTTTATTTTATTATGAAAAAGAGAACGGACATATTCGAGTGAAAATACTTCCGGGATATCGGCGCCTTCAATCCCGATTAATCTTATGTTTGGCCGAAGCAGTGACATGGCATTTCTAAACCTTTCCGCATATTTATCTATTAAGCCTTGTAATTTTTTTGGATCAGTAAGATTTCTTTCTATTTCCCGGTGGAATAAATGAATAGTTAGTAAGACTCCGCCAATCCCATATTCTCTAAATTTTATTGCCGCTGCCTGCGCGTATTTATCGTTTTGCCACCAGCCATGGGTTAGTATTAGATGCATGCTATTAGCCATGTGGCCATATTTATTAAATTTTTCTTCTTTTAATGCTCTCATTACATCTCCAAAATCTGCGTCAAATGCTTTGTCTCTGTAAAGGAAAGGATCGCTGTCAAGATAATAAGATAAAGTATTGCCTTTAAACATCATTTCAGCGGAAATAAATTCCTTGGCAATAGCTAAAATCATTGGATATGGCATATGCGTCATGATTGTCGCAGCGTCGAATCCGCAAATAAGACACTGATTTGAACATCCTCTACTTATTTGTAATGCATGCGTCTTCCCCCATGGATTGGAATTAAATAATTGAATGAGACTGGATTTTTCTGCTGTAGTCAAGCTGTCTGAAGGTGAAACAAAAAGATGCAGTTTAGGGCTCCTCACAGAAGGTAATTCCGGGATGACATTGTTTAGCCTGTCTGACAAATGCGGAGAAAATGAGCCTGCCTCCGGCGCAACAAAGTTTGTGGCGCTTCCAAATAATATTTTTCCGGCTTCACTTAGAATGTTTTGGTGGCCTTCAAGTGCAACATAACCTTTAGAAAATTGTAGTGCTTGCTCATGGCTGACCCCTTTAGACCTAAGAGCTATATATGGTTTCATGACCAAGGTTGCGTTTCTAACATTTTGAAGTGAATCAGGAATTGCCATACTCATTTGAATATATATCGTTAAAATGAAAACGATATTTCAGTTTTTAAGTAATAATTAAGTGGAAAAACCGGGAAGAAAAAAACCTGCAACTAAATGGAACCGCGACGTTTAGTCGCAGGTTCCATTTTTACTTATACATTCCCAGCGACTGAGCCTTCTGGTAAACTTTTCCTTCAGTTAAAAGCGAAGGAGCAATAACAACTTCAACATGCTGCATCTCTTTGATCGTGGCTGCGCCCAATGTTCCCATGGATGTTTTTAGCGCGCCGACCAGGTTCATTGAACCGTCGTCATATTTTGCCGGCCCGTGCAGTATTTCTTTTAACGTCCCGATCGTCCCGACCCTTATGCGTGAGCCTCGGGGCAGGGCGGCGTTAGGAGTTGCCATTCCCCAATGGAAGCCTCTGCCTGGAGCTTCTTCTGATCTGGCGATAGGCGAGCCGATCATCACCGCATCCGCTCCGCAGGCGATCGCTTTACAAATATCTCCGCCGGTGGCCATGCCGCCGTCGCCGATTATCGGCACATAAATTCCGTTTTCTTTATAATAAGCGTCCCTGGCGGCGGCGCAATCAGCAATAGAGGTGGCCATGGGTACGCCCACGCCCAGCACTCCGCGTGAAGTGC